>DAOOFR010000124.1:0-10250 GCA_035415285.1 Opitutaceae bacterium
GCCCCTACGTTAACCCGATCAAGGACAGCCCGGACGACGGCATCGCCGAGTTCCCGCTGCCGGCGGCGAAGTGAGCCCCTGAGCCGCTCGGCACCAGGCAGGTGCGAGACGCTGCGCCACCCCAGCCGAGCGAGCGACGGGAGTGGCGCGTTATTCCCGCAACCTTTCCCTCCGCCGGCGGTCGTAGACGGCACTCTCTTGCCGCGCGGTGTGCGAAAAGTCCGTTTTTTGCCCGCCGCGCGCCATGGCGGTCCTTGCTCTCGGGTGGCGAGCCGCCATGATGTCTCTCCGCCGCCCGCACCCATCCACTTATCTCGCACACCATGAACAAACGTGGCGTCATCATCGCTGCCGTCGTCGTCCTCCTCGCCCTTGTGGCCTTCTTCGCCTACCGCTCCCACGCCGACAAGGTCGCCCAACAGAAGGAGCGGGCTCGGCAGGAACAGCTCGCCCAAGAGGCCGAGCGAGCCCGAGCCGAAGCCCAGCGCAAGGCCGAGGCCGAAGCCGAAGCCAAACGACTCGCCGAGTTGAAGGCCCAGCAGGAGGCCGCCGAGAAGGCCCGCCTCGCCGAGATCCAGCGACTCGAGCAGGAAGCCGCCGAGAAGGCCCGCCTCGCCGCCGAGGCCGAAGCCCAGCGCCTCGCCGCCGAAGCCGAAGCCCGCCGACTCGCCGCTCTCGAAGCCGAGCGCGAAGCCCAGCGCCTCGCCGAGTTGCGCGCCCAGGAGGCCCGCGATGCCGAGGCCGCCCGCCTCGCCGCCCTCAAGGCCCTCGAGGACGCCGAGAACGAGCGCAAAGCCGCCGAGGAGCGCGAACTCGCCCGCCTCGCCGCCCTCAAGCGCCAACAGGAACTCGAGGCCCTTGCCGCAATCCAGGAACGCATCGCTGTCGGACGCATGGTTTTTCCCGATGACTACAAGCGCCGCCGCCACTACGACATGAACGTCGGCCTGATGCAGGCAGGCCTGCTCGCGGCGCCGGAACCCGTGATCCCGCCCTCCGGCGCAAAGAAGTAACCCGCCGCCAGCACCGCCCGTTTTGCCAAGCCGGCCCGTTCGCGGGCCGGCTTTTCTTTTTCAGTCTGGGCCGGCGCCTCTCACGCCGCATTGCGCCGCCGCCAGCCCACGCCGAGCAACAGCATTGCGGCGCCCATCAGACCATAGGTCGACGGCTCCGGTACGACTCCTCCCTGGGGGCGATCAAAACCCGCTCGGACCGCGAAGACGAAATCGTTGAAATCCGAATCGCGATGCGCTCCGCCCTCACGGATGTCCTCGAAGGCAAAGATGATGAACGGATCAAGAATCCCCGGTGTCATGTTCATATCACGGACCGAAGTAATCGGATCTAGGGTCCCATAATAGGACTGCAGGTCCGAGCCCGTCGGCACATTGAGGTCCGGATCGAACACGTAGTATTTGCCGCCTTGGGCGCCGATCGTGGGCCCGGTGCCGCTATTCGGTCCGAACACCCCGCTGCCGGTGACGAAGAAGTCGAGCGACTCGCCCGGCGCCAGGCTCAACCTCACGTAGTCGCCAAACCACCGATTCTTGGATCCGTGTTTGTTGATCGTCTGCACACTGTCGGCGAGCAGGGTGTCCACCCCGTTAATCGTGTAGCCGAAGTCATCCCACCATCCGGCGCTCTCTCCGAGGAACACAACCTCGATGCGGAGGCGAGGATTCCCCAGTGCCGGGTCGTTCCAGAATGGGGTGGCGCATGAAATGGATTTCAGACTCGTCGTACCCCAGTTGGCCGTCCAGCCAGACCAAGAGCGATTGGCGTCCACGAAAGCAGCCGGACGCCCCAGCGGGGGACTCGGACTACTGGGGACATTGGCATCGCTCGCGATTCTGAACTCCGGGGCAAACCAGGCGCTGTAGTCCGTCAACCTGTCACCGGTCGCCATGGACAGCCCGCCGTACAGCGAAACCGCCGCCAGCAAAGCGGCGAAGACCAGTAGCTTCTTCATGTTATCACCTCTTGGGTTTGAACTGCGACTCGTGTGCGTGGGGTCCGGCCGCAGACCAACGAACCGCTTCTTCTACCACCCGCCGCCCACCCTGGGAATCAGCCCAAGTCTGTTTCCCGCCTACGCAGAAGCCCGATGCCTGATGTGCTCCGCCCCCGCGCCCGCGCCCGCCTTGCGGCTCACGCCGGCCCGTCCGCCCACACCCCCGCGATCGCGCCGTCACAGAACGCGCACCGGCCACCGCGCACGAAGCAGCCGTGCAACCGGTACCCGTCGCGCTCGATCACGCAGCGGCCGCAATGCGGGCACCACGTCCGCTCGCCGTCGCTGTCGCGCACATTGCCGGTGTAGACGTACCGCAAGCCCTTCGACCGTGCGATGCCGCGCGCGCGGGTGAGCGTCGCCAACGGGGTCACCGCGCGTTCGAGCATCAGGTAGTCGGGATGAAACGCCGAGAAATGCCACGGCACGTCCGGCCCGAGGTGTTCGACGAACCAGTCGCTCGCACGATCCAACTCCGCCTCGCTGTCGTTGAGGCCGGGAATGAGCAGCGTCGTCACCTCGAGCCACACGCGCGTTTCCCGATGCAGCCACGCCAACGTGTCGAGCACGGCGCCGAGCCGCGCGCCGCACTGCCGCCGGTAGAACTCGTCGCTGAACGCCTTCAGGTCCACGTTGGCCGCGTCCATCCCGGCGAAGAACTCCGCGCGCGCCGCCAGCCAGATGTAGCCGGCCGTCACCGCGACCGTGCGCAGCCCCGCCGCGCGGCACGCCGCCGCTACCTCCAGCGCCTGCTCGGCGAAGACCACCGGGTCGTTGTAGGTGAACGCCACCGACGCGCAGCGCTGCTCCGCCGCCAGCGCCGCGATCTGTCCCGGCGCAACAACCTCGGTCGCCAGCGCCCCGGTGCGCGCCCGGCTGATCCGCCAGTTCTGGCAGTACCGGCACGCGAGGTTGCAGCCCACCGTGCCGAACGACAACACGCGCGAGCCCGGCAGGAACTGGGCGAGCGGCTTCTTCTCGATCGGGTCGACGGCGAACCCGCTGCTGCGCCCGTGCGCCAGCAACCGCATCGCGCCCCCGCGGTTGCCGCGCGAGAAGCAGAAGCCGTCCTGCCCCTCGCCCAGCTTGCACGCCCGCGGACACAGTTCGCACTCGATCCGGCCATCCACCCGCGGGCGCCACCATCGAGCCAGGGGCAGCTCCGCCGTCGTGCTCATGGCGCGCCCGGCTCCATGATCTTCCGCGCCGCGAAGCGCTGCAGTCGCACCGGCTCCTTCGCGCCAATGCCCGCCTTCGACCTGGCGATGGCCACCTGCTGCGCAACGCTCGTGACCTCCGGGATACCCGGCAACAGCAGCCCGCGCCGCCCGTCGGCCGCGCGCACCACCACCCCCAAATGTCGCGGGTCGAGTTCCGCCTCCGACGCGATGTCTTCCAGCGGTTCGAGCACCGTCACCTCGATCCGCAGCGCCGCCAACTCGTCCGGGACCACCGGCGAGAAGCGCGGATCGTGCAGCGCGGCCTCGCGCGCCATGCGCCAGGTCTCCACGGCGAGGTCGCCCGTGTGCGACTCCATGGTGCCGATGCAGCCGCGCAACCGCCCCTCGGCGGTGTGCAACGTGACAAACACGCCGTTGCCGCCCGGGCAGTCGCCCGACCGCGGCGCCACCCGCTCCGCCGGCAGTTGCAGCGCCGCCGCGATCGAGGCCCGCGCCAGCGCCGGCAGCAGCGCCAGCCGGTCCGCGTCCGCCGGGCCGCGAACGCCCTCCGTCTCCGCCGCGGCGAACAGCACCGCCACGCCGTAGCCCACGCCAAAGGGGCCCTCGTATCCGAGCACTTCGCGTCCGTCCGCCCGCCAACCGACCGCCCCAAGCGCAAATAGCGTCGATTCGACGGCATCCTCCGCCGCATTCTCCTGCCACCGCTCGACAGCGGCGGCCAGCCCGCGCGTCGCCCCGCTGCGTAGTTGCGCGATGAACGCCTGGTCGAACTTCGCCGCCTCCGGGTCGTAACCGCAGGGCGCGCCCGGTTGGAGACGGTGGCTCATGTCGCCGCTCGCCACCACGGCCACCCGGCGGCCAAGGTGGACCGCAGCCGCCGCCACACATTCACCCAGCTCGCCGATACGCGAGTTGTCGGCCTCCGCGAGCGCCACCACCACGGTGGGGCCGCCCCAGCCGGCCTGCGTCAGGTGCCAGAGCGGCACCACGCTGCCGTGGTCGAGCGGCGAAGCCGACAGGTTCGTGGTGGCGATCCCGCGGGCAACCGCCTGGTTGCGCAGTTCGGTGGTCAAAGCGCAGTCGCCGGGCAGCCGCACCTCCGAATGCGATGCCCCGAAACGCACCAACGAGCCGGAGACGCCACCCGAGGTCAGGGCGAATGCCCGTTCCGCCCGCGCCGCATGCGGCGATACCAGCACCACGGCCTCGGGTTGGGTCGCGACCAGCCGCCGGGAAGCCTCGCCCATCGCCTCGTAGGAGGAGCGGCACGCCTCCAAGCGTCCGCCCGCCACTGCAGGAACCAGGATGGGGGCATGCGGCAGCAGGATGGCGATCGGGATCGCTTCGCGGCGCGAGGCGGGAGGTTCAGCTTTCATGATGCCGGTGACGCTGGCGGTGGCCCTCGTTGGGCGGAGCGGCCGCCGGCGCGCCGAGAAAGATCGCGCCGATGCGCCGGGTTCTCAACCCGGCCGGCCGATCGCGAGCCGTTCAACGCGAACCTCCGAGGGAAATCGCCCGCCGCCGAAAGTTGCCCCAAAAAGGTCTTGCTTCCCTCCGATCCGGCCCGTTTCTTCGCGAGCTTTTCCAATGAAAGCCACCATCAAGACACAGGGGAAACAGTTCGTCGTCACCGAGGGCGACGTTCTGATCGTGGATCGTTTCCCCAAGGCCGAACAGGGCTCCACAGTCGAGATCAACGACGTTCTCTCCGTCGGCGAAGGAGCCGAGATCAAGATCGGCACCCCCACGGTGGCCGGCGCGTCCGTCACCGCCGAGGTCCTCGAGAACAAGCGCGGCAAGAAGATCGTCATCTTCAAGAAGACCAAGCGCAAGGGCTATGACCGCCGCACCGGTCACCGCCAAGACCTCACCGTCCTCAAAATCAAAACCATCTCTGCCTAAGGAATCGTCATGGCGCACAAGAAAGGTCAGGGCACATCCTCCAACGGTCGCGACAGCAAGCCGAAGAACCTTGGCATCAAGCTCTACGGCGGCCAGGCGGTCATCGCGGGCAACATCATCGTCCGCCAGCGCGGCACGCGTTATCACGCGGGCGCCGGCGTCGACATGGGCCGCGATCACACCCTCTTCGCGATCCGCGACGGCGTGGTGAACTTCGACAAGGAACACCGCAAGGTCAGCGTGCAGTAATCGCTGCCGTCCATCCCTCTCCGCGCACCGCCCCAAGCGGTGCGCTTTTTTGTGCCCCGCCGCAGCGTCCTCCTCCCGAATCGCCCCCGCCCGCGCGTTTTGCGCCGCCGTCCTTGCCAGCCCGCCCCCCGCCCGCTATTCGCCCCGTCATGCTTCTGCGCTCCGTCGCCACCCTGCTCCTCTTCGCCCTCCCGGCCCTCCTCCCCGGTGCCGTGGATATCGTGCGCGTCTGGCCCGCCTACCGCGACGCCGACTCCTTCCGCCGCATCTCCGAGTACCTCGGCGGGCGCGAGAACTCCGGGCGCGAGATCGTCCTGCGCTCCCAAGCCGATGAGCGCGCTGGCTACTACTTCCTCACCCGCGTGAAGTCCGACCTCGCCATCGAGGGCGCGAACCTCGTCGTCGAGGTCGTGCTGCCCGGCAACCCGGCCGTCCGCACCTTCACCTTCCCCGCCCCCATCGCCTCCGGCGCGAAAGTCTATCAACTCGGAGTCACCGGCACCGACTGGCCCGCCAAGAACATCCGGCCCGCCGCCTGGCGCGTGACCGCTCGCAGCACCGACGGCGCAATCCTGGCCGAGCTCGCCAGCTTCCTTTGGAGCGGCCCCACGGCCGCAAAATAGGACACCGGTCCCATGCCCGCCGCCACCCGACCCGCCCGCGCCGATCCGGGCTGGTCGCCGTGGGAGCCGCTCGCCCTGCCGCATCGTTTCACGCCGGCAAGCCTGCGCGAGACGCTCGATGGCGGCCAGGCCTTCCGCTGGCGCTGGCACGACGCACCCGCGGCCTGGCAGGGAGTCTTCGGCGAACACGCGGTCCAACTGCGACTCGGAGCCGGCGACACCGGCAAGTCGCCGCGTGACCGCCATCCGGGTTCCCTGTGGTTCCGTGCCGCCACGGAGCCGATCCGAGCGCGCGCCGCCCTCGTCCACTACCTCGGGATGGCCGGCGAACTCGAGGCCGTCCTCGGCCGGCTCCCGTTGACGAGCGACGCCGTGCTCGCCGCCGCCGTGGCCGCCTGCCCAGGATTGATCCTGCTTCGCCAGCCCTTCGCGGAGACTCTGCTCGCCTTCATCCTCAGCTCGACCAAGCAGATCCCCCAGATCCGCCAACTCTGCGAGACGCTCGCGCTTCGCTTCGGCGCCGAACTGGCCCCCGGGCTCCACGCACTGCCGACCTGGGAACGGCTCGCCACCGTCGGTGAGGGCGAGCTGCGCGCCTGCGCCCTCGGCTTCCGCGCCCGCTATGTGCACGAGACGGCGCGGTACCTCGCCGCCCGCCCCGGTTGGCTCGCCACGACCGAGGCCGCGGCGTATCCGGAGGCCAAAGCCGCACTCTGCACGCTCCCCGGCGTGGGCGACAAGGTGGCCGACTGCGTGCTGCTCTTCGGGGCGGGCCGGCTGGAGGCCTTTCCCGTCGACGTGTGGATCCTGCGCACCCTCGCCGAGCACTACGGCCTGCACGGTTGGCGACCCGCCCAGCTCGCCCAGTTCGGCCGCGCCCACTTCGGGCCGTTTGCCGGGCTCGCCCAGCAATACCTCTTCGCCGCCGCCCGCAGCCGGCGCCGGTGACGCGCCTCACCCGAGCCCACGCCCGGTCACGGGTCGCCCAAGGGAACGCACAAAATCTTGTTCCGATCGGAACAAGATTTTGTGCGTTCCCCTCGCGGAGCCTGCGCCGGCCGGACCGAAAAGACGCCGGCGGGTGAATTCGCGCTTGCCGCCGTCCTGCCGGAGTGGACGCTGCGAACCGCCCCCTGCGCCACCAACCCCACGCAAACCCGTAACCTTAAGGATACGTTATGCGTCCGCGCACGAACTCCCCCGAGGGCTTCACCCTCGTCGAACTCCTGACTGTGATCGCGATCATCGGCGTGCTCGCCGCCATCCTCATCCCCGTCGTGGGAAAGGTCCGCGAGAACGCCCAGCGCGCCTCCGATCTCGCCAACATCCGCAGCATCGGCCAGGCCGCCCTCGTCTACGCCCAGGAGCACAACGGCAGCCTGCCGGCGACCAACCTCCCCGCCGCCGCCGGCACCACCGGCTTCATCCCCACCGGCACCGCGGCCACCACGACCCTCTACTCCTACGCCGCCGCGCTCGCCCTCTCCGGCGGGCTCAACAACGGCGCCGTCTGGGTCTCCCCGGCCGACCTCACCGGCACCCAGGGACTGGGCAACGTGCTCGGCAACGGCCAGCCGCGCGATTTCGCCGCGGATACACCGGCCTTCAACGGCGCCATCCTCAGCTTCCAGGCCTTCAGCGGTCTGCGCACCTCGATGGGCGCCAACACCCCCGTCGTCTGGACCCGCGGCCTCGCCGCCGCCACCGGCGCATGGGACGCCAACCGCCAGAACTCCGTCTACGGCTCCGACGGCGGCCACGTCTTCTTCATGGGCGGCCACGTCCAGTTCTTCGACAACCTCGGGGCCGACGACGCCAACGGCCGCCTCATCGGCTCCAACGGGGCCCGTACCCGCCAGCTCCTGACAACCGCCCCCGTCTTCACCGGCCCGGCCGCCTGGCAGACGCCCCGCGTGCTCTCGGCCACCGGCGCCGGCACCGGCACGGGGCTCGCCCACGACACCGCCGCCACCGGTTCGCTCTGACAACCTTCCCCACCAACCAGCCCCCGCGAAGGGCCTCCGCCTCCCATCGGCGGGGGCCCTTTTTCGTTTCGCCGCCACCACGCCGCACCGCCTACCTTCGCCTCCGAATGCCGCTCTCCCCGTCCGCCACCCGCGCCCTGCTCGAACAACTCGGCCACCGGCCCAACCGCCAACTCGGGCAGAATTTCCTCATCGACGGCAACATCGTGCGCAAATCCCTCGAGCTCGCCGCCGTGCGCCCCGGCGACCGGGTCGTCGAGATCGGCCCCGGCCTCGGCACGCTCACCGGCGAGCTGCTCGCCGCGGGCGCCGAGGTCTGGGCCGTCGAGTTCGATCCGCGCCTCCACGCCCACCTCGCCGCCACCGTCGTGCCCGCGGCCGCCGGCCGGCTGCACCTGCTCCACGGCGACGCCGTCGAGTATCCCATCGCCGGTTACGACACCGCGCTCGGCGACTTCAAGATCGTCGCCAATCTCCCCTACGCCATCTCCACCCCGTGGTTCGACGGCGTGCTCTCCCGCCCGCTGCCCGAGCGCACCGTGCTCATGGTCCAGCGCGAGGCCGCCGACCGTTTCCTCGCCGCCCCGGGCACGAAGAGCTTCGGCGCCATCTCGATCCTCCTCCAGTCCGCCTTCGCCGCCGCCCCGGGCCACGCCGTCAGCCGCAACTGTTTCTACCCCGCGCCCGACATCGACTCCTACCTGCTCAACCTCCAGCGCCGCCCCGCGCCGTTCCTCTTCCGCGACGCCACGCGCCAGCTTATCCGCGCCTGTTTCCAGCAGCGTCGCAAACAGATCGGCGCGCTCCTGCGCCGCCACGCCCCCGCCGCCGTGGAGCCCTGGGGCGCCACGCTCGCCGCCGCCGGCCTCGACCTCCAGGCCCGGCCCGAGCAGATCCCCACCGCCCTCTGGCAACAACTCGACGGTCTGCCGCTGTGAGGCGAACGATCGGCGCGCCGGATGAAACCCCGCACCGGGCCCGCGGTCGAAACCGGCTCCACCCTTGCCTCGCTCCGCCGTTCCGCACACACCGTCCGACCCGATGACGCTTCTCCTTCGTGCCCTCTCCGCCCTGCTGATCGTCGGCACCGCGCTCGCCGCGGAGCCCGCCCCTCGCGTGGAGCCGGCGCCCGCCGCGGCTCCGAAGCTCCTCGGCCGGATCGAGGGCGATCGCTACATCGCGCCCGGCGAGGCGTATTCGGTCCCGGTTCCGGTCCTTCACGGCGCCAACGCCACCATCATGGACAACGGCGAGATCGTCGTCTTCAAGGACAAGGTCGCCACGCTCCTCACCATCGCCGCCTTCCCCATGCCCCCGGTGGCACGCTGGGAGTTCGAGACCACGCCGGCGAAGGACTACCTGATCGCGTTTTTTCGCGACAACATCCTGCGCGACTACGTCCGCGAGTTTCCCGGCTCCACCATCGAGAGCGCCCGCTTTCTGCCCGAAGTCTTCGGTGGCGCGATGGTGGCCTTCACGCTCCTGCCCGAGGGCTCCGTCTTCACTCCCCCCGCTCCGCGCACGCCTCCGGGCCTCGTCGCTAAACGCGGGCATTTCGTCTTCGTCCGCGAAGGCCGGATCTACGTCCTCGCCGTCGAGTTGGCGGAGCGGATCACCCGCACTGCGGATACCGCGTTCACCACGGCCGAGGAGGATCAGGTGCTGTTCGACCGCCTCGTCACCGTGCTCGCAGCGATGCGGTTCGGCCACGATGCAGGCCCCGCCGCCAAGCAGACCGACGACAAAGGCCCGGGAGCCGGCGCCGACGACCCCGAAGCGCCGACACAAAACACGCCTGGGAACTGAGCCGCCGCGCCGGCCGGATTCCGCACCATGCTCGAACCGCCGCCGCAGTACCGCAACCGGGCTCCGCGGTTCACGGACGCCGCAGCGCTGACCTCGATCGGTCCTGATCGACTCGGCCGCGAAGCCTGGCTCGAGCCGAACACCGCACGGGCGTGGCAAGCAATGCGGGCCGCCGCCGCTGCTGCGGGCATCACGCTCTGGGTCGCCTCCGCATTCCGGAGCATCGCGCGACAGGAAGAGATCGTCACAGCAAAACTCCGGCGCGGATTGACCTGGGAGCAGATCCTCGCGGTGAGCGCATACCCCGGATTCAGCGAACACCACACCGGCACCGCCATCGACATCACCACACCGGACTGCCCGAATCTAGTCGAGGAGTTCGAGTCCACGGCGGCCTTCCGTTGGCTCGACCGCCACGCCCGCGGTCTCGGTTTCGCACTCTCCTATCCCCGCGGCAACCCGTACGGCGTCGTCTACGAGCCATGGCACTGGA
>DAOOFR010000125.1:0-10238 GCA_035415285.1 Opitutaceae bacterium
TGGCGCCGCAGCACTTCTTGTACTTCTTGCCGCTGCCGCAGGGGCAGGGGTCGTTGCGGCCGACCTTGGGCTGCTCGCGGCGCACGGTCTGGCCCTTCGGGGCGACCTGGCCGACGTAGACCCACTGGCCTTCCTCGCGACCGAAGATGGCGGTCTCCAGATGTTCGTGCTCCTTGCCGTCCGCGCGGAAGCGGGCGGAGAACTCGACCAGGCCCTGCTCGTCGCCGGCGCCGCCCTTCTCGGTGCGCAGGATCGTGAGACCGAGCCACTCGGAGCTCTCGGCCCAACGCTTCGCTTCGTCGGCGTCGAAATCCTTGCGCTGTTCGGCGCTCAGCGAGCGCTCGAGGTGGGCGTACGCGCGCTGCACGTAGGCGGTGTAGCGCGAACGCATCAGCACCTCGGCCGTGGGCGCGGGCGCACCGGCCAGAATCGGGCCGCAGCAGGCGTCGAGGGGTTTTCCGGAACCGCAGGGACAGTTGCTCATAAAGCCGCACCTTATCGGCGGTCGCCGCCCGGGCTGGCAACTCCGGAAGCGTGAGGGACGTCCGCGCTACGATTGCGGCACGCGTTGAGCGAGCTGCTCGACCCAGCGGGTGGCGGCGTCGCGGGCGGTTTCGAAGGCGGGGGTGAGCCGGGCGACGATCTCGGGGTCGGCGGGCTTGCCGGCGCGGGCGTCGGTCTCGATGGCGGCGGTGAGCTGCTCGATCTCGCGGAAGCCGATCATGGAGCAGGCGCCCTTGAGGCGGTGGGCGACGCGGTTGGCCGTCTCGATGTCGGCCGTCTCGGCGGCCTTCTGGAGATCGCCGAGGCGGTCGACGGATTCGGCGAAGAAACCGTCGAACATCTCGCGGGCGATGGCGAGGGCCTCGGCGGGCTCGGGGGGCAGGACGAATTCGAGGGCGGAGCTGTCGAACGCATCGTTGCGCGGGGGCTCGGCTTCGGCGGCGGCGAGAGCGGCCTTGGCGGCGGCGAGGGCCTTGGCGCGGCGGTTCTCGTTGGATTTGCGCACGGGCCGGGGCCGGGCATCGGCGGCGGTGACGGCTTCGGTGGAAGTGAACAGGGAGGAGTCGTCGGTCGGGGCGGCCGCGGGAGCCGGGCCCGGCGCGGCGGGCGGCGTGGCGGGCGCGGCGGGAGTTGGGGCGGCGGCGGACGGTGTGGCGGCG
This sequence comes from Opitutaceae bacterium, assembly GCA_035415285.1. Classification (GTDB taxonomy): domain Bacteria; phylum Verrucomicrobiota; class Verrucomicrobiia; order Opitutales; family Opitutaceae; genus CAJCBL01. Next base: position 1,164 of record DAOOFR010000125.1, read on the forward strand.
AAGGAGAACGGGGCCGGCGGTGCGGCGCGGGACGCGTCGCCGAAAGCCGATGACGCCGCGGTGTCGGGGGAGAAGATGCTGGAGAACGGGGCGGGGGCCGGGGCGGCGGCGGGCGCGGCGCCCGGGGCGGCCGGGACGGCGGGGGCGGCGGCGGCGGCCACGCTGCGGGCGGCGAGCTCCTCGGCGGCGCCGACGAGGGCGCGTTTGAGCTCGTGGGGTCGCACGGGTTTGGAGACGTAGTCGTCCATGCCGGCGGCGATGCAGTTCTCGCGGTCGCCGGTCATGGCGTTGGCGGTCATCGCGACGAGGTAGGGGCGTTGCGCCTTGGGGTAACGTTTCCCGAGTTCGGCGGCGCAGGTGAGCCCGTCCATCTCGGGCATCTGCACGTCGAGGAGGATGACGTTGTAGGGGTGTTTCTCGAGGGCGGTGAGGACCTCGAGGCCGTTGTTGGCGATGTCGACGCGGTAACCCATGCGGCCGAGCATGAGGGTGGCCATGCGCTGGTTGGTGGGGTTGTCCTCGGCGAGCAGGATGTCGAGCGGGTAGTCGTGGGCGAGCATCTCGGCGCCGGAGGCGGAGGTGCGGGCGGTGCGCTGGAGGGCGCCGCCGGTGGCGAGGGCGCGGAGGGCGTCGAGCAGGGCGAGGGCCTTGACGGGCTTGGTGACGATGGCGGCGATGCCCAGCTCGGGCGGGGTGTGGCCGAGGCTGCCGAGCGGGGCGAGCAGGGCGATCGGCAGGAGGGTGGTGCGCTGGAGGGCGCGCACGCTGCGGACGAAGGTGAGGCCGTCGGTCTCCGGGAGGTGGAGCTCGACGAGGGCGAGGTCGAAGATCTCGCCGTGGCTGAGCCACTGGAGGGCTTCGGCGGGGGAGTCGGTGGAGCGCAGGCCGAGGCCCCAGCCGGCGGCGAGGGCGCCGAAGACGCGGCGGCTGGTGGCGTTGGGCTCGACGAGCAGGAGGCGCTTGCCGGCGAGCTCGGGGCGGGGCGCGTGGGGGGCGGTCCAGCCGGGCGGGGTGGTGCCGGCGGGCAGCGGGGCCTCGAACTGGAACGTGCTGCCCTTGCCGGCCTCGCTCTCGACCCAGATGCGGCCGTGCATGAGCTCGACGATCTTCTTGCAGATGGCCAGCCCGAGACCGCTGCCGCCGTATTGGCGGGTCGTCGACGAATCGACCTGGCTGAAGGTCTTGAAGAGGCGGTCCATGCGGTCGGCGGGGATGCCGATGCCGGTGTCGCGCACGGAGAAGTGGAGGCGGTGCCGGCCGTCGTCGGCCGGGCCGAGGTTCTCGACGGAGACGAGGATGTCGCCGGTGGCGGTGAACTTGATGGCGTTGCCGACGAGGTTGATGATGACCTGGCGCAGGCGGGTGCTGTCGCCGACGATGGCGGGGGGGACGCCGGGCCCGATCCACCCGACGAGGTCGAGGTGCTTCTCGGCGGCCTTGGCGCCGAGCACATCGAGGGCGTTCTCGAGGCACTCGCGCAGGTCGAAGGAACGCTGCTCGAGCTCGAGTTTGCCGGATTCGATCTTGGAGAAGTCGAGGATGTCGTTGATGAGGCCGAGCAGGGAGTCGCCGGAGGTGCTGATGGTCTCGGCCAGTTCGCGTTGCTCGATGCTGAGGTCGGTGTCGAGCAGCAGGCCGCTCATGCCGATGATGGCGTTGAGGGGGGTGCGGATCTCGTGGCTCATGTTCGCCAGGAACTCCGACTTGGCGACGGTGGCCATGGCGGACTCCTGGGCGAGGGTGTTGGCGCGCTCGATGGCGGTCTCGAGCTGCTGGTTGAGGCTCTCGGCGTTCTCGGCGGCGGCGCGCAGGTAGGCGGCCATCTCCTTCTCGGAGGTGTTGTCCCAGTTGACGCCGAAGACGCGGGTGGCGTTGCCGCGGTCGCCGGTGCCGACGTAGGCGATGGTGCGGATGTGGCGGACGGAGCCGTCGGGGGTGAGGATGCGGTACTCGGTGTCGAACTCGGAGAGGGAGTCGATGGAGGCGTGGAGTTGCTCCTCGGTGGCGGGGCGGTCCTCGGGGAGGATGGTGGCGCACCAGGCGTCGTAGGTGATGCCGTTTTCCGGGGGGAGACCGTAGATCTCGAACATGCGCTGGTCCCACTTGAGGGTGCGGCTGGCGACCTCGAGTTCCCAGATGCCGAAACCGGCGGCTTGGACGGCGATCTGGAGCTGGCTGTCGGCGACGGAGGGGGCGCGGCCGGTGCTGAGTTCGACGGAGAAGGCGGCGAAACGGCGGGCGCCGGCGGAATCGGTGAAGGGGATGATGGTCGCGGAAATCTCGTAGAGGCGGCCGTCCTTGGATTTGTTGACGATCTTGCCGCGCCAATTCCGCCCGGCGCGGACGGTCTCCCACAACTCGCGGAAGAATTCCGGCGGGTGGTGTCCGCTGTTGAGGATACGATGGGTGCGCCCGAGGATCTGGTCGCGAGCGAAGCCGGAGAGCTGGCAGAAGCGGTCGTTGACCTCGAGGATCAGGCCGCGCTCGTCGGTCACCGCCATGGCGGTGAGGTCGCGGAGGGCTTCGTGCATTCTCCCGGCTTGGGCGATCTCGGCGGCCGGTGCGGCCGGTGCGGCCGGCGGGGGCGGCGCCGGGGCGGGGGCAGGGGGTGCGGCGGGTGCCGGCGTGGGGAGCGGTGCCGGTTGGTCTCGGTGCGCGGTCAGGCGGAGGAGGAGCAGCGCGGCGGCGGCGCCGAGCAGCGCGAGGCCTGCGACGATTTGTGGCCGGTTGGCGCGGTCGGTGGCGGCGTGCTGCGCGGTGGCCTGGCTGAGTTCCTGCGATTGGGCGGTCTGGAGACGCAGCAGGCTGGCGAGCGCGGAGTGGGTGGCGGCAAGGCGCTCGGGGGAGTTGGCCGGATGTCGGCGAGTCGCCGCGAGGGAATCGAGGGTGGCGAGGTAGCCGGCCCGCGCGGTCGGCGCGAGTGGAGCGGCCTCGGCTGCTTCGCGCAGCGCCACCAGCGCGCGTTCGAAAGAGTCGTCCGGGGAAGGCGTGGTGCCCGGCCGGTGCGCGGTCTGCTCGTGTTGGAGGCAGGTGACGGCGTGGTCGAGCGCGGCGAGCAGCGCGGTGGGCGGGGGCGCGGGCGGGTTGTTGGTGGCGAAGTTGGCCACAGGCTGGGCCAACGACCACAGGCCAGCTGCGAACGCGCCGGTCGCCAATAAGGGCGTCCAGCGGCCGCGCGCAAAAGCTGAGATCGGGCGTGGGGCGGAAGACGAAGTCACTGTGGGCCGACCTCCCTTTGGGGAACGAGGCCGTGGAAAACACATCGGCCGGGTGGCGGCGGGCTTGAGCCCGGAGTCGCGGAAGGGCGCGGCAGGGGGGGCGGAGGCCCTGCGGCGTCACCGGCATGCGGCCGCAGCGAGCTCGGCGGCTGGTTGGGTGGAGCAGGCCCGGAGGTGCCGGCCGGCGTGGCGCCGGCGGACCGTTACTGGTTCTCGGCCGGGCCCGCGGCGGTGGCGATCTCCGGCGGGACCTCCAAGCTGAGCGCCTCGCAGTGGCGGATGGCGGCGCGCAGGATGAGCCCCGGCACAACTGCGTCCGGGTGGGCGGCGGCATACGCGGCGAGGGCTGCCAACCGCGGCAGGTGCGGCGCGAGTGTCTCGGGCGGGACAACCCCTTTCTCGGCGAGGAAGAAGTGCAACACGTGATCGAGCGCGGCTGCGTGGGCGACCGGATCGGCGGGCAGGGCGTAGTCGATGGGGGCGGGGCCGGGGCGGGCGGCCTCGATATACCCGAGCAACTGCGGCCACGCGCGGGCGAGCGCATCGGAGCCATCGAGGCGGAAGGTCTTGAGGAGCTTCGACTTGCGGATGTCCCAGATGACGAACTCCAGTGTGCCGATGCCGCCCCCGGGCGCGGCGCGCAGCGTGCCGGCGATGGCGTAGTCGATGGGATCCTGGTCCGAGGGGAAGAGCTGGCGCACTTGCCCGGCGACAAACGCGCGTGGGGCGAGCAGGAGGTTTTTCTCCTGGTCGATGCCGGTCACGGCGGTGGGGCGGTAGGCTGGCGCGAACCAGCAGGCCTCGGCCAAGGCCAAGGGCAGGCCGCGCACGACCGGGGCCAGTGGGTGGTCGGGCGGTGCGATCTGACCCTCGGCGACGCCGTCGCCGACCAACGCGATCGGCAACAGGGCGAGCTGGCGGACGCGCGCGGTCTTGGTTGGGAGAGTGTTCTCGCCCTGCTCGAGCCCGTAGGTCCAGATCGGCCGGCTGATGTTGATGAGCTGGATGTCGGGGGCGGGACCGGTCGGGGTGGACTCGGCGGGGCCGGCGGCGCGCAGCTCGGCGATGGCGCAACGGAAACCGTCGAGCCGGTCGCGCATCGAATAGGTGGTGACCAGCGGGGTGAGCAGGTCGAGCAGTTGCTGGGCGGCGCCGGCGTTGCGCCGGTGGAGGTAGGCCTGGAGGAGGTTGATGCCCGGGGCCATGCCGTGGGCGGCGGGGTCGTAGCGCGGGGCGAGGAACTCGATCAACGCCTCGAGGTGGCCGGTGGCGCCGAGGTCGCCGGAGATGGTGGTGAGCGGCCCGCCGAGATCGCCGTCGGTCGCGGCGATCTGTTCGTAGAGCTGGAGCGCGGTTGGGAGGTCCTGCCGGTCGAGGTGCTCGCGGGCTTGCGCGAGCAGGGCGGGCACCTCGAGCGCGCCCTCGGGCAGTGGTTGGCGGGCGAGGCTCTCCTGCCCGGGCAACGGACCGCCGCTGGCCGGCGCGGGTTGCCCCGCGAAGGTCGGCGCGGGCGAGGCCGCGACCGCAGTGCGGGGGGCGGGGGAGGTTTTCTGGCCGAAGAGCGAAGCGAAAAAGCCCACGCCCCGTGGCTAGCGCGGCGGGACGGCGAGGCGAGGGCTTTTTTCGCGGTCCCCGCGCGGCGGGCGAATTTACGCTGTGTTCAGCCTCGCCAACGCCGCGGGGCCTCCTTACCTCGACCTTCGCCATGAATACCCGCTTCATCGTAACCGAGTTTGGTGACGTCAACAACGGCTGGGCCCAGGCGACGGGCACCGTACAGAAGGCGATCAACATGGCCGGCACCGTCGGCGGCGGCACGGTGGTGTTCCCGCGCGGCGTGTTCCGCTGCGGCACGTTGGAGATGCGCTCCAACGTCACCCTCGAGCTGACCAATGGCGCCGTGCTGCTCGCCTCGCCCGACCTCGAGGAGTACCGGCCGATCGCGGAGTCGCACGGAGACCGCCACCCCTACCACCTCATCGTCGCCCGCGGCTGCGAGAACATCGGCATCTGCGGCCCCGGCGTGATCGACGGCAGCGCGACCGAGTTCTGGGAGGACGCCTCCAACCCCCGCGCCCCCATCAAGGTCAAGCGCCGCCTCGTCACCCCGCTCATCGAGTTCGTCGACTGCAAGGACGTGCGCATCTCCGAGATCTTCATGCGCAACTCGCCGGGCTGGACGCTGCACCTGCAGCGCTGCGAGCGCGCCTGGATCCATTGCGTGCGCATCGAGAACGACCTGCGTGCGCCGGACAGCGACGGCATCGTGATCAACGGCTGCCGCGAAGTCTGGGTGCGAGACAGCTCGATCACGACCGGCACCGACGGCATCGCCCTCAAGGCCTGGCGCGATTCCGCGCCCTGCGAGCGCGTGACGGTGAGCCGCTGCTACATCCGCGCCCATGGCGCGGCCCTGGTCTGCGGCCCGGAGAGCGGTCATCCCATTCGCGACATCGTCTTCAGCGACTGCGTGCTGCACCACAGCCACACGGGCGTGGCGCTCCACGCCGTCGAGGGCGCGCCCATCGAGGAGGTGCTCGTGCACGACATCACCGTCGATACCCGGTGCGAGCTGCTCGACTCCCGGCCGCTGGTGATCAACGCCCGGCCGCTCGACACCGCCGTGGGGGTGACGCCCGCGGTGCGCGGGGTGACGGTGCGCAACCTGCGCGCGATCACCGACGGGCGCATGCTCATCGCCGCGAGCAACGGCGGCACGATCGAGGACGTCCGCCTCGACGACGTGACACTGCGCTACCCGCTCGTCGAGAAGACCGCCCGTTATCTCGAGCCCGCCATGATCGAGGAGCGCATCGGCAGCCCGGAGGCGCGCCAAGCCTCCGCCGCGCTCGTGGCCGAGAACGTGCGCGATCTGCGCGTGACCAACTTCGACGTGCGCTGGCCCGCCGCGCCGGCGCCGGCCGAGTGGGTGCCGGAGTGGAAACGCCTGCGCAACACCGCCGAGATCCTGCCGCGCGAGGGCTGGCTCGCCGCGGCGACGCCCGCCGTGCCCGCGCTCTGGTTGCGCGGAGTCGACGGCACGGTCGACACCAAGGCGCAGGGCTGCCACGGCGCCCCGGCGATCGACGCGCGGGACTGCCGGCTGGAGTGAGGCGCGCTCCGGCCGCCCATGTGGGGGGGCGAGCTTGCTCGCACCACAGGGCGGACTCCGTATCCAGGCGGTGCGAGCAAGCTCGCCCCCTACGGGCCCGTTGGGCCGATCGAGCCGCACCCCCTTCGGCTGATCGCCGCCGCCGCCTCGGCGCTGGCCAAACGGCGGCGTTGCCCTAGGGTCGCGGCATGACGCCGCGCCAGCAGCCGCCCCCGCCGACCAAGCGCAAGCCCGCGTATCCGATCGCACCGGCGCTGCGCGACTACCTGGTGCGCTACCACCGCGACCTGGAGCTGCCGGTGCTCTACCGCGACCTGATGCACTTCCGGGAGTCGATCCCGCTCGAGGGGCCGGGCGGCGAGCCGACGCTGTGGGAGGTCGTCATGTACGACCGGCACGAGATGGAGCGGCTCAACGCCGCGTTGTGCCGGCTCTACGCGCAACTGCGCGTGCAGGGAGACCTGTCGGTGATGCAGCACCTCTACGTCGACCGCATCGACTACTGCACCTTCGGCAACTCGCTCCCTTTCCGCATCCGGATCGTCAATTCATATAACGACAACCAGGACTACTTCTACCTGAAGAAGGCCGACGCCTCGCGGGTGTTCGGCCTGGAGCTGGAGCACCTGCTCTCGCCCAACCGCATGAACTTCTTCACCAGCGGCGACACGCTGGTGGAGGAGCACGTGATCGGCATCCCGGGCGATGTGTTCATCGACAAGTGGCTGCACCGCGGCGAGCTCAAGCCGATCCGCGTGGCCAAGGAGCTGGTGAAGTTCAACGAGCGCTGCTTCGTGCGCCTGCTCGGCGACATGCGCGCGTACAACTTTGTGGCGCTGGTGGTGCCCGATTTCGACGAGCCCACGATCCGGTTCCGCGCGATGGACTTCGACCAGCAGTCCTACAGCCCGCGCAAGAACTTCTACCTGCCGCAGTTCTTCCCGGAGAACCGGCACCTGGCGCTCTTCTGCCTGCAGCACCTCAACCCGACCGTCGTGCTCCAGTACCAGCACGAGGAGCAGACGCTCATCCTCCAGCGCGCCGACCTGATCCGGCAGCGGCTCGAGCAACTGCTCGAGGCGATGGCGGCCCAGGAGCTGGCGCCGGCGGCGCACGTGGAGCAGCTGCGCGCGGGCTTGGCGGAGCACTACGGGAATGCGGATTTCCTCGGCTGCACCTCGATGGGCGAACTGGTGCGCGAGAGCCTCACGACTGTGCGGCGCAACCTCAAGCGGGCCACCGGCCCCGGCCCGGATGCGACGCGGGACTTCGCCTTTAAGGATTGAGGGGCGACGGGAACCCGGAGACCGGCACGCGGAGGACCGACGCCGGATGGCGGCGGTCAGGCGCGGACGGGCGGTCTCCGGGGGCGCGACCGGAACCGAGCGACCCCGGGTGCCGACCGGGGGATCGATGCGCTCACGCGCATCGCTACCGGGAGGTCCTCCGGGTAGCGGCGTTCATGAGAACGCCGGATGGTGACCGACGCCGGATGGCGGATGCCGATGCGCTCACGCGCATCGCTACGAGGAGGGGCGTGGTGTGGCGGCATTCGTGAGAACGCCGGATGGTGCCGTTGCCGTGGCTGCGCCTACGCGGCGGCGGTCAGCGCGAGCAGGTGGGTGAGCTTGTCGCGCAGGGCTTGGCGGGCGCGGTAGAGCCGGGTCTCCACGCCGCGTTCGGAACAGCCGACGGCGGCGGCGATCTCGCGGTAGCTCAGGCCCTCGTAGGAGTGCAGGAGGAAGACGGTGCGCTGGTCGTGCGGCAGCGCCGCGACGGCCTCGCGCAGGGCGGCGATGCGCTCGCTGCCCTCGGCGGAGACGGCAGGATCCGCCCCACCGGCCGGCAGCGTGGAACCGAGGCCGGGGGAACCGTCCTCGTCGGGGATGTCGATGGACTCGGAAGGGTGGCGGCGGCGCCAGCGCAGTCGATGCCGGCAAAGGTTGGCGGTGATCGTGAAGATCCAGGCGGAGAAATTGGACCCGGGGACGAAGTCGGCGCGTTTGTGGTAGATGCGCACGAAGGTCTCCTCGACGACCTCGTCGGTGTCGGTGGGGTTGAGCAGGTAACGATAGGCGAAACTGCGCAACGGGCCTTCCCAGCGCTCCATCAGCTCGTCGAGCGCGGAGTCGCGGCCGGCCACGAGGGCGGCCATGAGGGCGAGGTCTTGGGCGGAGTCGGCGGGCATCGCCTGGGTGCGGGGTTGGGGCGATTCGGGGAAGGGGGCGGGCGCGGCGGGCGCTCAGCGGACCGGGGGGGCGAGCTCGATGCCGTTGCGCACGAGGGCGAAGTAGCGGTCGCGTTGCTCGGCGGTCATGGTCTCGGCGACGGAGTAGACCAGATCGAGCGTGAGGCTGCGGCACTGGCTGCGCGCCTTGCGATTTGTCTCCTTGGCTTGGTGATAGGCGAGGAAATCGACCTTGTCGCTGGAGCGGCGGATTTCCTCGAGTCGCTGGAGCTCCTCACGCGTGCTGCGCAGCACGGAGAACAAACGCTCCAGCTCGGGGCCGGTGCGGTCGTGCAGGGCGCTGATGCGCTGGTACTGCTCGTCGTCGAGGGCGAACTCCGTGCGCATCCACGCCAGATTATGGGCGAGGCGGGTTTCGACGACCGGCCGGCGGAACGCGTAGAACCCGATATGGGTCGCGGCCCCGGCGACGAAGCCGAGCAGGACGACGAGCAGGAAACGTTTCACGGTGGGCCGCCGGCGGAATCGCGCAGCAGGGGGTTGATGGTTTGGAGATA
>DAOOFR010000126.1:0-10189 GCA_035415285.1 Opitutaceae bacterium
CCCTCGAGGGCGCGCTCAAGCTCAAGGAGATCTCCTACATCCACGCCGAGGGCTATCCCGCCGCCGAGATGAAGCACGGCCCCATCGCCCTCATCAGCCCCGAGTGCCCCACCGTCTTCTTCGCCCCGGCCGGCGAGATGTTCCCGAAGCTCGTCTCCAGCATCCAGGAGATCAAGGCCCGCAAGGGTAAGGTGATCGCGGTGACAACCGCTGGCGCCGAGATCCCCGCCGGCCTCGCCGACGAACGCATCGACCTGCCGCCCTGCCACGAGGCCGTGCTGCCCATCCTCGCCACGATCCCCGTCCAGCTCCTCAGCTACTACATCGCCGCCGAGCTCGGCCGCGACGTCGACAAGCCCCGCAACCTCGCCAAGTCGGTGACGGTCGAGTGATCAGCCGGGCCGTCGCGCAGTACCCGAGGGGCGGGACGGCTCGCTCGAGGATTCTCCCAAAGACAGTACGAGCCGGCCGCACCGCCGGCGTTCGGCTGGGGCTCGCTTGAAACGCGCGGGCGACGTGCCGCATTCTGGATTCAGCCCGACGGCACCGCCATGCACCCGCCCCTCACCAACGACGAGATCCTCGCGACGCTCCGCGAGCTCGCGAGCGGCGTCGCCACGCCGCTCTGGCTCTTCGGCGGCGTCGCCGTCGATTTCCTCGTCGGCCGCTGGACCCGCCCCCACGGCGACATCGATCTCAACGCCCTCGCCGCCCAGCGTGATCGCCTCGCCGAGGAACTCACCCGGCTCGGCTACTTCACCGAAGATCGCGGCTGGTTGACTCATTGGTTTCACGCAACCACCGGCCGCCGTCTGGAAATCGTCTTTCTGGAACAGTCCCCCGACGGCCACACCGAGCTCGTCATCCGCGACGGCGATCCTGTCGGCATGCCCGGCCGCTACGCGATGGTCGACGGCTACCTCGACCCCGCATGTGTCGCCACCCTCGACGGTGTCACCTTCCGGGTATGCAGTCCCGAGGGTGAATGGCTCGCCCGCTGCTCGGGCCGCGATGTTGTCGGAGGGCGCCCGCCGGATCCGAAACTCGAACACGATGTCCGGCTCCTCGAAGGCCTGATTCCTGCGCCACGCCTCGCACAACTGCGGGCCCACCTCCGCCCACGGGCGCAACCGCCATCCTGACACACCGTCATTTCCGCCTTCCTCCCTCCGCTCTCTCCGTTCTTCATTCCGCAAGCCACGCGTAATCCGATCGCCGCCATCTGCCCTCCGCCGTCTGTCGGCCTCCTCTCGCCTCTCGTCTTTCACCTCTCGCCTCTTTCCGCCATGGCCCTCCTTCCTCCGCTCGAAATCAAACCCGATCGCGCCTCCTTCCGCCGCCTCTGCGCCGAGGGCAATGTCGTCCCCGTCTACGCCGACCTCATGGCCGACATCGAGACGCCCGTCTCCGCCTACGCGAAGGTCAAGGGTTCCGGCCCCGCCTTCCTCCTCGAATCCATCGAGGGCGGCGAACACCTCTCCCGCTACAGCTTCATCGGCGTGCGTCCGCGCAAGGTTTTCGCCATCGGCGCCGACACCACCCTCGTCCGTAACGCCGACGGCTCCACGCAGCGCCTCCCCACCCCTGCCGACCCGCTCAAGATCCTCGAGGACGACATGCGCGGCCTCCGCCCCGTGAAACAGCCGGGCATGCCGCCGTTCATGGGCGGCGCCGTCGGGTTCATCGGCTACGAGTACATCAACCGCATCGAGCCCACCGTTCCCGTTCCGCCCGCCAACGACCAGGGTCTGCCCCTCCTCTACTTCATGCTCGCGGACTCGCTGGTCATCTTCGACCGGGCCAAGCAGACCCTCCGCCTCCACGTCAACGCCCACATCGGCGACGACATCGACGCCGCCTACGACGCCGCCGTGGCCGAGGTGGAGAACCTCCGCACGCTCCTGCAGACCCGCCGCGAACTCGCGCCCATCGCCCTCGCCGACCGCCCGAAGCTCGCCGTGCCCCCGGGCAATTTCACCAAGGAGGAGTTCGAGCGCGCCGTCGACGGCACCAAGGAGTTCATCCGCTCCGGCGACATCATCCAGGTCGTGCTCTCCCAGCGCTTCCGCCGTCCCTTCGCCAAGTCGCCGCTCGATCTCTACCGCGCGCTGCGCACGGTCAACCCGTCGCCCTACATGTTCATCCTCGACGCCGGCGACTTCGCCATCGTCGGCGCGTCTCCGGAAGTCCACGTCAAGGCCACCGACGGCCTCGTCGAGATCCGCCCCATCGCCGGCACCCGCCCGCGCGGCGCCACCCCGGCCGAGGATGTCGCCCTCGAGAAGGACCTGCTCGCCGACGAGAAGGAGAAGGCCGAGCACCTCATGCTCGTCGACCTCGCCCGCAACGACATCGGCCGCGTCTGCGAGTTCGGCTCGGTCACCGTGCCCGAGTACATGATCATCGAGCGCTACTCGCACGTCATGCACATCGTCTCGCAGGTCGAGGGCCGACTCCGCCCCGACCGCAACGCCTTCGACGTCATGCGCGCCACCTTCCCCGCCGGCACCGTCTCCGGCGCGCCGAAGATCCGCGCCATGCAGCTCATCGCCCAGTTCGAGCAGCTCCAGCGCGGCTTCTACGCCGGCGCCCTCGGCTACTTCAGCTACGACGGCAACCTCGACTCCTGCATCACCCTGCGCACTGCGCTGGTGAAGGACGGCCAGATCACGATCCAGGCCGGCGCCGGCCTCGTCGCCGACTCGGTTCCGGCTTCCGAATACCAGGAGACGATCAACAAGGCCTCCGCATTGTTGAAGGCCGTCGCCATCGCCGAAGGCGCCTGAGCCGGTCCCTGCGTCGCTCACCCTCGCCGCCCCGTCGCGGCGCCATCCTCCCCGTAGGGGGCAACCTCGGGCGCACCGTCCCTCACCACCCTTTCGTAGGGTGCGACCTCGGGCGCACCGTCTCTCATCATCCTTTCGTAGGGTGCGACCTTGGTCGCACCGTCCGCTGTCGCCCCTCGCGTCCGTGCGTGCAGGCCCGGATAAAGCGAAGGGCGCGGCTCGCGAGCCGCGCCCTGGATACCCCTTTGCACAAACCCTGACACAGACAAAACCGTGAAGGCAGACGGTCTTCCGCTCCGGCCCCGGCCGCGTCGCGAGATCCGGTCCGCTCGGAACCCAACCATCGCCGCGCAGCCAGGATCGCCATCGCCTCGACCAGCCTGACTCGTTCCTCGATGTGTGGGGCAGCCAGGAACACCGCGTCTATCGGACCACTCGCCCTCCAGTTGAGCCCGAATCGGGCGCAATCCCGCTCTCCCTTTCGCCCGCGCCGCGGACTTGCGAACCCCGCAACGTGCCCCACGATCCGGCGGCGATGGACTCGACGTTCCTCACCGACCGCACGGCAATCGCCATCGGCGCGGGGTTCTACACCACCGGCCTGCTCTATGGCGCATGGTCGCTGCTGTTTCGCCGCCGCCACTCGCGCATCGGCGGTTACGCGCTGATGGCGCTCGGTTGGCTCGTGCACACCTACGGCCTGTTCCTGCGCGGGCAGATCACGAACAGCTGCCCGGTCGGCAACCGCTTCGAGATCCTCCAGTTCGTCGCCTGGTCCTGCACCCTGCTCTACCTCATCGTCGGTCCGGCGTTCCGCACCAGCCTCTTCGGCTTCTTCAGCGCCGGCATGGCCGTCCTGTTGGGCGTGCTCTCGATCGCCGTGCCGGCCTGGGACAGCGCCGCGCGCCTGCGCCCGTTCGGCGCGGACCCATGGGTCGCCGTCCATGCCTCGATCGCGCTCTTCGGCTACGGCGTGTTCGCCCTCCTCGCGCTCACCTCGCTGATGTACCTGCTCCAGCACCGCAACCTCCGCCGGAAACGCCTCGACCATGCCGCCCCGCTGCTGCCTTCCATTGTCGACCTCGACCAGATCAACCTTCGCCTCCTCGCCGCTGGCGTCGCGCTCCTGACCATCGCCATCGCCATCGCCGGAACCAACTGGCACGGACAACCCGGTGTCGTCGCTCCCGCCAAGCTCTTCGCCACAGTGACCGTGTGGCTCTGCTACGCCTTCGCCCTTGTGCAGCGCCTCCGCCAACGCTGCATCGCCGAAAGGTTCGCCCGATTCGGCCTCCTGCTCTTCCTGGCCCCGCTGCTCTCGCTCTGGGTCGTCATCGGCCCGCCCCACGCCACTCCGGCGGCGACAGCCCCCCAGCCCGTTCCGGAGCGGACACCATGAGCTGCCGCCCACCGCAACTCCTGCTCCTCGGAGTCAGCCATCAGACCGCGCCGCTCGAGGTCCGCGAGCGCCTCGCGCTCACCCCGGCCAAACACACCGCCCTCGCCGCCGAACTGCGCGCCGACTCCGCGGTGAGCGAGTACTGCATCTTGGCCACGTGCAACCGGCTCGAGATCTACGCGGTCGCGAGCGAACCCGCGGCCGGCCCGCGCTTGGCCGAGTCCTTCTGCCATATCCAAGCCATCGAGCCGGCGGTGCTCGCCCCCTACGCCGTCGAACGCCAGGGCGCCGCCGCCGTCGCCCACCTCTTCGCCGTCGCCGCCGGACTCGACTCGCAGATGGTCGGCGAAACCGAAATTTTGGGACAGGTGAAGGACACCTATGCCGGGGCCTGCACCGCCGGCCACATCGGTCCCGTCCTCAACCGCGTCTTCCAGAAAACCTTCCAGTCGGCCAAGCTCGTCCGCTCCGAAACCGCCATCGGCGCCGGTCAGGTCAGCGTCGCCACCGTCGCCGTCGCCCTCGCCGAACGGATCTTCGGCGAGCTCCGCCGCAGCCGGGTCCTCGTCATCGGCGCCGGCGACATCGCCGAGAAGACCGCCAAGGCGCTCCGCAACCGCGAGGCCGGCGCGATCGCGTTCGCCAACCGCACCGCCGGCCGCGCAGAGGAACTCGCCCGCGAGTTCTCCGGTTCCGCGCTCCCGTTCGCCCAGCTCGGTACGGCGCTCGGCGGTTTCGACATCGTGGTCTCCTCGACCTCGGCCCCCGAACCGCTGCTCACGCTGCCGATGGTCTACGGCGCGATGCGGGCCCGCTCCTCGCGCCCGCTCTTCCTCATCGATCTCGCCCTGCCGCGCGACATCGCCCCCGCCGTCGCCGAACTGCCCAACGTCTATCTCTACAACCTCGACGACCTCGCCGGTCTCGCCGAGGAGAACATCGCCCACCGCCGGGCGGAGATCGCCCGCGCCCGCGCCCTGCTCGAGACCCGAGCGACAGCCCTTTGGCAAAAGCTGGCGCCGAATGCTACCGACACCACGGAGATCGAGTCGCGGCCGTCAGCTCCCGACTGCCACCAGGGCTCCGACCAAGCGTCCGTATCCGCGCCGCTGCCATAAGTTCGCCGTCCGGATCGCCCGCAGGGGCAGGAGCGGCCCGGAGCGTGGAAGCGTTCTGCCGTGCGGCAGAAGACGCCGCGGAAAGCAGATCGCGGCCTCTCCTGCTTAGCGGTGGCGGCCAAGGCTTTCGTCGGGGCGCCGGTCCTCTCTCGCTCAGCCCAAGTGCCGAGCCAGCCACTCGCCCACGCTGCCGGCCGCCGGTTGGGAGAGCAACGTGCGCAGTTGCTCCGCATGCTTCTGTGTCTGCGCGATCCGCACCGCATCGCCGAGCGCCGCCGCGAGCTGCGCCGCCAGTCGTGCCGGCGTCGCAGCTCCTTGGATGTACTCGGGGTACATCGCCTCGCCAAGCAGCAGATTCGCGATGCCGAGGTACGGCACCTTCACGATCCAGCGCCCGATCAGATAGGTGACCGGGTCGGTGCGGTAGACGACCGCGCCGGGGATCCCCGCCAGCGCACACTCCAGCGACATCGTGCCGCTGGAGGTCAGCACCGCCGAGGCCGCCAGCGGCCCGGTCCCCTCGCCCGCCCGCACCAGCCGCACATTGGCCGGAGGCTTCGCCGCCTGGAGCGCGCCGAGGATCTTCTCGCTCGGGTAGAGCACCACCGCGTCGCGGTCGCCGCCATCGTTGCGATACCAGAGAAAGGCGTCGAGCAACGCCGGGAAGATCCGCGCCACCGCGCCCTTGCGGCTGCCGGGCAGGAGCAGGATCGGCCCGGCCGGATCATAGCGCACCGGACTCACATGCTCGGACGCGACGAACGGGTGCCCCACGAAGGTCACCGGCAACGTCGTATCCGCATAACACTTCGCCTCGAAGGGGAAGATCGTCGCCAGCCCGTCGAGGTGCGCCGCCATCGCGAAGCGCCGGCCCGCGCGCGACGCCCAGATCTGCGGGCTGATCAGGTACAGCGCCCTCGTGGGCCCGCCGGCCTTCGCCGTGAACCCGCGCGCAAACAGCGCCTTCGCGATCCGCAGGTTCAGCCCGGAGGAGTCGACAAAGCACACGGCCTTCGGCCGGTATTCGCCGACCCAACGCACGATGTCGCCGATCAGCCGGCGGAAGAACGGAATCTTGATGACCGCCGCAAACCCGAGCGCCGAGTGCGCCGTGAGATCGAGCAGCAGTTGCGCGCGGGCCGCCGCCAGCGCCGGCCCGCCCACCGCGCACACCCGCACCTCCGGCCGCAGTGCGCGCAACTCCCGCACCGCCCGCGCCGCATGCTGGTCGCCCGAATGCTCCGCTGCGACGAACAGCACATCCACCGCCCCGCCCTCCGGCGGCGGCAATGAGAACGGCAACTGTTTCGGCGTAGCCATCGCGACACGCGCTCAGCGCTGGCCCTTGCGGATCTGCTCGGTGATGGCGATGGCGACCTCGAGCGCGCTCTTGCCCAGCGCGGCGCCGACCTTCGGCTGCTGGGCCTTCGCCACGCTCTCGACAAACGACGCCAGCTCCAGCGCGAGCGGTTCGCCTTTCTCGATCGGGATCTCCTGCACCGGGATCGAGCTGGCATCGCCGGCCTTCACGAGCCCGAGCTTGGCCTTCACCCCGTAGGCGATGATGTCGCTTTTGCGCACGAGGTGGCCCGACTGGTTCATGAAATCGAGCGAGAGATAGGCGTTGTCCTGGAAGACGCGGATCTCGCGGTTCTTCTTCAGGCTCATTCGGCTGGCGCTGAGATTGGCGACGCAGCCGTTCTCGAACACGAGGCGCGCGTTCGCGATGTCCTCGGTCTTCGAGAGCACGTTGATGCCCACGCTGTCCATCCGCACGATCGGCGACTTCACCAACGCGAGCACGATGCCGATGTCGTGGATCATCAGGTCGAGCACGACACCGACCTCCGTGCCGCGCGGCGTGTACGGGGCCAGCCGCTCGGTGGTGATGTACTGCGGATGGTCGGCCTCCTTCTCGAGGAAGCTCATCACCGGATTGAAATGTTCGATATGCCCGACCTGCACGAGGCGCCCGTTCGCCCGCGCGGCGGCCAGCACGCGCTCGGCCTCCTCCAAGCTGGCGCACAACGGTTTCTCGATCATCAGGTGGCAGCCCTTGGCGAGCAGCGGCAGCGCCACCTCGCAATGCCGGTCGGTCGGCACCACCACGCTCACCGCCTCGCACGCCTCGCCGAGCTCCTCGATGGAGGCGAAGCGCTTGCAGTTGTACTTGCCGCAGATCTCGGCCGCGCGCGCATCGCTGGTCTCGAAGATGCCCGTCAACTCGACGCCG
This sequence comes from Opitutaceae bacterium, assembly GCA_035415285.1. Taxonomy (GTDB): domain Bacteria; phylum Verrucomicrobiota; class Verrucomicrobiia; order Opitutales; family Opitutaceae; genus CAJCBL01. Next base: position 7,537 of record DAOOFR010000126.1, read on the forward strand.
GGCAGCGTGGAGTAGATACGGGCATGATGCTGGCCGAGGGAGCCGACACCGGCCACGCCACATTTGAGCAGAGGAGTCTTCTTGCCGAACATGCCGCCATCGCACGCGGTCCGCGCAGCGCTGGCAATGAGGGAAACGCGGACGCCGGATCGCCACCGTCCCGGGCACCACGGCGCCCCCCCACCCGGGCCCGCCGCCTCAGCCCTTCCGCCCGCGCATCCACTCGGCGAACTTCGCCCAGGCGCGGGCGCGATGGCTGATCCCGTTCTTCACCGCCTCGCCGAGCTCGGCGAAGGTGAGGTGGCTCTCCGCGGGCACGAAGATCGGATCGTAGCCGAAACCGCCCTCGCCGCGTTCGCGTTCGAGCAGCCGGCCGTCGCAACGGCCGATGAAGTTGTGCTCGAGCCCGCCGGGTTCCACGACGTACAGCACGCAGATGAAATGGGCCGTGCGCGCCTCGCGCGGGACGCCCTGGAGTTTGCCGAGCAGCTTCGCGAGGTTCGCCGCGCTGGTCGCACCCGGTCCGGCGTAGTGCGCCGACTCCACCCCGGGCTCGCCGCCGAGCGCGTCGACGCACAACCCGCTGTCGTCGGAAAGCACCCACGAGTGGTCGTTGAGTTGCGCGTGGAGGGCGCGGGCCTTCTTGCGGGCGTTGCCGAGGAAGGTGCCGGTGTCCTCGACCACGGCGGGCATCCCGCCGGCGTCCTTCGCGGAGCGGAGCCGCAGGGCGAGCCGCGAGTCGTCGGCGAGCGCCTGCATCTCGGCGACTTTGTGGCCGTTGCCCGTGGCGAAGAAGATGTCGATGGGCTCAGTCATGATCGCAGCCGCAGTGATGATGACCGCTTTCGGGCGTTTCGCCACCCGGGTTCTCATCGATCTCGAGATTATCCGGGAACACCACCCGACCGCGCATCAACTGATCGTCGCCGAACACCGCGTGGCGGACCTCCGCCAGCCGCAGACCAACCGTCGGCAGTTCCACCCGCAGACCCGTCGCCACCGGGATCGAGGCGGCGTCGGCGAACAGCCGCGGAGCGCGGTACGAGAGCAGGTAGTCGACCGCGCGAGCCCGCAACAGCCCGCTGAGCAGGCGCGAGCCGCCCTCGACCAACACGCCGGTGAGGCCTTCGCGGGCGCAGCGTTCGCTGAACGCCGCCATCTCGACTGCGCCGTCGACCACCGGCAGTTGCCAGACCTGCACGCCGAGCTGCACGAGCCGCCGCACCACGACCGAGTGTTGCCGGTCGCTGGTGACGATGACGGTGCGCTCGCGGTGCGCGTCGGTGAAGAGGCGCGGCAAGGGATTCAGCGTCGCCGTGCTGAGCGCCGCATCGAAGACGAAACGCCGCGGGCACCACTCGCCCTCGGGCAACCGCGCCGTGAGCTGCGGGTCGTCGCTCGCCACCGTGCCGGCACCGACGGCGATCGCCGGGAACAGCCGCCGCCAGCGCATCACGTCGGCGCGCGCCAGCTCGCCGGTGATCCACTTCGACTCTCCCGTGCGGCAGGCGATGCGCCCGTCGATCGTCGTGGCCACCTTCACCGCGAGGAGCGGGCGTTGGTGCACGATCCAGTGGTTGAAAATCAAATTCAGGTCGGCACAGTCGGCGGCGAGCACGCCTTCGACCACTTCCACCCCCGCCCCGCGCAGCACCTCGAAGCCTTTGCCCGCATGCCGCGGATTCGGATCGGTCGCGCCCACGACCACGTGCTTGATTCCGGCGGCGATGATCGCCTCGACGCACGGCGGCGTACGGCCGTGCGTGCTACACGGCTCCAGCGTCACGTAGAGCGTGGCGCCGGGCGCGGGCTTCCGGCCGAGGACCCGCAACGCCATGATTTCGGCGTGCGGTTCGCCGGCCTTCGCATGGAAGCCCTCGGCGACGATCCGGCCTTCCTCGGCGATCAGCGCGCCCACCATCGGGTTGGGGTGCGTCGCGCCCCAGCCCTGCCGCGCCAACTCGAGCGCACGCCGCATGTAGGCCTCGTGGAAGTTGGCGATCGGGGCGGTCATCAGCGGCTCCGGACGTAGGGATTGTTGGCTTTCTCCTCGGCCACGGTCGTCTCCGGGCCATGGCCGGGGTAGAGCACCGTGGCGTCGGGCAGGGTGTAGATCTGCGTGCGGATCGAGTGCTCCAACATCTCGAACCCGCCGCCGGGAAAATCCGTGCGCCCAACGCTGCCGGCGAAGATCGCATCGCCCACGAACGCCGCGCCGCTGTTTCGGAAATGGAACAGCACGTTGCCCGGGCAGTGCCCCGGCACGTGGCGCACCTCCACGGTTTCGCCGAGCAACTCGAACGTGTCGCCCTGCGCCACCACGCGGTCGATCTTCGCCGCCTCGAGCCGCAGGCCGGGCACCACGAACAGCTCCATCACCTCCGGGGTCTCGATGAACACCCGATCCGCCTCGTGCGCGTACAGCGGCACGCCTGTCCGCTGCACCCGCGCAGCATCGCCGGTGTGGTCCCAGTGGCCGTGCGTGATCAGCAACGCCACCAGTTTGCAGCCCGTCTGCTGCAGCAGCGCCTGCACGCTTGGCAGCACCTCGTGCGGCGCATCGACGAGCACCGCCTCCCCGCGGGCGCGGTCGGTGAGCAGGTAGGCGTTGGTCTCGATCGGGCCGGCGGGCAGCGCGTGGATTTCCATCGGG
>DAOOFR010000127.1:0-10093 GCA_035415285.1 Opitutaceae bacterium
CTCGCCCCCGCCTGGCTCGCCTCCCGCACCTCCGCCGCCGACAGCCTCAAGGACAGCGCCCGCGGCTCCACCGCCGGCCGCGCGCACCACCGCCTCAAATACACCCTCGTCGCCGCCGAGCTCGCCTTCACCCTGGTCCTCGTCGGCGTCGCCGGCGCCTTCGCCCTCGGCGCGCGCGGCTTCGTCGCCCGCGACCTCGGCTGGAACCCCGACCATCTCTACTCCGGCTTCCTCGTCACCCCCTGGAACCGCTACGGCGACGACGAGAAGCTCCGCACCTTCCAGCGCGACCTGCTCGAACGCCTCGCCGCCCTCCCCGGCGTCGCCCACGCCTCCATCGCCAGCAACGTCCCGCTCTACAACTACTACGGCAACGATCACGCCACCGCCGAGGGCCAGACGTTCACGCCCGGCCAGGAACCGCTCGTCAGCTCCGTCCCCGTCTCCTCCGGTTTCTTCGCCGCCATGGGCATCCCCGTGCGCGCCGGCACCGTCTTCCCCGCCGACCTCCGCGCCGATGCCCGCCCCATGGTCGTCGTCAACGAAGCCCTCGCCCACCGCTTCTGGCCCGGCCAGGACGCCGTCGGCAAACGTCTGCGCCTGAAGGAGCGCGACGAACTCGCCGAAGTCGTCGCCGTCGTCGGCGATGTCCAGATGGCCGCCAACCTCGGCAGCCCCGGCACCCGGCTCCAGGTCTACCGGCCCCTCGTCCGGTTCCCGCTGCGCTACCAGTCGATCATCCTGCGCACCTCCGTGCCGCCCGCTTCCGTATCCGAGTCGGTCCGCCGCACGGTCGCCGCGCTCGACCCCGACCTGCCCGTGGCCGGCGGCGGCGCCGTGCGCGAGGCGATCGACCGCAACCTCGACAACATCAACCTCATCATCGCCAACCTCGCCATCTTCGCCGGCATGGGCCTGCTCATCGCCATCGTCGGCCTCTACGGCGTGATCGCGCACCTCACCGCCCAGCGCACCCGCGACATCGGCGTGCGCATCGCCCTCGGCGCCGACTACCGCTCCATCGTCTCCATGATCCTCCGCCAGAGCGCCGTGCTCTTCGGCCTCGGCATGGCCATCGGCCTGCCCGGCCATGTGGCCGTGCAGCGCCTCCTCGGCAACACCATGCCCGCGATGCCCTTCCCCGGGCTCTGGCTGGGCGCCGCCATCCTCGCCACCCTCGGTCTGGCCACGCTCGCCGCCAGTTTCCTCCCCGCCCACCGCGCCGCCCGCACCGATCCCCTCGTCGCCCTCCGCGCCGACTGACGGCATTGCCGCTCCGCGCCATTCAGCACTCTGCAATCCGCATTCCGCAATGTTCCAGGATCTCCGCTTCGCCCTCCGCCAGCTCCGCAAGGCCCCCGGGTTCACCGCCATCACCGTTCTCACCCTCGCGCTCGGCATCGGCGCCAACACCGCCATCTTCAGCGTGCTGCAGTCCGTCCTGCTCTCGCCGCTGCCCTTCCCGGATTCCGAGCGCATCATGCAGGTCTGGCACTCGCCCGTGCCCGGCGCCCAGAACCCCGCCGACGGCGGCACCTTCCTGGATTGGCGGGAACACACCTCCTCGTTCTCCGCCTTCGCCGCCCTCCACACCTCCGAGTTCAACCTCTCCGGCATCGCCGAACCCGCCCAGATCTCCGGTTTCGACGTCACCGCCGAGTACCTGCGCGTGCTCGGCATCTCCCCGGTGCTCGGCCGCGACTTCACCGCCGAGGAGGACTCCGCCGGGGGCGACAACTTCGTCGCCATCGTCACCCATGAGCTGTGGCAGCGCCGCCTCGGCGGCGACCCCGCCATCGTCGGCCAGCCCCTCCGCCTCAACAACCGCACCTACACCGTCGTGGGCGTGCTCGCCCCCGGCGCCCTCAACCAGCCCAACGTCGAGGTGCTCATCCCCGCCGCCCTCGGCGCCGAGTCCTGGAAACAACAACGCAACTACAACTTCGTCTGCTTCGTGCTCGGCCGCCTCAAGCCCGGCGTCACCGCGGCCCAGGCCCAGGCCGAGCTCGCCGCCGCCGCCACGACCCTCGACTCGCTCTATCCGCCCAACAAGGCCGGCTGGACCGTCACCGTCCAGTCCCTCCACTCCTCCGTCACCACCGGCGCCCGGCCCTACCTGGTCATGCTCATGGCCACCGTCGCGCTCGTGCTCCTCATCGCGTGCGCCAACGTCGCCAACCTCCTGCTCGCCCGCGCCGCCACCCGCCAGACCGAGATCGCCGTGCGCATCGCCCTGGGCGCAAGTGCCGCGCGGATCGTCCGCCTGCTCCTGGCCGAGAGCGTCGTGCTCGCCCTGCTCGGCGGTTTCGCCGGTCTGCTGCTGGCCTGGTTCGCCCTCGACCCGCTCTCCGCCCTCGTCGCCGCCAACGGCGCTCCGCCCCTGCCCATCACGATCAACCCCACCATCCTCCTCTTCACCCTCGGGCTCTCGCTGCTCACCGGCCTGCTCTTCGGCCTCGCCCCCGCCCTGCGCGTCGCCCGCCCCGACCTCAACAACGACCTCAAGGAGAGCGCCCGCGGCGCTGTCGGCGGCTCCCGCCACCGCCTCCAGCGCCTCTTCATCGTCGCCGAGACCGCCCTCACCGTCGTGCTGCTCTTCACCGCCGGCCTGCTCCTCCACAGCTTCATGGCCACCCTCTCCGCCGATGCCGGCCTCCAGCGCGACAACGTCCTGCTCTTCGACCTCACCCTCTCCAGCAACGCCGCGCCCACCCCGGCCCACCGTGTCCGCTTTGTCGAGTCGCTCGTGCGCGAGCTCGAGGCCCGGCCCGGCGTCATCTCCGCCGGCATGATCTCCTCCGGCCCCTACAACAACCGCCGCTTCTACGGCGACACCATCCGCCGCTCCGAGAACCCCGACCCGCGCTCCGATATCGGCACCGGTTTCGACGGCGTCGGCGGCGCCCTCTTCCAGACCCTCGGCACCCCGCTGCTGCGCGGCCGCTTCCTCACCGCCGCCGACAGCGCCGAGAGCGCCCCCCGCGTCCTGCTCGTCAACAACGCGCTCGCCCGCCAGCTCTTTCCCGACGTCGACCCGCTCGGCCGCCTCGTCCACTTCAAGGACGCCGACTGGGAGGTCGTCGGCCTCGTCGGCGACATCCGCGACATCCAGCTCGATGCGCCGCCGCGTCCCATGGTCTACCTGCCGACCCTCCATTTCCCCTGGAGCCTCTCCTTCGCCGTCCGCACCCACGGCTCGCCGCGCACCGCCGCCGAGGCCGTGCGCCAGGCCGTCCGGGCTGTGGATACCGACCAGCCCATCGCCAACCTGCGCACGATCCGCCAGGCGATCGAGAACTCCGCCTCGCTGCGCACCCGCCGCACCATGCTCACGCTGGTCGGCCTCTTCGCCGGCATCGCCCTCCTGCTGGCCTGCGTCGGACTCTACGGCGTGATGGCGTACTCGGTCACGCAACGCACCCGCGAGATCGGCGTGCGCATCGCGCTCGGCGCCGGCGCCTCCCGCGTCCTGCACGAGATCCTCCGCGGCGGCCTGCGGCTGGTCCTCACCGGCATCCTCCTGGGATCCCTCGGCAGCATCGTCGCGCGGATCGGGGTCGCCAACCAGCTCTACGGCACCGCCCTCGCCGCAGGCGGGCTCGTGTTCCTCGTCGTCGCCGTGGCCCTCCTGCTCGTCGCCGCGTTGGCCTGCTTCATCCCCGCCCGCCGCGCCACCCGCGTCGACCCCATGGTCGCCCTCCGCGCCGAGTGACGGCATTGCCGATTTTGGATTTCCAGTTGCCGATTCCCGAACCCACCCGCCCGCGTGTTCCGCTCCAGTCACAGAATCCGCCCTACCGCTCTCCGCATGAGCGCTCCTTAGCGTCCATGCGCGGTTCCCCTCCGCCGCCCAGTCGCATTCTGCCGTGCGGCAGAACGGCCACCCCAAATCGAAGATGTTCCAGGATCTCCGCTACGCCTGCCGCCAGCTCCGCCGGTCGCCCGGCTTCACGCTCATCGCGATGTTCACCCTCGCCTTGGGCATCGGAGCCTCCACCGCGCTCTTCGCCGCGCTGCGCGCCCTCGTCCTCGATCCGCTCCCCTACCACGAGGCCGACCGCCTCGTCCATGTGTGGTCCGGCCCACGCTGGCCCCTCTCCACGCCCGATTACTTCGACATCCGCGATCAGACCTCATCGTTCTCCGATTTTGGCATCTACATGCCTGCGCGCGCCAACATCGGCGGAGGCGACAAACCCCAGAACGTGCCCGCCGTCTCCTGCTCGTCCGGCGTCCTGCACGCGATGGGCGTGCAGCCCCTCCACGGTCGCCTGATCGAAGCCGACGACGAAGCCCCCGGCGCGTTGCCCGTCGCCGTCCTCGCGCACTCGATCTGGCGCAACACCTTTGCCAGCGATCCCGACCTTGTCGGTCGCACCATCCGGCTCAACGGCCGCTCCGTCACCGTCGTGGGCATCATGCCGGCCTCCTTCGAATTTGCCGCGCCGTGGATGCGAGGAGTCACGTGCCAACTCTGGACACCGCTTCAGATGCGCCGTGGCGACGGCGACCGCGGCAGCCACTGGCTCTGCGCGCTCGCGCGCCTGAAACCCGGGGTCACCATCGGTGCCGCCGATGCCGAGATCAAAGCCATCGGCAACCGCCTCACCGCCGCCCACCCCGACACGAACACAGGGAAGAACTTCCTCGTGAACTCGCTGCACGAGGAGATGGCCGGTCCCATGAGACTGGGCACCTGGATGATCTTCGGCGCCGTATTGCTCCTTCAACTCATCGGCTGCGCCAACGTCGCCAGCATGCTGCTGGCGCGCGGCGCCCTCCGCCAGGCCGAGCTCGGCCTGCGCACCGCCATCGGGGCCACCCGCCGCGACATCGTCCGGCTGATCCTCGGGGAAAGCTTCCTGCTCGCAGCGGGCGCCGCGTTGCTCGCCATCCTGGTGGCCGACCTTTCGATCGGGCTGGTCGCCGCCACCGCCCCCGCTTCTGAGGCCCGCAAGGCCGCGATCGCGCTCGGCTCCGCCGAGTTCCTTTTCATCGCGGCGCTGTCGCTGCTCACCACCCTGATCGCAGGCATCCCCACCGCTCTCGCCAGCACCCGCACCAACATCGCCGACCTCATCCGCTCCGGCACCCGCACCGCCACCGGCTCGCAAGCGCGCCACCGGTCCCTGCGCGCCTTGGTCGTCGCCCAGATCGTCATCACCTTCCTGCTCGTCAACGTCGCCGTGCTGCTCTCCACCAGCTACCGCAACATGGCCGAGGTCAACAAGGCCCTGTCCTCCGAATTTGTCCTCTCGGCATCCCTCAACCTCCAGGGCGACCGTTACGCCGACGGCAAGGCCCGCGCCCGGTTCTGCGACCAGCTCGTCGAGGCCGCACGCGCGCTCCCCGGTGTCGTTGCCGCAGCCACCACCTCCAAACTCCCCCTGGAAGGCGGCAGCAATACGAGCATCCTCGCCAACGACGAGGTCGCCGACCCGACCCAGAAGCGCCCCCTCGTCGAGATCTCCAGCATCACCCCCGACTACTTCTCCGCCACCGGGATCAAACTCCTGCACGGCCGGACACTCCAATCGGGCGATACCGGCGGCCAGCACCTCGGCGTCGTGATCAACCGCACCCTCGCCGAGAAATACTGGCCGGGAAAAGATCCCCTCGGGCAACTCATCCGCCAAAACTCGGCGACCCCGGCCTGGACGGCCACCGTCGTCGGCGTCGTCGAGGATGTGCGCCAATGGGGTGCCACGGGCGATCCGCAACCCGAGATCTACTGGGGCACCGAACGTGCCTGGAACAGGGAAGTCTTCCTGATCGTCCGCTCGCAACAACCGGCCGAGCAACTGTCCGAGTCCCTCCAAAATGCGGTGACAGCCATCGACCCCGACCTTCCCCTGGCCCGCGCCCGCACGCTCAAGCGGCTCATCTACGACGCCACCTCCGGCTTCCGCCCCATCGTCTGGTATGTGAACGTCTTCATGGGGCTCGCCCTCCTGCTCGTCGCCATCGGCCTGTACGGCACGCTCAGTTACCTCACCCGCGAACGCACCCGCGAGATCGGCATCCGCCTCGCCCTCGGCGCCAGCCATCGCACCATCCGCACCATCGTCGTCGCCCAAGGCCTGCGCTGGGCGCTGCTCGGCTCCGCCATCGGCATCGCCGGCGCGTTCGCCATCGCCTCCGCGCTCCGCTCGCTGCTCTTCGGCATCGGCGCCATCGACCTCCCCGCCCTGCTCGCCGCCCTGGGGCTGGCCTGCGCCGTCTCCGTATTCGCCTGCTGGCTCCCCGCCCGCCGCGCCACCCGCGTCGACCCCCTGGTCGCCCTGCGCGCCGAGTAGGGCTCGCCCCGCCGCGATCCTCCCGTCCCGGATCCGGGAATCCGCTTTCCCACCACCAAGGCAGTCCGGTCCGCGCCCGGCGCGCCCGTCTTCCGTTTCCTCCTGTATCGCAATGCCTAACGCACCGTGGCCCCGGATGGCACAGCCCTTGCGTTGTTCCCCGTCGCCACTCCACCCACTCGCTCGTCCGCCGCCTCCCGCCCGTTTCGCCACGCCGTCCCCCGCCATGATCCAGAATCTCCGTTTCGCCCTCCGGCAGTTCGCCAAGGCCCCCGGCTTCACCGCCGTCGTGGTGCTCACGCTCGCCCTCGGCCTCGGCGCCAACACCGCCATCTTCGGCATCGTCAACGCCACCTTCCTGCGTCCGCTCCCGTATCCGGAGCCTGCGCAGCTCGTGCGCGTCTACGAGAGCAGCCGCCAATGGCCGAAAATCTCCGTCTCGTATCCCAACTTCCTCGATTGGCAGCAGGCGCAGGACGTCTTCTCCGCCCTCGCCATCTACCGTTCCTCGGCCGCCAAGATCGAGACCCCGCAGGGCGCCGAACGCGCCACCGTCGGCTACGTCTCCGCCGACTTCTTCTCGCTCCTCGGGGTGCGCGCCGCGCTCGGCCGCGATCTCGCGCCGGCCGACGACACCGAGGGCGCCGCCCCCTCCGCCTGGCTCGGCCACGAACTCTGGCAACGCTCGTTCGGCGGCGCCGCCGACGTGGTCGGGCGCACGCTCCGGCTCGAGGGCACCGCCGTCTCGATCGCCGGCGTCCTGCCGGCCTCCTTCCGTTTCCACCAGCGGATGGAGCTCGTCGTGCCCGTCGCACCCTTCGCCGTGCAGACCTTCCTCACGGCGCGCAGCAACCACAACGGCACCGAGGTCGTCGCCCGGCTCAAGCCCGGCGTCACGCCCGAGGCCGCCCGCACCCAGATCGCCGCGATCGCCGCGCGCCTCGTGCAGGACCACCCGAAGGACAACGCCGGCCTGTCCGCCGGGCTGGTGCCGCTCCACGAGCAGTATACCGGGTCCTCCCGGAGCACCCTCCTCCTGCTCTTCGGCGCCGTGGGCATGATCCTGCTCATCGCCTGTGTGAACATCGCCAACATGCTGCTGGCCCGCGCCGGCACGCGGGAACGCGAGATGGCCATCCGCACCTCGATCGGCGCCACCCGCGGCCACCTCTTCCGCCAGCTCCTCACCGAGAGCCTGGTGCTCGCCGCCGCCGGCGGCTCGCTCGGCCTGCTCCTCGGCGCCTGGGGCTGCGAGCTCGCGCGCCGCCTCATGCCCTGGGAACTGCAGACCATCGGCGACGGCAACGTCGGGCTCGACCACCGCGTCGTGCTCTTCAGCACCGCCCTCGCGCTGCTCACCGGCCTGGCCTTCGGCGTGCTCCCGGCCTGGCGCCTCGCCCGCCACGACCCCAACGACGCGCTCAAGAACACCCGCCGTTTCGTGCGCACGCGTTTCGGCCGTCTCCATCTCCCGGATCTGCTGGTCGTCGCCCAGGTCGGGCTCGCGCTCATGCTGCTCGTCGGCGCCGGCCTGATGATCCGCAGCCTCTGGCTGCTCTCGCGCGTGCCCTCCGGCCTGTCGCCCGAGCGCGTGCTCACGCTGCGCGTCTCCCCGCCCACCATGGAGGAGTACCGGCGCGACCCGCTCGGCTTCGCCCGCTTCCACGAGGGGGTCGTCACGGCCGTGCAGGCCCTGCCCGAGGTCGAGGCGGCCGCCTTCGGCTCCTCGTTGCCCTTCACCTGGAACACCTCCAGCAGCACGGTCTTCGCCACCGACCGTCCCGCGCCCGCCCCCGGGGCCATGCCCTCCGGCAACTCCCACATCGTCACGGCCGACTACTTCCGCGCGATGGGCATCCCGCTGCTGCGCGGCCGCGGCTTCGACGGCCACGAGCCGCAGCCGGACATGCCGCCCAACGGCGAACTCAGCGAAAAGTCGTTGGTGGAGATCTACCGCAACCTCGAGATCCAGTGCGTCGTCAGCCAGCGGCTGGCCGAGATGCTCTGGCCGGGCGAGGACGCCCTCGGCCGGCAGTTCCAGATGGGCCAGCCGGAGATGAACCTGCCGCGCTTCCGCATCGTGGGCATCGCCGGCAACACCGCCCAGCGCGGCCTCGACGAGGAGGTCACGCCCGAGTTCTACGCCCCCATCCGCCAGTTCCCCATGCCGATGGCCTACCACCTCGTCGTGCGCTCGCAGCAGGACCCCGCCGCCCTGCTCGCTTCCGTCCGCCAAGTGGTCAAGACCGTCGCCCCCACCGAGACCGTCTACGACGTCAAGGTCATGAGCGAACGTATCGCCGAGCGCAGCGCCGGCCGCCGCTTCAACACCGGCCTGTTCGCCTTCTTCGGCGCCGTCGGCCTGCTGCTTTCCGCCATCGGCATCTACGGCGTGCTCGCCTTCAACGTCGGCCGCCGCACCCGCGAGATCGGCATCCGCATGGCCCTCGGCGCCCGCCCGGCCGACGTGTTGCGCGAGATCCTCGGCTCCGGCCTGCTGCTCGTCGCCGTCGGCACCCTGCTCGGCAGCCTCGGCGCCTTCGCCGGCGCCAAACTGATCGAAAGCCAGCTCTTCGGAATGTCGGGAATCGACACCTACGCCTACCTCGCCGCCGCCCTGCCGCTGCTCGCCGTGGCCGGCGTCGCCTGCCTGCTCCCCGCCCGCCGCGCCACCCGCGTCGACCCGCTCGTCGCCCTCCGCGCCGAATAGGCCGCCCCCTCGTTCCCCCCCGCCATGAACCTCGTGTATCCCCGCCTCCTCGTCCTCGGCCTGGCGCTGCTCTCCGCGGGCGCCCCCCTGCGGTCCGAAAGCCCGTTCGCCACCGCCGAGACCACCAAACGTGTCGTCAACCTCGCCGGCACCTGGCGCTTCGCCGTCGGCGACGACCCGGCCCGCGCCGGGGTCGACTTCGACGATGCCGGCTGGGCCAAGATCGACGTCCCCGCCACCTGGCAGGCCGAGGGTTACCGCGACTACAACGGCTTCGCCTGGTACCGCAGGACGTTCAAGATGCCGCGAGGCCATGAGTCGCAGAACCTGATCCTCTCGCTCGGCCGCATCGACGACGCCGACGAGGTCTTCGTCAACGGACAGCGCGTCGGCGGTCTGGGGCAGTTCCCGCCCGCCTACCTGTCGGCCTACGCCGAGCGCCGGCTGTATCCGGTTCCCTCTGCACTCCTGCAGCCCGGCAAGGCGAACGTCGTCGCCGTCCGCGTCTACGACGGCGGCGGCGTCGGCGGCCTCGTCCGCGGTCGGATCGGGCTCTACACCGGCTACCCGCTCCCGGCCGGGCTCGCGCTCGACGGCGCGTGGTTGTTCGCCCCCGGCGACAACCCCGCGTGGAAGGAGCCCGCCTGCGACGAGTCGCCCTTCCGCCCGATCCAGGTCCCCGCCGTGTGGGAACACGCCGGCTTCGCCGGCCTCGACGGCCACGGGTGGTACCGCAAGACCTTCCGCCTCCCGCGCCCCTTCACCGAACCGACGCTCGTCCTCGTGCTCGGCAAGATCGACGACTACGACGAGGTCTTCCTCAATGGCGTCGCCATCGGCCGCAGCGGGCCGGTCGACGATCCCGTCGAACGCCCCGGCGACCGCACCTACTCCGTGCAACGCGCCTACAACTTCCCGGCCGCACTCCTGCGCGAGACCAACGTACTCGCCGTCCGCGTCTGCGACACCCATGGCGACGGCGGCATCTACGAGGGTCCGGTCGGGGTCCTCACCCAGTCGCAGTTCACCCAGTACTGGAACAACCGTCGCGAACAGGGTCTCGACTCGCTCCAGCGCCTCTTCCACC
>DAOOFR010000128.1:0-9980 GCA_035415285.1 Opitutaceae bacterium
CCCGTCCTCCGTCCCCCGTCCTCCGTCCACCGCCCACCGTCCACCGCCCACCGTCCACCGGCTACCGGCAACCGCCCACCGCCCATGCTCACCCTCCGCCACCTCGCCCGCGTCTACCCGCTCAAGAGCGGCCCGTACTTCGCCCTGCGCAACATCAACCTGGAGATCCAGGAGGGCGAGTTCGTCTCCATCATGGGCCCCTCCGGCTCCGGCAAGTCCACCCTCCTGCACATCCTCGGGCTCCACGACTCCGAGTGGGAGGGCGAATACGAGTTCGACGGCATCGCCGTGCACCAGCTCGGCAAGACCGCCCGCGCCGACCTCCAGAAGCGGAACATCGGCTTCATCTTCCAGGCGTACCATCTCATCGACGACCTCACCGTCGCCGAGAACCTCGAGGTGCCGCTCTCCTACCGCAACGTGCCCCGCCGGGAGCGCCAGGCGATCGTCTGCGACACGCTCGACCGCTTCCACATCGTCGGCAAACGCGACCTTTTCCCCTGTCAACTCTCCGGCGGCCAACAGCAGCTCGTCGGCGTCGCCCGCGCGCTCGTCGCCCACCCCACACTCCTCCTCGCCGACGAACCCACCGGCAACCTCCACTCGGACCAGGGCCACGAGATCATGGAACTCTTCCGGAAGCTGAACCGCGAGGACGGCGTCACCATCGTGCAGGTCACCCACTCCATCGAGAACGCCGCCTACGGTTCCCGCATCGTCCGCCTCGCCGACGGCCTGCTCGCTCAGCAATGTTGCTTCCCCGAAAGGCCGCACTCCGGCGCGCGTCTGCGCTGAGTTCCAGATTTTCCTCCTCCGGCCGCCTTCCGCCCAATCGCAAATCGCCCATCCGCGCTCCCCTCCGCAATCCGCAATCCGCATTCCGCATTCCGCATTCCGCAATTCCCATGATCGCCTTCCGCCGCGCCTTCCGCGCGCTCGCCAAGACCCCCGGCTTCACCGCCACCGCGATCGCCACCATCGCCCTCTGCCTCGGCGCCAACCTCGCGCTCTTCGCCGTCGTCGACGCCGTGCTGCTCCGCGCGCTGCCCTTCCCGGAGCCCGATCGCCTCGTGGTCCTCTTCAACGCGTATCCTGGTGCCGGCGTCGAACGTTCCTCCGCCTCCGTCGCCAACTACTTCGAACGCCGCACCGCCCTCCCCGCCCTCGCCTCGGTCTCCATCTACCAGGACGCCAGCCCCATCGTGGGCGACGGCGCCTCGCCCGACCGCGTCGAGGCCGCGCGCGTCTCGCCGGAGTTCTTCGCCACCCTCGGCGTGCCCCTCGCCCTCGGCCACACCTTCACCGACGCCGAGCTCACCTACCAGACCGATCAGGTCGCCGTCCTCACCGACGAGTTCTGGCGCCGTCACTTCAAGGCCGATCCCGCCGTCCTCGGCCGCACCTTCCTCAACGACGGGCTCACGATCACCGTCGTCGGCGTCCTGCCTCCCGGTTTCCGCTTCCTCTCCAGTCGCGCCCAGTTCTTCCGCGCCGCCGGTCACGAGCTCGCGGACCGCCAGCCCGACCGCCGCCACAACAACAGCTGGCAGATGATCGCCCGCCTCGCCCCTGGCGCCACCCTTGCCGATGCCCAGACGCAGATCGACGCCTTCAACGTCCGCCTCCTCGAGGGCGACCCCGTCGCCCAGATCGTCAAGGATGTCGGCTTCCGGACCACCGTCGCCTCCCTGCACGCCGACCACGTGCGGACGATCCGCCCCACCCTGCTCCTGCTCCAGGCCGGCGGCCTGTTCCTGCTCGTCATCGGCGCGGTTAATCTCGCCAACCTGCTGCTCATCCGCGCCAGTGGGCGCATGAAGGATCTCGCCGTGCGCCAAGCCCTCGGCGCGCGCCGCCGCCATGTCGCCACGGAGGTGCTGAGCGAGACGCTCCTGCTCACCCTGGTCGGAGGGCTGCTGGGGGCCTTGGTCGGCTCGCTCGGCATCGACCTCCTCCGCCTCCTCGGCACGACCCGGATGCCCTTGGGCGCCCAGATCGAATTCAACCCCCGGCTCGCCCTCGTCGGCCTCGTCGCCTCGGTGCTTCTCGGCGTCGCGCTCGCCGTTCCGATCATCTGGCACAACCTCCGCGCCCACCTCGCCTCCACGCTCCAGACCGAGACCCGCGGGGGCACCACCACCCGCGCCGCGCTCCGCCTGCGCCACACCTTCATCGTCGCCCAGATCGCGCTCGCCTTCGTCCTGCTCGCCAGCGCCGGCCTGCTCGGCCGCAGCCTGCAACAAATCCTCAATACCTCCTCCGGCTTCTCGTCCGACCACGTCCTCAGCGGTCGCATCACTCTCCCGTGGAAGAGCTACCAGACGCCCGAAGCCCGCCGCGACTTCGCCGAACGCCTCCTGCCCGCCCTGCGCGCCATTCCCGGGATCACCGACGCCGCTGTCAGCACCGGCCTGCCCTTCACCACCAACACCAACGACAGCGCCACCGCCGTCGAGGACCGGCCGATCGAACCGGGCCGGCCGCTCCGCGCCCATTACATGTCCTCCGTCTCCAGCGACTATTGGCGCGCCATGAAAATCCCGCTCCTCCGCGGCCGCCTCCTCGACGACCACGACCACCTCCGCAAGGAACGCGTCTGCGTCGTCGACCAGGCCTTCGCCAACCAGTACTGGCCCGGCGGTGACCCGATCGGGCGCCGCATCGCCCAGGACATCAAGGTCACCGACGAGAACGCCTTCACCATCGTCGGCGTCGTCGGCGAGGTGAAACAAGGGGCGCTCACCGAGAACAACGGCCACGGCGCGATCTACTTCCCCCTGAGCGGCGCCTTCAGCTTCTCCGTGATCCTGCGCACCGCGCTCCCGCCCGAGGCCCTGGCCCCCGCCGTGCGCCGCGCCGTGCTCTCGATCGACCCCGGCCAGCCGATCGACGACCTCCGGCCGCTGCAGGAGCGCATCGACGACAGTCTCGTCGCCCACCGCTCGCCCGCGGTCCTCGCCGCCCTCTTCTCCTCCGCCGCCCTCCTGCTCGCCGCGCTCGGCACCTACGGCGTGCTCGCCTACGCCGTCGGCCAACGCCAGCGCGAGATCGGCGTGCGCCTCGCCCTCGGCGCCCAACCGGGACAAGTGCTCGCCCAGTTTCTCCGCCAAGGTGCGCTCTTGCTCCTTTTCGGTCTGGTCTTCGGCCTCGCCGGCACCTGGGCCACCGGTCTCGCCATGCGCGGGCTGCTCTTCGGGATCGAACCGATGAACCTCGCCGTGCTCGCCGCCACCGCCGGCGTGCTCGTGGCCGTGGTCTTCTTCGCCCTCTATCTTCCGTCCCGCCGCGCCGCCCGCACCGACCCCATGGTCGCCCTGCGCAGCGAGTGACCCCGTTCCGCACGATGCTCCGGGGCAAATGCGGAAAGGTGGAGTTTTCTGTGGGTAGGGCGAACCCTCCGGGTGAGCCGCGGCTCGGCGTCCTGCCGCCCGACAGAATCGCCCGACATCGACCAAGCCGATTCTGTCGTGAGGATTGAGGCGAGTGACGGGATTTTGGATTCCCGATTGCCGATCCTCGATTTCTCCGCCTCCGCCCGCCGTTCCTGATTTCCTGATTTCCACATTCACCCTCCGGATCCCCGCGCTCCGCCATTCCGCCATCTCGAAGATTCTCCCGCATGGGAGAACGCAAGCCGCACTCCGTAATCCGCATTCCCCATGCTCCACGACCTCCGCCTCGCCCTGCGCCAGCTCGCCCGCTCCCCGGGCTACACCGTCGTCGTCGTGCTCACGCTGGCCTTCGGCATCGCCGTCAACACGAACATCTTCGGCGTCGTCAGCACCTTCTTCCTCCAGCGCATGCCCGTGCCCGACGCCGACCGCGTCGTGCTCGTCACCCAGCGCAGCGAGTCCTGGCCCACACCGCACGCGATCTCCTTCCCCGACTTCCAGGACTACCGCGAGCGTCTCCGCAGCATGGAGTCGATGCTCGCCTACCAGCCCATGCCCGCCCACCTCGGCACCGACGACGGCCGGGCCGCCCAGCGCGCCTGGATCGAGGTCGCCACCCCCGGCGCCTTCGCCGCCCTCGCCATCGCCCCGCAACTGGGCCGCGTCCTCGTGCCCGCCGACGGAGAGGCCGCCGGCGGCGCCCCGGTGATCGTCCTCTCCCATCGCGGCTGGCAGCAGCGCTTCGGCGGCGATCCGGCGATCGTCGGCCGCACGATCCGCGTCAACAACCGCCCCTTCACCGTCGTCGGCGTCGCCCCCGAACGGTTCACCGGGTTCTCGCCGTTCCTCGCCGTGCACGGCTTCGTCCCCACCGGGGCGCTCGACACCCTCCGGGCCAACGGCTCCGGCATGCTGGAGTGGCGCAACGCCCCGATGTGGCGCGTGCTCGGCAAACTCCGCCCCGGCACCACGCTCGCCGCCGCCCGCGCCGAGGCCGACATCGCCACCGCCCAACTCGTGCGCGAGCACGCCAGCACCCACCAGGGTGTATCCGCCGCCATCATCCCCGAGCACCGCGCCCGGCCCGACCCGATGGTCGCCGACTTCCTGCCGCTGCTCGCGCTCTTTTTCCTCGGCCAGGTCGCCCTCGTGCTGCTCATCGCCTGCGCCAACGTGGCCAACCTCATGATCGCCCGCGCGGCCGGGCGCCAGAAGGAGTTCACCGTGCGCGCCGCGCTCGGCGCCAGCCGCGGCCGCCTCGTCCGCCAGATGCTCGTGGAGAGCCTCGTCCTCGCCGCCGTCGCCGGCGTCGTCGGCTGGTTCCTTTCCACCTGGACCGCCCCGCTTCTCTCCGCGCTCGTCCAGCAGGGCGATCTGCCCGTCAACCAGGACCCGGGCCCGGCCTGGCCGATCAACCTTTTCACCGCCGCCGTCTCCCTCGTCGCCGGGATCGGCAGCGGGCTGCTCCCCGCGCTGCGCGCCTCGCGGGTCGACCTCGTGTCCCAGCTCAAGGAGGGCCCCGGCGCCGGGATCGGCCGCAGCCGCCACCGGCTCCGCGACCTGTTCGTGGTCAACCAGGTCATGTTCTCGCTGGTCGTGCTCGTCTTCGCCGGCCTCTTCACCCGCAGCCTCCAGCGTGCCCGCTCCGTCGATATCGGCTTCCGCTCCGAGCGCCTCCTGCTCGCCTCCTTCGACCTCACCCTCCAGCGCTACGGCGACGAGCCGGCCCGCCAGTTCTGCGGCGCCCTGCTCGAGCGCGTGCGCGCGCTGCCCGGTGTCGAGGACGCCTCCCTCACGAGCAGCACGCCCTTCGACTACTCCATCGGCATGCGCGACGTCTTCCCGGAGAACCCGCCTCCGTCGCTGCGCTACGGCTCGACCAATGTCGGCTGCGCGGCCGTGGCCCCGGGTTTCGAGCACATGCTCGGCCTGCAGGCGCTCGCCGGCCGCCCCCTCGACGCGACCGACACCGCCACGACCCGCCCCGTCGCCGTGATCAACGCCGCCTTCGCCGAGCGCTGCTGGCCCGGCCAGGACGCGCTCGGCCGGCGGTTCCAGCCCTGGCGCGACGGCCCGTGGATCGAGGTCGTCGGCGTCGTCGCCACCGCCAAGTACATGATGCTCTCCGAGGCGCCCCGGCCGTTCTACTACACGCCGCTCGCCCAGGGTCTGGAGGGCCCGGTCAGCCTGCTCGTCCGCACCACCGGCGATCCCGCCGTCCTCGCCGCGCCCGTGCGCTCGACCCTCGCCGCCCTCGACCCGAACCTGCCCGTCTACAACGTCCGCACCATGGAGGAGATGATGGCCAACAGCCTCTTCGCCTTCCTGCCCCTGCGCATGGGCGCGCTGCTCTCGTCCATCCAGGGCGTGCTCGGACTGGGGCTGGCCGTGCTCGGCCTGTATTCGGTCGTCGCCTTCGGCGTCGCCCAACGGTCCCGCGAGATCGGCATCCGCATGGCCCTCGGCGCCAGCGCGGGCTCGGTGCTGCGCGAAGTCCTGCGCGACGGCCTGCGCCTCACCCTCGTCGGCACCGTGGCCGGGCTGCTGTTCTCCATCGTGCTCGGCATCGTGCTGTCCAAGTTTCTCTTCGGCATGAGCGCCCTCGATCCCCTCGTGCTGTGCGCCGGGGTCGCCGTGCTGCTCGGCGTGGCCGCCGTCGCCTGCTTCGTGCCGGCGCGCCGTGCCACCCGGACCGATCCGGCCGTCGTCCTCCGCGCCGAATAGGCGCCCGGACGCAAAGGACGCCATTCACCACGGACAACGGCCCGGCCCGGGGTCCGCTCCGGCGACCACCGTCCGCACGGCCGGGCGGAACCCGTCGCCACCCCTTCGTCACACCGCCCGGCCGAGCCTCGCGCAACGGACGTTCCTCGGCCGGGACGGACCGCCGGGCCGGCCGGCATTCCCGGCCACCCACGCCCGCCCAACCCGCCCGGCGCAACCGATCTGTCACAGGACAGCTGACACCCGTCTCGTTTCTCACGATTCTTTGTCTCTGACTCGGAAGTTAGGATTCATAGAATCCGCGTCCGATGCCCGAATCCATCATCGCCCGAATCCGCTCCGCGAAGACCGGCTACCGCCGCCCCCGGAGCGCACCCCGCCTCGCTCTCGCGCTTGCCCTCTGCGGCCTCGCCTCCGCCTGCCTCGCCGGCGAGACCGAGGTCGCAACGATCGCGGCCGGCACCGCGGTGAAGATGGTAGCCCCGCTTTCCGGCGACAACGGCACCGAACTGGAGTTCGGCCCGGTCCGCTCCGGCTACCGGTACACCGTGGAAACCTCCACGAACCTGGCGGCCGGAACCTGGACCGCACTGCCCGCCGATGCGCTCACGGCCAACGGCGACACCTGGACCTGCGTCGCCCCCGCAGGCGACGTATCAAGAAGATTCTACCGGATAAACCTCTCGGAGCAGAGTCCCGAGACGCTCCACATCCGCACCAAGCAGCCCCGGCTGTTCTGGAACCCGCAGATCGCCGCCAACGTGATCCGCGCCGAGAAGGCCGCCGACCGCGACCGTTTCCTCGCCTTCGTCCGACGGCAGCGCATGGGGATCCCGGACGGCACCGATCCCGCGGCTCCGCTCGACCCCGCCGCCATCCGCAAAGCGATGCGAGACCGCGTCGAAGCCCGGCCCAACGGGGAGTTCGCCTTCGATGCCATGAGCTACGGCCTGTCGGCCCATCTCGCGCGGATCACCGGCAGCCCCTATGCCGCACACCACAAGGCCTACACCGTGGCGTTCCTGGAGGCGCTGCTGGAGAAGCAATTCGAGTTCTTCACCGGCGACCTCGGTTCACGCGACAAGCTCTTCGCCCTCGGTGTGATCTACGACTGGCTCGGCGCGGAACTGCCGGCCGATCTGCGCCGGCAGGTCCACAGCCAGGCGGTCCAACTCCTCGACGATCTCGAGCGGGAGTACCACTTCTTCACCCGGCCGTACTTCTCCGGCGGACACTCCCGCTACGCCGATGTCGTCGCCCTCGCCGCGCTGCTCGCCATCCGGAACGGGATCGAGACCGAGGACGCCGCTCTCCGCCAACGCTACTTCACGTGGCTCGATCTCATCGTCGGCCACTGGCGCTCCGGCTACAACCCGGCCCAGGCCTGGATGGGACGCGACGGCGGGTACGGCATGGGGTGGGCCTACGGTTTCGCGTACACCAGCCTCGAGCCCTATGTGATGTGGGACAACGCCACCACGGAGGAGCGCTGGACCGGCGACTGGCTGCAGGAGCGCGCCGCCTTCCTCCTCTACGGCGCGCGCAACTCCGCCACCATCGAAGAGTGCGCCGCCGGCGCCTACGACCCGTTCCCCTATTCCGGCAACGTCTGGAGCACCGGCTTCGACATCGCCGACCACGGCTTCCACCTGCTGCTCGACGACCCCGACGGAACCTCAGCCTGGCTCTACGACCAGCTGGCCTCCCAATATCGCTACAACTATTGGCCCGACATCCTCCACCGTCGCCCGAACGTCGCCGCCGTCCCGTCCACCGGACTCCCGCTGGCCCGCCGGTTCGGCCCGTCCGGCTATGTGCTCATGCGCGACAGCTGGAACCTCGACGAGAACACGCTCCTCGAGTTCAAGAGCACGTCCTACCTCCACGGCAACCATCACCACCTCGACCAGAACGCCTTCACGATCTTCTTCCGCGGCCCCCTCGCGATCGATTCGGGCGGCTACCATGTCTTCGGCGACGAGAAGGGCGGCTACGATTCGTACCATGCCGTCAACTACTACTACCGCAGCATCGCCCACAACACCGTCCTCGTCTACAATCCGGACGAGAAGTTCACCTACGGCGGGAACACGTGCTCGAACGACGGCGGCCAGCAGTTCGCGATCTGGCCGCAATCCTCGTACCCGACGCTCGCGCAGATGCAGCCCGGCGGCACCAACGCCCTCGACGGCATCCGCGCCTTCGAGAACCACTCCGACTTCGCCTACGCCCTCGGCGACGCCACCAAGGCCTACTCCCCGGCCAAACTCTCCGACTTCCGGCGCTCCATCGTCTACCTCCGCAACTTCGCCGGCACGCACCCCGTTGTCGCGATCCACGATCGCGTCATCGCCACCAACCCCGCCTTCGCCAAAACCTACCTGCTGCACTCGATCAACGAACCGCAACTCTCCGGCCGGCGCGCAACGATCGTCATCGACGACGGCACCTCCGCCAAACGCCCGGCCGCCCTCGTCCAGGAAACCATCCTGCCAGCCGATGCCACAATCACCGCCGTCGGCGGCCCCGGGAAGGAGTTCTGGGTCGCTGACAACGGCTCCGGCACCGGACAAGGCCACAACTACGTCGAGGGATTGAGAACCGCCGAGGAGTACGACAAGGCTCGGCTCGAAGCCGGGAATTGGCGCGTCGAGGTGAAGCCGGGCGCTCCGCGCGCGGCCGACTCGTTCCTCCACGTGCTCACCGTCGCCGAGTCGGCCTCCGCCGCTCCCGCCATGGCGACCCGCCTGCCCTCGCCCCCCAACGCCGATGCCGTGATCGTCCAGTCCCCCGGGGCCGCGACTCCCGGCACCTGCCTGCTCTTCCACCACGGCGGCGCGTCGCTCGACATCACACTGAATCTGCCGAGCACCCCCGACATCGCCCGCCTCATTGCTGTCGGGCTCCCCGCCGACACCGCCGTCTCCCTGACCAGGACAGGCACCACATTCCGGCTGCGCACCAACGCCAGCGGAACGCTGCGGACATCCGCCCAGGGAGTGCTCGTCGTCGACGCCCCGTAGGCTTCGCGGAAGCCGTCTGCGCCTAACCGCACCACACCCACGCCAAGCGCCACAGACCGCTCCGGCCGCGCGCCGCCGCGGTCGCGTTTCTTCCCGCGGAATGCGCGAAACTAAAGATTCCCTTCGGGGTCAATTGCGCCTCAAATTCTCCCAACCCTAGACGCATGAACCCCGGACAAGCTTGGACCCAGAAACTGCGCACTGAAATCGGCAAGGCCGTCATCGGCCAGGACCAGGTCGTCGAACGCCTGCTCGTCGCGCTGCTCGCCAACGGCCACGTCCTCCTCGAGGGCATGCCCGGCCTCGCCAAGACCCTGCTCGTCCGCTGCCTCGGCCGCGCGCTGGGCGTGCAGTTCGAGCGCATCCAGTTCACCCCCGATCTCCTCCCGTCCGACGTCGTGGGCACCATGGTTTTCCAGCCGCGCGACGGCCAGTTCACCGTCCACAAGGGCCCGGTCTTCGCCAACCTCCTCCTCGCCGACGAGATCAACCGCGCACCCGCCAAGGTCCAAAGCGCCCTCCTCGAAGCGATGCAGGAGCGCCAAGTCACCATCGGCGGCACCTCGCACAAGCTGCCCGCGCCGTTCTTCGTCATGGCGACGCAGAACCCGATCGAGCAGGAAGGCACCTACCCGCTGCCCGAGGCGCAGACCGATCGCTTCCTCTTCAAGCTCATCGTCGACTACCCCGAAGCCGCCGAAGAACGCACCATGCTCGACCGCTGGGGCTCCGTCACCGTCCAGCCCGAACTCCAGTCCGTCTCCTCCGGCGAAGAACTGCTCGGCCTGCGCAAACAAGTCGACGCCATCCACGCCTCCCCCGCCGTCCAAGGCTACATCCT
>DAOOFR010000129.1:0-9891 GCA_035415285.1 Opitutaceae bacterium
GCCGGCCGTCCTCGAAGGCGAGGTAGTCGGGGCCGTACTCGGTGAACCGCCAGCCGAGGAGCGCGGTGAAGAAGGCCTTGGTCTGCGGGAGGTCGCGTGAGGGCGTCTCGACGTAGTCGACGGTGTTCGGGATCGAGGGCGGCGGCATGGCTAACGGCTTCCAAATTTTAACTCAAACGACTCTCGGATGTGGGGGAGGATCACGTCGAGGTCCTCTGCGGAGTAGATCTTTGCTCTGCTATACGAGGGAATTCCTTTCACTAGGATTCGCGGCGGTTTCGTGTGACGCTTGGGTTCACCATAGAAACTGACGCCTATCCCGCCAGTTCCTGATCTCGACATGAGATACTCAATGAAGACGAAGTTCGGATCAAAACCGATCCCTCTCCTGTTTCTGAAAGCGCGTATTTTCCCGAGTTTCACTGCTTCGTCTACGAAGCGCTGAGCGAGTTCAATCGACTTAAGTGGGAAGCCCTCAAAGGCGGCTGCGACGTCAAAGCTGCCTGCCTCGGGTACGGTTTCATTCAGGGGCGGGTTTGGCTGTGATCTGGAGGCAGACGGGGCTGAAAGAAAGTGATCGCTCAGTACCCCAACGCACAGTTGAGGCACGTCGACATTGTGTTTCTGGGCTTCAGCCGCGGCATTGGCGAAGACCGTGTCAGGCAGTAGGAGTGTTAGTGGTTTCATATTTCACTGAGAGTGCACTGACAGTGAAATATGTCAAACATGCTTCGGTGTTGGGCTTCACCGCCACTCCACCGCGGCGCCGAGGGCGCGGAGGTTTTCGACGAAGCGGGGGTGGGCGCGGCGGATGGCGTCGGCATTTTTGACGACGCTTTGGCCGGGGATCGACGCGGCAACGGCGTAGAGGGCGACGGCGGCGCGGATGATGTACGGCGCCTCGACCACGGCGGGGCGCAGCGGGCGGTTGCCGAAGACGATGATGCGGTGCGGGTCGCAGGTGACGGCGTGCGCGCCGAACTTCGCGAGCTCGGGCAGCCACGTGAAGCCGCCTTCGTAAATTTTGTTCCAGAACTGCATCGCGCCCTCGGCGCGCACGGCGAGCGCGATGAGGACGGGCAGGAGGTCGACGGGGAAGTACGGCCAGGGCGCGGCCTCGATCTTGGCGAGGAGGTTGGTGGTGTGCGGCTCCTCGATGTGGAGACGTTGCGCGGCGGGGCAGATCGCGGTGTTGCCCTCAAAGCGGATCGTGACGCCGAGTTTTTGGAAGGAGCGGACGATGAGGTCGAGGTGCTCGGGCTGGGTGTTGGTCACGCGCACCTCGCCGCCGGTGATGGCACCGAGCGCAAGGAAGGTGACGACCTCGTGGTAGTCGGTGCTAATCGCGATCTCGGCACCGTGGAGGCGTTCGACGCCGTCGATCTCGAGGCGGCTGGTGCCCAGTCCGCGGATGCGCGCGCCCATGGCGACGAGCGCGGCGCAGACGTCCTGCACGTGGGGCTCGCTGGCGGCGTTGACGAGGGTGGAGGAACCCTCGGCGAGGGCGGCGGCCATGGCGAAATTCTCCGTGGCGGTGACGGACATGTAATCGGCCCAGTGGCGCGCGCCGCGGAAACGGCCGTCGAGGGTGAACACGGCCTCGTCGCCGAGGGTGAGGCGGGCGCCGAAGGCGCGGAGGACGTCGAAGTGTGGGTCCAGCTCGCGGATGCCGAGGGAGCAGCCCTTGGTGTTGGACTCGACGACGATGCGTTTGAGGCGGTGGAGCAGCGCCGGGTAGAGCAGGACGGTGGAGCGCATGTCCTGCGGGAGTTCGCCGTTGATCAGCTCCGGGTGGAAACGCGAGTGGTCGAGCGCCATGGTGCCGGTGGCGCGGTCCCACTCGATGCGCGAGCCGTGCTTGGTGCAGAAGGCGACCATCTTCTCGAGGTCGGTGATCGCGGGGACGTTGGTGAGGCGCACGGGCTCGTCGGTGAGCAGCGTGGCGCAGAAGATGGGGAGGGCGGCGTTCTTGTTGCCCGAGGGGGCAATGGTGCCGGAGAGCGGCGTGCCGCCGTGGACGAGGAGGTCGGACATGGTGTGCGGAGCAGGAGACTGGCGGAAGAGGGTGGCGGGGAGAATGAGAAAAACGGGAGCGGCAGGGGAGAAGACGCAAAACCGTGTCGCGGTCGGACGGATTTTTGCGTCTTCGGGGGGCGGGGCTGGGCTGCGCGTGAGCGGCGAGCGGGGGAGGAACGGCGGGGGTGGAAAATTGAAGGGCGATGGAGGAGAACGAGAATGAGCAGGAGAACGAGGACGAGAACGAGAACGAGCAGGCGCAGGGGGCCGGGTAACGATGGCGGGGCGGGCGGGCACAAAAAAAGGCGCCCGCGGGGAAGCGGGCGCCTTGAAAGAAAACTAGGGGCTGGCCGGATCAGGCCTGCGGGGCGTCGCCGCCCGGACGAGGACCGTCTTCGCGGGGGCCGCCGCCGAAGCCGCCTTCGCGAGGACCACGATTGCCGCGGAAGTCGCCGCGACCTTCGCCGCCACGGCCGCGATCACGACCGCCGCGACGACGGCGCTCGCCGCCGTAACCGCCTTGGCCGCCTTCGCCACCCTGGAAACCGCCTTCACGGCGCGGCTCGCCACCTTCGCGGGGGCCGCCTTGGCCACCTTCGCGGCGCTCGCCGCGGAATTCGCCGCTGCCACCATGGCCGCGACCGCGACCACGCCCGCCGCGACGATTGCGACGTTGGTCATCGAAGCCGCTGCCTTGGCGAGGACCGCGTTGTTCGCCGGTCTGGCCGGCGGCGGGCTGCTCGGGCTTGGCGCCGAAGAGATTCTTCAACCAGCCGAAGAAGCCGCCGGATTTCTGCTCGGCAGGCGCTTTGAACGGCGCCGGCGATTGGGCCTGACGAACTTCGTTCTGCGGACGGGACTCGCCCTCGGGACGGCGTTCGCCTTCGGGGCGACGGCCTTCCTCGAAACGGCGAGGGCCATCGCGGCGATCCCCTTCGGGGCGGCGTTCGCGACGCTCGTCGCGGAACGGACGGTCGCCTTGGCGGGGGCCACGTTCGCCACCCTGGAAGCTGCCTTCGCGGCGTTCGCCGCCGCGTTCCCAGCGATGCTCGGAGGGCTGGCGCGGGGTCGGCGGGAGGATGTTGAGCTGGGGCATCTCGGCCGGAGCCTCATGCGCCACGGGGGCGAAGGGCGAAACCGGAGACGCGGGCTTGGGGGCGGGCGTCTCCGCCATGGGAGCGGCTTCGACGGCCGGAGCGACGGGAGCCGCGGGAGTGGCGATCTCGGCTTGGGGAGCCGGGGCCGGAGCGGCCTCGGTTGCGGTGGCGACCGGAGCGGGCGCCGACGGGGTGACGGGAACGGGAGCCGCAGGAGCGGGCTCGGGCTCGGTCGAACCAAAACCACTGACATTACGAGGCAGCGGGATCACGGAGATCGCCGTGGGCCGGTAGACCGGAGCGGCGGAGGTTTGCGCCGTGGGAGCGGCGACGGACTGGCGTTTGCCGCGCGCGAGGCCGGAACCGCGACCGGTTCCGAAGGCCGGAACCGCCGGCGCGACCGGGGCGGTTTCGACAACCTGCGCCGGGGCGGCCGTAGCCGGAGCCTGGGGGGCAGGAGCGGCGGGCGCGGCCACGGTGGGCTCGCTGCCGGCCGGGCTCGTCTGGGGAGCCTGGTTTTCTTCTGTTGAGGACATGACTCTTTCTGTGCGAGGCGCGCGCGGCTGAGGCAGCGGCGCCGGTGGTTGGGGCGGCCGGGGCGCGAAAGTAACGCGCCGCAAGAGCGGCCACCGGAGGGCGGGGAGCATCCCGGGGACCTCGCCCGGGGGTCAACAGGATAAGCGGGCGCCGGCGAACGGTGGCCGGTGGTCAGTTGCCGGTGGGCGGTGAACGGTGAACGGTGGACGGTGGCCGGTGAACTGGAACCAGCGCTCGGCCGACTGTGACCGGAGGGATGACGCCGGAGAAGGAAGGGCGGTCCTCACTCGGTGCCGAGCAGAGGCGGAATGGGGCAGTCGAGGGCGTCGGCCACGGCGCGGAGGAGGTCGGCCTCGTCGGGTTCGACGGTGCCGTCGGAGGCGATGGCCTCGGTGCCGGCGAGGAGCAGGACTTTGCGGATCGCGGGCGAGGCCTGGACGAGCTTGTCGAGCGCGGCGCCGATGGCGGCGAGCGTGCAGGCGTCGGCGGGGAGGAGCTGGAGTTTGCCCTGCAGCGGCGGTATCCGTGCGCTGGCGGCAGCGAAGGCGCGGGCGGTCTCCTCGGCGGAGTCGGAGCCCACGCGGCTGAGGGCGGAGAGCAGCAGGCCGATCTCCGCCTGCAGGGCGCCGAAGGAGTAGAAGTTCACCACGCCCTGGCGGTCGCCGCGGGCGGGGGCGGCGACATGGCGATCGAGCGCCTTCTCCATCATGAACTCGAAGAGGGTGACCTCGCCGTCGGCCTCGATGAGCAGGCGGGCGGTTTCGAGTGCGCCGGAAATCTCGGCGGGCGGGAGCGTGCGCAGGGCGGGCAGGGCGATGTCGAGCAGGGGTAGGCGCAGCTCCGGGGCGAGACCGTCGGCGGCCGGGGCGAAGGCCGTGAAGGCATCGGCGAACGGCACGCCGTGGCGCACGCGGATCGTATCGAGCTGCCTGGTGCGCGTGGCGGGATCGTGGGCGAGGAGCAGGGCGAAGACGACCGAGAGCGCCTCGGCGGGGCTGCGGGCGGCGGCGGCGAGGCGCGGCGGGAGGGCGGCGAGGAGCTGGCGGGCGCGATCGAGGTGCGCGGCGGTGGGCGCGCCGACGGAGGCGAGCAGCACGGCGGCGGGAATGGCGAGCGAGGGCAGCGGTGGCGGGGTGAAGGACGGGGAACGGTGGACGGTGGACTGTGGACGGTGGCCAGTGGACTGTGGACTGTTGCCGGTGTCCTCCCAGCCACCGATGGCGGCGGCGGTGATGACGGGGAACTTACCGTCCCATTGGGGATCGATGGCGCGGATGCGCTCGGCGAGCGGCGGATGGGTGGCCAGCGGGGGAAATCGCCGGTGAAGGCCTGGGCGAAGAAGAAGTGGCGGAGCTGAGTGGCCTGCTCGGTGACGATGCCCGAGCCGAGGGCGTAGGCACCGATCTTCTTGAGCGCGCCGCCGATGCCGGCCGGGTTGCGGGTGAACTGCACGGCGGCGGCGTCGGCCAGGCACTCGCGCTGGCGGGAGACGGCGGCCTGGATGAGGCGGCCGAAGAAGTAGCCGATGTAGCCGATGATCAGGAGCGCGAGGCCCAGGCCGAGCAGCAGGGCGATGAGGCCACCGCCGGAATCCTTGCCGCGGCGGGAGCTGCGCCCGGTATTGGCGAAGCGGAGCGAGTGGAGCAGACCGCGCCCGATCATGGCGAGCATCAGGATGCCGTAGAGCACGCCGATGAGGCGGACGTTGAGCCGCATGTCGCCGTTGAGGATGTGGCTGAACTCGTGGGCGACGACACCCTGGAGCTCGTCGCGCGTGAGTTTTTCGAGACAGCCGCGGGTGACGGCGACGGCGGCGTCGCTGGGCGAGAAGCCGGCGGCGAAGGCGTTGAGGCCGGGCTCGTCCTCGAGCACGAAGACGGCGGGCATGGGCACGCCGGAGGCGATGGACATCTCCTCGACGATGTTGAGCAGGCGGCGTTGGCCGGGATCGGCGGAACCGGGGACGATCTCGCGGCCGCCGGCGAGGGCGGCCACGGAGCGGCCACCGCCGCGCAGCGTGAGCCAGCGGTAGAAGGTGCCCCCGGCGATGACGAGGAGGGTGAGGACGGTGGTCCATCCGATGGTGTCGCTGCGCCAGACGAAGGCGGGGGTGCGGGGGGCGTCGGCCTCGACCTGCACGTATTGGCGCGAGTGTTGGCGACGGTCCGGCCTGGCGGCGTAACCGAGTCCGAAGGCGACGACGACATTGAGGGCGGCGACGATCAGGACGACCGCGATGACGAAGTAGAAGACGAGCAGCGTCGTGCGCCGGCGGGCGGAGGCCTGGTGTTCGAAGAAGTCCATAAAAACGCGACGGGCGCGTTTCTCAGGTAAATTTCACCTGCGGGGCCTGGCGCTCGGCGGCGTTCTCGACCTGGAAGAGCTCGGCGGCGGCGAAGTTGAACATGCCGGAGACGAAGTTGTTCGGGAAGGTCTCGCGGGCGGTGTTGTAGACCATGACGGAGTCGTTGTAGGCCTGCCGGGCGAAGGAGATCTTGTTCTCGGTGGAGGTGAGCTCCTCGGTGAGCTGGGCCATGTTCTGGTTCGCCTTGAGGTCCGGATACTGCTCGGCGACGACCATCAGGCGGGAGAGTGCGCCGCCGAGGCCGGACTCGGCGGAGAGCAGGCCCTTCATGGCGGCGGCGTCGGCCGGGTTGGCGGCGGCGGACTGGGCGGCGGCGAAGGCGATATTGCGGGCCTTGATGACGGCCTCGAGGGTCTCGCGCTCGTGCTTGAGGTATCCCTTGGCGACCTCGACGAGGTTGGGGATGAGGTCGTAGCGACGCTTCAACTGCACATCGATCTGGGCGAAGGCGTTCTTGAAGCGGTTGCGCAGGGTGACGAGGCGGTTGTAGATGCCGGCGACGAAGAGCGCGGCGACGAGGGCGAGCCCGAGGAGGACGGCGAGGATGACGATGAGAGCGACGGCCATGGTTGGGAGGGGTTGGAAAACGTCGCCGAAGAAACCGGACGCCGGGCGGGGCGGCAACGGCGAACTGGGGCGAATGGAAAGATCGGGACGCGGTGGAACGGGGCCGAGGAATGGCGGATCGCGGAATGCGGATTGCGGAGTTTCGGGACGCAAAGCGCGAAGGCGGGAGCGGTTGGCGAGGAGGGTGGGCGGCAGAGGACGGAGGACAGAGGGCAGAGGACGGAGAGGAGGGGGGACGGAGTGCGGGGAAACGAAGGAGGAAGCTGGATGGCGACGGAGACGGAACCACGGATCTGGAGATCCGTGCCACGTGGGGTGGGCGGGCAGAACGGCCTTGCGGCGGCAGTGGGGGCGGGCAAGGTGGCGGCCATGTCGCCGCTGTGCAGATCCTCGACTCAGCCGACCGGTGCGCCGGCGGGGGCGCGGGCGCGGCCGTTTCTCCCGTGGCGATGAAGATCGGCTTCCTCGGCGGGTCGTTCGACCCGATCCATCTCGGTCATCTCGTCGTCGCCCAGGATGCGCTGGAGGGTTTGGGGCTGGATCGGGTGGAGTTCATTCCGGCGGCGGTGTCGCCGCTGAAAGGCCGCGAGCTGATCGCGACGCCGGCGCAGCGGCTGGAGATGGTGCGGCTGGCGATCGGACACGACCCGCGGTTCGGGGTGCTCGACCTGGAGCTGCGGCGGGGCGGCACGAGCTACACGGTGGAGACGGTGCGCGAGCTGGGGCGGCGGTATCCCGGGGCGACGTTTTTCTGGGTGATCGGGGCCGACCAGTTGGCGCGGTTGGCCGAGTGGAAGGACATCGGCGAACTGGTGCAGCGGGTGGCATTCGCCCACCTGGCGCGACCCGGGGTGGAGGAGCCGGCGGCGCCACCGATTCCGGGGCTGCGGCTGCACCGGGTGGCGGGCCATGAGGTGGCGGTGAGCTCCAGCGAACTGAGGGAGCGCGCGAACCGAGGCTTGCCGTTGTGGCCCTTCGTGCCGTTGAAAGTGGCCGAGTTTATCGAAGCGCAATCGCTGTACCGAACCAATCCATGACGAAAAACATCCCCGAAACCGTGTCGCGCGAGCGGCAGCTGCTGGCGCTGGTCTGCAAAGGCCTCGACGACAAGAAGGCCGGCGACCTGAGGATCATCGACGTGCGCGGGTTGTCGTCGATCACCGATTACATCGTGGTCGCCACGGGTCTGGCCGAGCCGCATCTGCGCGCGATGCGCATCGAGGTGGAGCGGGTGCTCGACGCGCAGGGCGCGAAGATCGCCGGCATGGACAAGAACCAGGCGAGCGGCTGGCTGGTGGTCGACGCCTACCAGATCATGGTGCACCTCTTTACGGCCGAGGCGCGGTCGCGCTACGGGCTGGAGCAGCTCTGGCGCGACGGGCGCGAACTGCCGCTGAATGTCGCCCTCGGGCTCCAGGAGGAGCGGCCGGCGGCCGCCGCGGAGAAGGCGAAGCCGGCCCGCAAGAAGCCCGCCGCGAAGAAGACCGCAGTTGCGGCCAAGAAACCCGCCGCGAAAAAGAAGATCGCGACGGCCAAGAAGCCGGCGGCCAAGAAGTCCGCGACCAAGAAACCTGCCGCCAAGGCCAAGAAGGCGCCGGCGAAGACGAAAAAATCTCCGGCGGCGGCCAAGAAACCGGCGGCGAAGAAGAAGCGCTGAGGCGCGACGAATCGGTTGGCAGTGGTTTCACTGCGACAGGTTCCAACTTCCGGTTGTAGGGTCTGAGCTTGCTCAGACCGTGGGGCGTCGCTCGAGGCAAGCGGTGCGAGCAAGCTCGCACCCCACGCTGCCTGGCCACGGCTGCGGCGCGCTGATGGGGACAAGCGGCGAACGTCGAGTGGCGAGCGACGGGAGCCCGGATGCCGAGGGCCCGAATTCATTCGGGCCTTTTTCTTGTGTTGGGTGATGCAGGTTCAGTGGAAGGACTCGAGGGGCGGACGGGGTGCCGGCGGCGCGGGGGGATGCCGTAGGTCCGGGGCCGGTGGCACGGGTCTTCCGACCTGTGGGATCGGCGCGCAGTTGGCTGGATGATGACGAACAGGTTCCGGCGGCGACACGGGTCTGGAGACCCGTGCCACGACGCAGCGAAGCCGGCTCCAATTCAGCGCGTGTGCGCAGGTTCCCTGAATCTGGATGCTGCGAACGACGTACGGTAGGGAAGGGAACAAAGCCAGGACGGACAGGGACACTGTGTTCCGGCCGCTCAGAAGGTGTAGCCGAGGGTGGTGGTGATGCGCTGGTCGGCCTTCTCGCTGTCGCTCACGTAGGTGTTGTCGAACTCGTACTCGTAGCGCAGGGAGAGGCTGAGCGTCTCGGTGAGCTTGCCACGCAGGAAGGCCTTGAGGGTGTGCTTGTAGTTGGCGACTGTGTCGTCGATGAGCTGCACGGTACCATCGGGGCGGATGCGGATGCCGCGGCTGCTGGGGGAGTAGAGGAGGGTGAAGTCCTCGCCGAGGTCGAGGCGCGGGGTGAGCTTGATGGTGAAGTCCTGGAAGATCTCGCCGAAGAGGCCGTGGCCGGTGTCGACGTCGGCGATCTCGCGGTACTGGCCGGTGACGCCGGCGCCGAGGGAGGCTTGGGTGCGCTCGGTCTTGAGGAGGCGGTAGCCGAGGCCGAGGTTCTGTTCTACGTTGTGGTCGATGCCCTTGACCTTGGCGGAGAGGTAGGCGGTGTTTGTCTGGCCGAACCAGCGCGAGGCGAGTTCGCGGCGCCAGCGGAAGGAGGCCTCGGTGCGGTCGGTGGTGACGGCGCCGGAGGCCTTCGAGTAGAGGTATTTGGCCTGGGTACGGAACGTGTTGTGGCGGCGCTCGTAGGTGGACTCGAACCGCAGGTTGATGTCGGCGCGGTCGTTGCGGCCGGATTGGAGGGAGAGGCCCGACTCGATGGTGGTCTTGGACTTGGGCTTCGCGGACGGTTTGGCTGCGGGCTTGGGCGGTGCGGTCGGCGCCGTGGCAACCGTGGGCTGGGCCTGCGGTGGCGGCGCCAGGGGCTCCGGGATCACGGTGGCCTGGGTGTCGGGCACGGTGAGGACCCCGAGGATCGGGCTTTCCCAGCGGATGGAGCCGGCTTCGCGCGCGACGAGGCGGCCTTGGAGGCGGTCGCCGTTGGCGAGTTGGAGGGTGTCGGCGTGGGCCGCGAGTGCGAGCAGGGGGAGGGCGAGCGGGACGCAGAGGCGGCGAAGCGCGGACAGGGCGGGCATGGTGAGGAGGTTCTGTACGACGGCCGCGGAGTAAAATGGTTTCAGTCGGAAGCGGCGGTCATCATGGCGATGACGCGCGTGGTGCGACGGAGAACTGAACACGAGGTTGCCG
>DAOOFR010000130.1:0-5838 GCA_035415285.1 Opitutaceae bacterium
GCGGACCTTCTGCAGGCCTTCGACGACGAGGTGGTCGCCGGCGGCGATGCCGGAAGCGACGAGCCACTGGTTGCCGATCGCGCGATCGAGGGTGAGCAGGCGCTGCTCGATCTTCTTCTCGGCGGTGACGACGAGGGCGACGGGCTGGCCCTTGGTGTCGCGCGAGACGGCCTGCTGGGGCACCAGAATGGCGCGGTCGTTGACGCCTTCGTTGATGACGGCGCGGACGAACATGCTTGGCAGGAGCACACCCTCAGGATTCGGGAAGACGGCGCGCAACGTGACCGATGCGGTGGTCGGATCGACCTCGACATCGCGGAACTGGAGCGTGCCATCGAGGGGGTATTTCGAGCCGTCGCTCAGGAAGAGCTGCACTTTGTTCGCGTTGGCGGCATCCGCGTTGAGCAGTTTGTCCGCCAGCCGGCGCTCCAGACGAAGCAGTTCGTCGGTGGATTGGGGCACGTCGACGTAGATCGGGTCGAGCTGCTGGATCGTGGCGAGGGCGACGGGCTGGTAGGCGGTGACGATGGCGCCGTCGGTGACGGAGGAGCGGCCGATGTGGCCGGCGATGGGCGAAACGATCCGCGTGTAGCCGAGATTCACGCGGGCGTTCTCGGCGGTGGCCTTGTAGTAGGCCACGTCGGCCTCGGCCTGTTGGAGGGCGGCGGAGGCGTCGTCGTAGTTTTGTTGGCTCACGGCCTTGTCGGCGACGAGGCTGTCGAAACGCTCGAAGCGGGCGCGAACGGCGGGGAGGTTGGCTTCGGCACGGGCGAGGGCGGCCTTCGCGCTGTCGAAGGCGGCCTGATACTGGGCGGGGTCGATCTGGTAGAGTTCCTGACCGGCGGCGACTTCGGCACCCTCGGTGAAGAGGCGTTTCTGGATGAGGCCGTTGACCTGGGGTCGGATCTCGGCGACGCGGTAGGCGGCGGTGCGGCCGGGCAGCTCGGTGGTGAGCGTGACCGCCTGCGGGGCGACGACGATGGTGGCGACTTCCGGTGTGGGGGCCGTGGCAGGGCCGGAGCTCTTGCCGCAGGCGGAAAGGAGCAGCCCGCCGGCGATTGCGATCAGCGAGAGGCTGAGGGCGCGGCTAGAGCGTGTTGGCGATGCGGAGTCCTGGATGGGCTGAGCGAGGATGTTCATGGTAGACAAAAGGAATGGTCCGACGGCGGTGCGGTGCGGTACCGGCGGGTGGTTCGGTTGATGGCTGTGGTGGATAGTACGGTACCTAATCGAAGAAGGTGTACTTAGTGTGGAGAAGTGCGCGGCGCGAATCCGGACGGGTGATGCGTGGGGATCGGCTAGCTGGCCGCGGTGAAATGGAGGCGCGGCGCGAGCTTGTCGCAGATGGCGAGCAGGGCGCGGGGGGCGGGCTCGGTGAGCGGGCGGCCCAGCTCGGCGAAGGATTGGAGCAGGGCGGCCTCCGCGCGGTCGGCAAGGGTGCGACCGGCGTCGGTGAGCGTGATGAGATAGTTGCGCCGGTCTTCTTTGCTGCGCTGACGCTCGATGTAGCCGCGTGTGAGCAGGTGATCGAGAATGTCGGTCATGGTGGCGCGGCTGGCGCTGGTGTGGGTGGCCAGCGTGGTGGGAAGGACCGGCTCGGGGTCGAGCGCGAGGAGAACGACCAAGGCGGAGAACTGGAGCTCGGAAAGGGCGAACTCCTGGAGGCGGAGCTTCACCTTGGCGCGGACGGCGTCGGCGGTGGCGAGGAGCTCGAGCAGGGCGTGGCTGCGGAGTTCGTCGTAGTCGGGCCGCTGACGGGCGATGGCCAGCAGTGTGCGGAAAACGAGGGTGTCGCGGATGATCATGGTGTGCGTGAGGACGTGCCCCGGGCAGGGCCGCCGTACCCGGAGCCGCTGCCGGCTGCCGCGCCTGGTTCATCGACGGGCGGCGGTGTGGCGGCGCGTTGTGGAGACATGGCGCGAGTATAACGGCCGAACAAACGCAGCGGAAATGCTTCCTTTCTCTCTCCATCATGCCGGCGCGGCATAATCGGTTGGAGGGAAACGAAACGGCGGACCGTGAGGTCCGCCGTTTCGAAGAGCGCTGGACTGGAGCGCCGGCGGCGCCGGGCGCCTACGGTTTCCCGTCGCCCTTGCCGCCACCGGTGAGCTTCTTGAGAAGCAGCTCGGGGTTCTCGCCGAGCTCGGCGTCGAAGAAGCCGTGGAGTTGGCGCAGGCGGGTGGGGTGGCGCATCTTGCGCAGGGCCTTGGCCTCGATCTGGCGGATACGCTCGCGGGTGACCTTGAACTGGCGGCCGACCTCCTCGAGGGTGCGGCTGTAGCCGTCGACCAGGCCGAAGCGCAGCGAGAGCACGCGGCGTTCGCGCTCGGTGAGGGTGTCGAGCACGTCGATGATCTTCTCGCGCAGCAGCGAGTAGGCGGTCATGTCGTACGGGTTTTCCGCGGACTTGTCCTCGATGAAGTCGCCGAAGCTGGTGTCGTCGCCGTCGCCGACGGGGGACTGCAGGGAGATGGGCTGCTGCGCCATCTTCATGATCTGCTGCACGCGCTCGACGGGCAGGTTCATCTCGTCGGCGACCTCCTCGGGGGTCGGCTCGTGGCCGAACTCCTGGAGGAGCTGCTTCTGGACCTGCATGACCTTGTTCAGCGTCTCGATCATGTGGACCGGGATGCGGATGGTGCGGGCCTGGTCGGCGATCGAGCGGGTGATGGCCTGGCGGATCCACCAGGTGGCGTAGGTCGAGAACTTGTAGCCGCGGCGGTATTCGAACTTGTCCACCGCCTTCATCAGGCCGATGTTGCCTTCCTGGATCAGGTCGAGGAACTGCAGGCCGCGGTTGGTGTATTTCTTGGCGATGGAGATGACCAGGCGGAGGTTGGCCTCGACCATCTCGGTCTTGGCCTTGTGCGCCTCGCGGACGAAGTGGCGGCACTTCTTGATGAGCTCCATGAGCTCGGTGGGCGCGATGCGCTGCTCGTGCTCGATCTCCTTGAGGCGGGCCTGGATCGCCTTGGTGTCGATCTGGGCGTCGCGCTTGGTCTTGGGGTGTTTGGCGGCCTCGAGCTGGTCGAAGCAGCGCTGGATCTCGTCGAAGAGATCCTCCTGGGACTCGAGGAACTCCTCGTAGACCTTCAGCTTGAAGAAGAACTTGGAGAAATTGGCGCGCAGGAGGGTCTCGCGCTTCTTGAACTTGGCGTGCGCCTTCTTGCGGTTGGGTTCGCCCTTGGCCTTGAGCACCTCGTCCCACGCCTCGGCGCAGCCTTCCTCGCCCTTCTGGGTGGTCTCGACGAGCTTGGGGAGATTCTTGAAATAGGCGTCGCGGCTCTCGATCTTCTTGTCGATGACGACGCGGTCGAAGCGCTCCTCGCGTTTGAGGAGCTTGTCGCCGAGCTCGGCGATGAAGCTGCCGCAGATGGCGGTCTCGAAGAGCGCCTCCTGGGCATGGAGTTCGGCGGTCTCGATACGCTTGGAGATCTCGACCTCCTGTTCGCGGGTGAGCAGCGGGACCTGGCCCATCTGCTTGAGGTACATCCGGACGGGGTCGTCGAGGATGTCGTTCTGCGAGTAGCGGGTCTCCTCCTCCTCGGCCTCCTCCTGCT
Source organism: Opitutaceae bacterium (assembly GCA_035415285.1). Classification (GTDB taxonomy): domain Bacteria; phylum Verrucomicrobiota; class Verrucomicrobiia; order Opitutales; family Opitutaceae; genus CAJCBL01. The sequence goes on from DAOOFR010000130.1 coordinate 3,561, forward strand.
TCTGCTTGAAGCCCTCGACCTCGTCGGGGTCGAGGATGTCGATCTCGAGGTTCTGGAGGATGGAGATGACGTTCTCGATCTCCTCCGGATTGTCGACGGCCTCGGGGAGGGTCTCGTTGATGTCGTCGAAGGTGAGATAGCCCTGCTCCTTGGCCTGACGGATGAGGAGGCGGATCTTGTCGTTGACGTTGCCTGGCAGGTTGTCCTTGTCGCCGTTGGGCGCCGGCAGCGCGATCTCCGGTTCGGGAGCGGGCGCGGTGATGGCGTTCTTCTTGGAGGGCACAGGATCAGCCTCTACGGGCTTGGCTTTGCGCGGCATAAACTAATGGTGGGCGGAGAGCTGCGGCGGATGTTTGGCCTGCTGGATTAGATCGGCCTTCCGCTTCATAAGTAAAAGGTAAGAGTCAGAATCACTGTCCGGTCGAAGGGAGGCGATTTCAAGTCCGATTTGGTCGAGCTGCCGGCGCAGGTGGCGTTGGTGGAGCAAACGGAGGCCTTCGTTGGCCACTTTGACCGCGTCCTCCCCCCGGGGCGGGACGAAGAGCAACTTGGTGAGAAGCTGTTGTTCGGCCGCATCGTCCTGGGCGAGGGTCATGACCTCGTCGCGTCCCGGCCAATCCAGATCATGGAAAGCGGCGAGCGCGCGGTTGAGCAGCCGGCCGGCGACCGAGGAATCGTCGATCCAGTCCGGCTGGATCAAGGAGGCGAGGTGCGGGCCGAGCTCCTCGTGGTGGAGGCAGAGCAGGAGCAGATGCTCCTCGGGGCCGGTGGGGCTGTAGGTCTCGGTGATCCCCGAGTCGGGGGTCGCACGCTGGTCGATGTCGGCCGCGCCGGGCGCCGCGCGGTGGCCCCGGCGGAAGGCCTCGAAGTCGGCGAGCACCCCGCGGCCGAGCCGCAACTCGCGCTGGATCTGGACCAGATAGGTTTCGAGGGCGGTTTCCGAGGAACTCTGGATGATGATCTCGAAGAGCTGTTTTACGGCTTCTTGACGGTCGAGCGCGGAGGCGTTGGCGGGATCGGGGAGCACGGCGCGGCAGGCGAACGTGATGCCGTCGAGCGCGCGGCCGCGCAGCTCCTCGTAGGCGGATAGGCCGTGGTCGCGGAAGAGCTCGTCGGGGTCCTTGCCGACGGAGAGCTGGAGGAACTTCACCTCGATGCCGGTCTTGAGCGCGAGCGGGAGCAGGCGGAAGGCCGCCTTGCGGCCGGCGGCGTCGCCGTCGAGGAAACACTCCAGGCGCGGGTTGAGCCGGTGGAGCAGGTGTAGTTGGCGTTCGGTGATGGCGGTGCCCTGCGGGGCGACGACGGTCCTCAGGCCGGCGTGCCAGCAGCGCAGGGCGTCGAGCTGGCCCTCGACCATGACGAAGGGACCGTCGCCGCTGTGGGTGCGGGCGCGGTCGAGGTTGAAGAGCAGCTCGCCCTTGGTGAAGATCGGGGTCTCCGGCGAATTGACGTATTTGGCCTCGCGTGCCGGATCGTCGGCCGGGGTGCGCTCGGTCTGGCGGGCGGTGAAGGCGACCACGCGGCCCTGGATGTCGCGGATCGGGATCATCAGGCGCCCGCGGAAACGGTGCTTGAGCGCGCTCACGGAGAACGGCGCACCCTCCCGCACGAAGAACAGCCCGCACTGGCGGAAGGCCTCCTCGGAGTATTGATGTTTTGCCAACGCTGCGGCGAGGCCGCCGCCGGCCTCGTCGGCCGCCCCGATCTTGAACTCGTCGGCGAGCTCGAGGGGGAAGCGGCGCTTCTCCGTCCAGTAGCCGCGCATGTAGTCGCCGATCGCGGTCCGGCCCGCGAAGGCGGTGTGGAAGTGTTCGGCGGCGCGCTCGTGCAGGTCGTAGAGTTCCTGGCGCAGCGAGCGTTCCTCGCGGGTGGGGCCCCCTTCCTCGTACTCGAGCGGGATGTTGAAGCGGCGGGCGAGCGTCTCGGCGGCCTCGGAGAAGGTGAGATGCTCGGTCTCCATCGCGAAGGAGATGATGTCGCCGCCCTTGCCGCATCCGAAACATTTGTACATCCCCCGGTCGGGCGAGACATGGAACGACGGGGTCTTCTCGTTGTGGAAGGGGCACAGCCCCTTGAAGCTCGCGCCCGCCTTGCGCAGCGTGACGACGCCGGAGACGACGTCGACGATGTTCACCCGCTGTTTCAGGTCGCGGATGCTGGCGGGTTTGATCATCGGCATGGTGTGGGAGGGCGGGAGGGCACGGTGGATCTCCGCCCGTGTCTGACGCAGCGGGTTTAACCTTCCCTCCCGAAAAATCCGCTGTCAAGAATCCCGCCC
>DAOOFR010000130.1:5938-9828 GCA_035415285.1 Opitutaceae bacterium
GACGCAGCGGGTTTAACCTTCCCTCCCGAAAAATCCGCTGTCAAGAATCCCGCCCTTACCACCATGAAACGCCTGTGGCCCTTCCGTCTGCTGTGCTCGCTCCTGCCGTGCCTTGGGGCGGTCGGGGCCGCGCCGGCCCCCTCCGGGGCGGCGGCGGATCCGGTGGCGGCGCCTCCGGCGCCGATCGTGTGGGAGGCGGCGCTGCCGACCTTCACCGCCGGGGCCTATGACGAGGCCGTCGAGCGGATCTTCGCCGACTTCGAGTCGCTCAACGGCGCGCCTTCCCTGCGCCCCGGCCCGCGCGGCAGCGTGGGGCTCAAGATCTACACCGACTCGGGGCCGGGGCTCAACACGTCGCCGGCGTTGGTGCGGGCGGTGATCGCGGCGCTCGAGCGCCGCGGCTTCGAGGCGAAGAAGATCTTCCTGGTCGGGCTCAACCAGATGCGGTTGCGCGAGGCGGGTTTCCTGCCGGCCCTCTCCAAGGGCGGCAGCAGCTTCGCCGAGCACCCCGTCTTCGTGCTCGAGTCGGGCCGTTTCTACGAGTCGCAATGGTTCTATGACAGCCCGCTGCCGGCGCGTTTCGCGCCGGGCGTGCTCGAGCAGAAGGCCGCGCCGGTGGACGAGGAGGGCGGCTCGGTCGCCGCCGACCGCAAGAGCTTCCTGGCCACGCCGCTCTTCCTCGACGCCGATTTCTGGATCAACCTGCCGGTCTACAGCGACCATCCCGTGCTCGGGATCAACGGCGCGCTCGTCAACGCCACCCTCTGGAACGCCAGCAACACCCAGCGGTTCTTCCGCAGCCCCGCCAATGCCCCGGCGGCGGTGGCCGAGATGGCCGCGATCCCCGAACTGCGGGAGACCTGGCGCTTCAGCATCGTGAGCCTCGAGCGCTACCAGTACATCGGCGGGCCGCGCTTCCACTCGCTCTACACCGTGTCGGAGCCCAAGCTCTGGCTCAGCGCCGATCCGGTGCTGCTGGATGCGCTCATGCTCGAGCGACTCAACGCCGCACGGAAACACGACCGCTTCCGCCCCTTGCTGGGCGACGACCGCCGCCTCCTCGAGTACTGCGAACGGCTCGGCGTGGGCACGGCCCGGCCCGCGGACGCGCAGTGGCGCCGCCTGTAACCGGTTGGCGGATTCACGCATCCCGGGACGGCTCCCGGGCGGGGCCGGAGGCGGTCCCGATCCGCCGACATTGCCCTTGAATTTGCCTTCGGCGGCGCGAGAGTAGCCGGCGATGTCCGTGCTCCCCGCCTACCTTCCGGTTCTCCTGCAAATCGTCCTCGCCGGCGCGATGGGGGTGGGGATTGTCGCGGTCAGCCATCTTTTCGGCCACAAGCTGCGCCGCAATCCGATCAAGGACAGCGCCTACGAGTGCGGCGTGCCCGCCACCGGCAAGATCCACCCGCGGCTGTCCGTGAAGTTCTTCCTCACGGCGCTGCTCTTCATCCTCTTCGACATCGAGGTCGTGTTCCTGCTGCCGTGGACCTTCGTCTACCGCGAGTTCCTCGCCTGGGGCCTGCCGGTGCTGCTGCCGGCGCTCTGTTTCATCGGGCTGCTCGTCGCCGGGTTCCTGTACGAGTGGCGGAAGGGCGCGCTCGACTGGGAGCGCTGAGCCGCGGGGTTCCAATTGGCGGATACTGCCGGCCATGAGACTCGACCGCTTCATCTCCCGCAAACGGGTTGTCGAACTCCAGAGCACCGACCTGACGGGGGCGCTGCGCGAGATGCTCGACGTCACGGTGAAGTCGTTCCGCGAACTCAACCGCGACTCGCTGCTCAAGAGCCTCCTGCAGCGCGAGAACACGATGACGACCTACCTCGGGTACGGGGTGGCGCTGCCGCATGTGCGCACGCGCATGAACCGTCGTTACGTGCTGGCGGTGGGGCGCAGCTCCGCCGGGATCCGCTACGACGGACTGCGGGATGACGAAAACATCAAGCTCATCATCCTGCTGCTCGCCGACGAACGCGCGCGCGACTACCTGCAGGTGCTCGCGACGATCGCGCGCCTGGTGAAGGACCGAGAGTACGTCGAGCGGCTGGTCTTCGCCCCCTCGTCCGACGATTTCTTCCAGCAGCTCAACACCGGTTTCGGCGGCATCGCCAGCAAGCCCGTGCCGGTGCAGCACAGCCGGGTCAACCGCACTGTGCTGCGCCATGCCGAGCGGATCGCGCGCGGCACCGCGTGCCAGGGCGTGGTGCTCATCGGCGACACCTGCACCAGCACGGCCGCGCTCTCCAAGCCTTTCCCCGCCATCCCCACCACCCTGGTCACCAGCGACGCCGTCGAGGCCAACCTGCTGCAGGAGAAGTTCGCCCACATCATCCAGGTGAAGGCGTATTCAACAGGTCGTTTCGCGCAGCTGCGCAGTGCGATGCTCGTGGGGCTGTCGCGCGGCTGGTTCAAGTTCAACGACCGCCTCTGCTGCGTGAGCGGCATCCCCGACAGCAACCAGTTCGACACGATCGCCGTGGTCGATGTCGAGCGGGAGTTCCAGGCGCTGCTCTCCGGCCAGGCCGACCTGCTGCCGCCCGATGTGAAGCCGGAGGTGCTCGAGCGGGTCATCGCCATCGCCACCGAGCTCTCGGTCGAGGGGCGCGAGGGGCGGCCGGTCGGCTGCCTGTTCGTGCTGGGCGACACCGCGAAGGTCGAGCGGCTGACCAAGCCGCTCGTGATGAACCCGTTCTTCGGTTACAAGGACGAGGACAAGAACGTCCTCAGCCCGTTCATGGACGAGACGATCAAGGAGTTCTCCTCGCTCGACGGCGCCTTCGTCATCCGGGGCGACGGCGTCATCCGCTCGGCCGGCACGCTGCTGCAGGCGGCCGATCCCGAGCATCCGCTGCCCAGCGGGCTGGGCTCGCGCCATGCCGCGGCGGCGGCCATCTCGGTGGAGACGGATTGCGTGTCGATCGTGGTCTCCTCCAGCACCGGGCAGGTGACGTTGTTCCGCCGCGGGGTGATGCTGCCCCTGATCGAGCGCAAGGTGGGGCCGCGCGACTCGCAGGCGGGTTGAGCCGGCGCCCGGGCGGGCGTTTTCCCCGGCCCGCAGAATTATCTTGCCGGCGGTCGCGGCGTGGTGGTTGCTTCCGCCCCTTCAACCAATCCACCCATGCCGCAAGAACTCGTCACTTTGGAGTGCACCGAAGCCCGTAAAGAGGGCAAGCCGGTCTCTCGTTATCTCACGTTCCGCAACAAGAAGACCGTCACCGAGCGCATCGAGAAGAAGAAGTACAACCCCTTCCTCAAGCGCCACACGGTCCACAAGGAGATCAAGTAAGCACGGGGCTCCCGTCCTTTTCTCAACGACGAAGGCCGTCCTCTCGCGGGACGGCCTTCGTCATTGGGGCGGATGGACCGGACCTAGCCGGCCCGACGCTCGGTCTCGGCCCCGGCCTGGGCACGGCGGCTGGCCCGCCAGCTGTCGCGATGTTTGCGGATCCAGTCGAGCAGCGCCCGCTCGAAGCCGATGTCGTAGCCGAGCCGCTCCGACTCGAGCCACTTGTGCTTCAGGATCTCCTCCCTCTCGGCGAGGAACTCCTGGTAGAGGCTCGACGACTTCACGAAGTCGCGATTGTCGTTGGGTCGGGGAGCGGCGTTCATGCGGGGCGAAATCAGGAGGCGAGCTGGAGCTGGCGGCGGCCTTCGGCGCTGATCAAACCGGGATGCCAGGCCGGTTCCCATACGATTTCCGTGCGGACCGTCCGCACGCCCGGAACCGATTGCAGCTTGCGCTGGATCTCTCCGACGATGGCGCGGGACATCGGGCAGCTGGGCGAGGTCAACGTGAGCCGCACGCACACCTCGGCGCCCTCCGGTTGGGATGGCCCCACCTCCACCCCGTAAACCAACCCCAGATCGACGAGGTTGACGGGGATCTCCG
>DAOOFR010000131.1:0-9787 GCA_035415285.1 Opitutaceae bacterium
GCAGCTACAAGGCCGGCGACACGCTCGATTTCATGCTGACGACCTCCGCGGCGGCGACGGTAGCCACGATCGGCGGCACGCCGCGGCTGGCTCTCACGATCGGCACGACCACGCGCTACGCGACGTACGATGCGGCATCGAGCACCGGCACCAGTCTGGTCTTCACCTCCACGGTGCAGGCCGGCGACACCGATGCCGACGGCCTCGCGGTGGCTGGCGCCATCGATCTCAACGGCGGCACGCTGACCGATGTCGGAGGCTGGCCCGTGGCCCTCGCGCTCCCGGCCTACCCGTTGCCGACGATCCGGGTGGATACGACCGCGCCCGCGCTGAGCGTGGTCACGCTGCTCTCCGATAATGCGCACGACGCGGCGCTGGCGAAGGCCGGCGATACGATCGCGCTGAGTTTCCGCGCGAACGAAACGCTCCAGACGCCGACTGTGACGTTGGCGGGCGAGTCTGCCACGGCGAACTTCGACAGTGGCACGAGCACGTGGACGGCGACGCGCACCGTCGCCGCCGGCGATGCGGAAGGCGCAGTGACCTTCTCGATCGCGTACCGCGATCTGGCCGGCAACACCGGCACGGCCGTCACCACGACGACCGATGCGAGCGCCGTGACGGTGGACCTGACGGCGCCGGAGACGACGATCACCGCGCAGCCGGCGAGCCTGAGCGCGAGCGTTTCGGCCACGTTCACCTTTGGCAGCACGGAGGCGACCGCCTTGTTCGAAGCGAGCCTTGACGGCGCGGCCTACGCCGCGGCGACAAGCCCGGTGACCTTCACCGGCTTGGCCGACGGTCCGCACACCTTTGCGGTCCGTGCGATCGACCCCGCGGGCAATGTGGACGCGACGCCCGCCGGCTACAGCTGGGTGGTCGATACGACGGAGTTCCCCGCGCCCGTGCCCGACGGCTTTGCCGCTTCCGCCACTGGCGGTGCGGCCGGCGCCGCTGTCGTGGCCACCACGGCGGCCGAGTTCGCCAGCTATGCGGCCTCGGCCGATCCCCAGGTGATCACCGTCGTCGGCACGCTCGACATCGGCACGGTCGCCGTGGGCTCGAACAAGACCATCCAGGGCGCCGACGCCTCGGCCACGCTCGACGGCTGCCTGAGCCTCACGAATGTCTCCAACATCGTCATTCGCGGCCTGAACCTCGCCAACCCCGACGGCACGGCGCTGCGGCTCTCCGGCGCGCGGCGGGTGTACGTCACCCGTTGCAGCTTCCTCGACTCGGCGGCGCCGCAGCTTGTCGCCACCGGCTCCGACCAGCTCACGGTCTCCTGGTGCGAGTTCGCCGCGATCGTCGCGGGCCAGTCGGCCGTGCAACTGGGCGCCGCCGGCGAGGTGACGACCCCGCGCCTCACCCTGCATCACAACTGGTGGTCGACCCACCTCGATTCGGCACTGCCCGCGGTCGCCTCGGGCCAGGTGCACCAGTACAGCAACTACCTGGACGTCACCGGCAACACCACCGGCACGGCGGTCTCCGGCTCGGCGCAACTGCTCTCCGAGGCGAACGCCTATGTCGGCACAGCGAACCCGTTGGCCAAGGCCGCCCCGGCCCGGATTCGTGTCCTCGACAACACGTACACCGACAGCCCCGGCACGACCGATGCCGGCACCGACCCGGTCTTCACGCCGAGCTACAGCTACACGCTGCTCGACCGCGACGATCTCGCCACGCTCCTGCGCGCACAGGCCGGGAACGTTTCCGGCGCCCGCTACACCGAGGAGCCCGTCGCCACGGCTTCGATCACCGCCACGGCCACCACGGTCGTCCCCGGCGCCGGCGCGACCCTCACCGCCAGCATCACCGGGGCGACCGCTGCCGGCCACCAGTGGCGGTTGGACAACGCCCCGATCTCCGGCGCCACGGGCGCGACCTACACGGTCTCCGGCATGGCCGCGGCCCACGCCGGCACGTACACCGTGGCGGTGTCGCTGGCCAATGGCGACACGGTGGTCAGCACGCCGACCACGCTCACCCTCGGCACGCCGCCCCCGCCGCCGCCCACGCCCACCCCGAGCCCCGCGAAGGGCGGCGGCGGCGCCTGCGGCCCGCTCTTTGTCCTCGCGCTCGCGCTGCTTGTCGCACTCCGCCGCCGCATGCTGGCGGCGGGCTGAAGGTCGCGGGACGAACGATGAGAACCTCGCGCCGGCCCCGGTGTCGGCGCAACTGGCGGATGCAGGAGGCCGGCGCCGCTGCGCGGGGTGGCGGCGTTGCGCGGCGGCGAATGCGCTCGCGGGCGCGTCCCCGGCCGCATTAACCGCGCGCCGCACTGCGCGCCGGCGCGCGGTTTTGGTTGGCGGACTAGCGGAGCGGGCCGAGTTTGCGGCCACCCCGCATGAGACCAGATTCCGCAGACGACAGAAGGTAACGAAGGCAACAAAGGGACTCCGTACCATGGGAACCCAACGCCCACAGGCCCGGGAGCGTTCTCTTCACCTGCCAGGTGAAGGTCGAACCCCCGGATCTCCTTATCCAACTCTTTCACACTTCGTTCCCTTCGTTGCCTTCTGCCGGTTCCAACTGCGCTTTTCCGCATGAGACGCCTCCCCACCGCCCTGTTGACCCTGTGTTGTTGCGCCGCCGCGCTCGTCGCCGAGGAGAGCCGGCCGCGCTACCTCGATCCGGCCGTGCCGTTGGAGGAGCGCGTGGAGGACATCCTCGGGCGGCTCACCCTCGAGGAGAAACTGGGGCTGGTCCACGCCGACTCGAAGTTCAGCACCGCCGGCGTGCCGCGCCTCGGCATCCCCAAGATGTGGATGTCCGACGGTCCGCACGGCGTGCGCGAGGAGATCAGCCGCGACAACTGGCGGCCGGCCGGCCGCACCGACGACTTCGCCACGTGGCTCCCCGTCTCGATCGCGCTCGCGGCGACGTGGAACCCCGAGCTCGGCGAGGCCTATGGCGGCGTGATCGCCGCGGAGGCGCGTGCCCGCGGCAAGCACCTCATGCTCGGGCCCGGCGTGAACATCCAACGCACCCCGCTCAACGGCCGCACCTTCGAATACCTCGGCGAGGACCCGTGGCTCGCGGCGCGGATGGCCGTGGGCGTGATCCGCGGGATGCAGGCGGGCGACGTGGCCGCGTGCGTGAAACATTTCGCCCTCAACAACCAGGAGCACGCCCGCGGCACGGTCAACGTGGAGGTCGACGAGCGCCCGCTGCGCGAGCTCTACCTCGCGCCGTTCGAGGCGGCGGTGCGCGAGGCCGGCGTGTGGTCGGTGATGGGCGCGTACAACAAGTTCCGCGGACAGCACTGCTGCCACCACGGCTACCTGCTCAACACCGTGCTCAAGGGCGAGTGGGGCTTCCGTGGGCTCGTCGTCTCCGACTGGGGCGGCACTCACTCCACCGCCGAGGCGGCGCGCGACGGGCTCGACCTCGAGATGGGCACGCGCGGTTCGTATTCGGACTATTATCTTGCGGAGCCCTTCCGCCGCGGGATCGAGAGCGGCGAGTTTCCCGTGGCGTTGCTCGACGACAAGGTGCGGCGCAACCTGCGCGTGCTGCTCGCGACCCGCGCGCTCGACGACCGCGCGCCCGGCGCGTTGAACACCCGCGCGCACCAGGCGCTCGCGCGCAAGGTGGCCGAGGAGGGCCTGGTGCTGCTCAAGAACTCCGGCGCGCTCCTGCCGCTCGATCTCGCGCAGATCAGGCGCATCGCCGTGATCGGTGACAACGCCGTGCGCCTCCAGGCCCACGGCGGCCAGAGCTCCGAGATCAAGGCGTTCCACGAGGTCTCGCCGCTCGCCGGCCTCGTCGCGTACACCGATGGCCGGGCCGATGTGAATTTCTCGCTCGGCGTGCTCGCGCCGAAGTACCGCCGGATGGAGGCGTTCGACGTCACCGGCGCGGCCGAGCACGTCGCGTTGCCCGACCGGAAGCTCGACCCCGCCGAACTGCTCGAGCGCGCCGTCGCCGCGGCGCGGGCGGCGGATGTCGCGATCGTCTTCGCCGGGCTCAACCACGAGCGACACAACGACACCGAGAGCACCGACCGGCTCTCGCTCGAGCTGCCGTACGGCCAGCCCGAACTCATCGCGCGCGTTGCCGCGGCCAACCCGCGCACGATCGTCGTGCTTGTTGCGGGCTCGCCGGTGGCGATGGATCCGTGGCTGGAGAAAGTCCCCGTGGTCGTGCAGGCGTGGTACGCCGGCATGGAGGGCGGGCATGCCATCGCGTCAATGATCTTTGGCGACACAAATCCCTCGGGCCGGCTCCCGTGCACGTTCCCGCGCCGGCTGGAGGACACCGCGCCGCACGCCACCGGGCTCGCGCGCCACTATCCCGGCGAGGCCGGCACGGTGCACTACGACGAGGGCCTGTTCGTCGGCTACCGCTGGAACGATGCCAAGGCGGTCGAACCGCTCTTTCCGTTCGGCTTCGGGCTGAGCTATACGACCTTTGAACTCTCCGGCCTCGAGGTCGCTGCCGGCGGTGACGCGGGTGCGGTGGCGACGGTCGAGTGTGAGGTGACCAACACCGGCTCGCGCGCCGGCGCCGAGGTCGTGCAACTCTATGTCGAGCCCGTGGCGCCCGCGGTCCAGCGGCCCGTGCGTGAGCTCAAGGCGTTCGCGAAGGTCCTGGTCCAGCCCGGCGAGCGGCGCACGGTGCGCCTCGCGCTCGGCGCCCGCGCGTTCTCGTACTACTCGCCCGAGCGGAAGGCTTGGGTCGTCGACGCCGGCGAGTACCGGATCGCCGTCGGCCGTTCGTCGCGCGACCTGCCGTTGCGCGGCTCGTTCCACCTCACCCAACCCCTCGAGACCCGCTGAGCCCTCCATCCTCTGGTGCTGCCGTCCTGGTCGCCTGCAAGCGGGCGCCCGCCTTCAGCCCGAACTACTTCCCCATGCACCGTCTCCGTTGCCTCTCCACTGCCATGCTCTTCGCCACGGCCTCCCTCTCCGCTGCCGAGCCGGCGCAACTTCGGCTCAACGATCTCGAGTACCTCGAGATGCCGGGACTCAACGTGATGCTCGCGCACGACTACTATCCCGAGGGGCACCAGGGCGGCGTGGGGTTCATCCTCAACGGCCGGCGGCTCGCCACGAACGGCGACCTGCGCCTCGACCGCACGCCCGGCCAGTGGCAGCCCACGCCGGTCGTGGGCCCGCGCGTCGTCGACCGCGCCACGGGCGAGGTGAGCGTGCACTGCTCGTTCCCCGACGAGTCGAAGAACCGCCAGGGCTTCAACCCGATCGAGTACCCGGATCTGAAGTTCGGCTACACCGTGCGCATCCGCCCCGAGGGCGCGGCGTTCCGCCTCGTGGTCGACCTCGATGCGCCGCTGCCGGCGGAGTGGATCGGCCGGGTGGGCTTCAACTTCGAACTCTTCCCCGGCCTGCTCTTCGGCAAGGCGTTCACCGCCGACAGCGGCACCGGCCTCTTCCCGCTGCAGCCCAACGGCCCCGGCGTGCTCGATGCCGCGGGCGAATACCAGCAGGCGCCGCTCGCCACCGGCCGCACCCTCACCGTCGCCCCCGAGGACGATTCGCTGCGCACCACGATCCGCTGCGACGACGGCGGCACGCTCGAGCTCGTCGACGGCCGCGCGCAGCACAGCAACGGCTGGTTCGTCGTCCGCTCCACCGTCGCCGCCGGGGCGGCGAAGGGCGCGATCAACTGGCTCGTCTCGCCGCACGCGTTGCCGGGCTTCCGGTCCGCTCCGGTCGTGCAGGTTTCGCAGGTCGGCTACCATCCGGCGCAGCCGAAGTGGGCCATCGTCGAGCTCGATCGCGCGGATACGCGGCGGTTCCCGGTCGTGGTTTCGCGGGTCGGGGCCGACGGCACGCTCGAGCCGGTGTCGGAGGCGAAGGCCGACGAGTGGGGGCGTTTCCTGCGCTTCGACTATCTGCGGCTCGACTTCAGCGCGATCACCGCGCCGGGGCTGTATGTGGTGAGCTACGGCGAGGTGCGCACCCACGCCTTCCGCATCGCGGAGGACGTCTATGGCCGCGGCGTATGGCAGCCCACGCTCGAGTACTTCCTGCCGATCCAGATGTGCCACATGCGCATCAACGACCGCTACCGCGTCTGGCACGGCGCCTGCCATCTCGACGACGCCCGCATGGCCCCGGTCGGTTTCACCCATTTCGACGGCTACGCGCAGGGCCCCTCGACGCTCTGCCGGTTCCAGCCCGGCGAACCCGTGCCCGGGCTCAACCACGGCGGCTGGCACGATGCCGGCGACGACGACCTGCGCATCGAGTCGCAGATCGGCACGGTCCACGGGCTGGCGCTCGCGTATGAGGAGTTTCAAGTCGACTACGACGGCACGACGATCGATCCGCTGAACCGCGTGGTCGAGATCCAGCGGCCCGACGGGAAACCCGACGTGCTCCAGCAGATCGAGCACGGGCTGGCCACGGTGCTCGGCGGGCGCCGCGCGCTCGGGCGGTTCTACCGCGGCATCATCGTGCCGACCAAGCGCCAGTACGTGCACCTCGGCGAGTTCTCGATGCAGACGGACAACGCCGTCTTCGACCCGCAGGCCGCGCCGGCGCAGCCGCCGGCGATCGACGGCGGCGTGGTCGGCTCGGCCGACGACCGCTGGGTGTTCACCGAGGACAATCCGTTCCGCGAGTTCCAGACCGGCGCGGGCCTCGCCGCGGCGGCGCGCGCGCTGCGCGGATACAACGATCCGCTCGCGGCCGAGTGCCTGACGTACGCGCGGGAGATCTGGCGCGACACCGACGAGACGAAGGCGCCTCCGGCCCCGTGGATGAAGGGTTTCCCGAGCCCGCGCATCCAGCTCGCGGTGGAGCTGCTGCTCACCACCGGCGAGCGCACCTTTGCCGAGTACCTCGTCGCCCAGCGCGAGGCGATCTGCACGAATGTCCGCGGCGACCAGGCGCACCCGCGCCGGCCGCGGCTGGCCTGGCTGATCGGACGGGCGTTGACGGCCATCGGCGATGCGGCGTTCACCCGTGCCGTGACCGAGGCGGCCCACGCCTTCCGCGCGCAGCAGGCGGAACTGGAGACCCGCACGCCGTACGGCGTGCCCTACGAGCCCGACATCTGGGGCGCGGGCTGGCAGATCCAGCATTTCGGCGTGGAGCAGTACTATCTGCACCGGGCATGGCCGGAGCTCTTCCCGCGCGAGCCGATGCTGCATGCGCTCAACTTCATCCTCGGCTGCCATCCCGGGCCGAACACGGCGTCGTTCGTCTCCGGTGTGGGCGCGAAGTCGGTGACGGAGGCCTACGGCTTCAACCGGGCGGACCGGGCGCACCTGCCCGGCGGCAGCGTGTCCGGCACCGCGCTGATCCGGCCCGACTTTCCGGAGCTGCTCGAATGGCCGTATCTCTGGCAACAGACCGAGTACGTGCTCGGCGGCGGCACCACCGACTATCTGTTCCTGGTGCTCGCGGCCGACCGGCTGCTCAACTCCCCCCGCCGATGAATCTGTCCGTAACGATCCTTGGCGGTCTCATGCTCGCCACCTGCGTGGCGCACGTCGCCGTGAAAGCCGCCGCGCCCGTGGCCGGCACCGAAGCGTGGTCCGCCACCACCTGGCGGGGCGAGCGCGCCTACGAACTGGTCACCGCCCGATGGCGGGCGGTCGTCTCGGTGGAGCGGGGGCGCCTGGTGCACTTCGGCCCCGCCGCGGCGGGGGCCCGCAACCTCATGCTGGAGACAGCGACCCGCGAGGACCGGATGGGCTGGAGCGGCCACCGCGTCTGGCTCGGGCCGCAGTCGCTCTGGGTGTGGCCGCCGCCGGCGGCGTGGGAGTTCGCCGCCGCCGAGAGCGTGAAGCTCTCCGGCAACCGGCTCGAGCTGCTCGCGCCCGACGCCGGCGCCGGCTACCCGCGCTTCACCCGCATCTACGAGCCGGCCGGCGGGCGCCTGGCCTGCCGCGTCGCCGTGGCCGCGGGCGGCACACGCGCCGTGCAGGTGATGCAGATCTTGCAGACGCCGCCCGAGACGAAGGTCGAGCTGCGCACGGCGCCGAGCGCGAAGTGGCCGCGCGGGTATTTCCGCGTGGGCGGGGCGGTGGGGCCGAACCTGCGGCCCGACCTGCCGTTGCCCGCCGGCGTCGAGGAGGTGGCGGGCGGGGTGGTGGTGTCGATCGCCGACAAATCCGACAAGCTCGCCTTCCCGCCGCAGACCCTGGTGGCGCAGATTGGCGGATACCGGCTGGCGCTGGAGTGCGGCGAGAGCCGCGGACCGGTGGAGGCTGCGCCCGACGACGGCTTCTACACCCAGGTCTACATCGGCGAGCCGCGGGCGCCGGTGGTGGAGATCGAGCAGTTCTCGCCGCAGTGGCGGGCGGGGGCGGCGGGCGAGTTCTCGATGTATCTGTCGCTCACGGCCGCACCGTGAGCCGGCCCCGGGCCCGGTTCGGTCGGCGGTCGCATTGACTTTCCGGAGGCGGAGGGATCACGCTGGGGCTGTTCCCACCTGCCCCAAATCCCCTCATCAACAACCCTCCATCCGATGAAACTTCGTCGTTGGCTGCTCCTGCCGGTCCTGGTTCTTGCGTCGCTTCCGATCCTTGCCGCCGATCCGGTGGCACCCGCGCCGCCCGCGCCACCTGCGGCGGCCGAGGAACCGACACCGCACCAGAAACTCTACTATTTCGAACACCGGCTCCTGCCGAAATGGACGCACGGGACGCAGGGTGCCTTCTTCGAGGACCTGCTGGCGGGCAAGGTCGAACGGCTGCAGGAGGCGGCGCGCGAGATTGTCGGGCCGGAGTTTGCGGCGGCACTCACGGTCGAGGTAGTGGAGGCGCCGGCCGGGGTGCTGGTGACCTTCGCCGCGCCCGCGGAGCGCGGCGACTGCTACTTCGCGTTCATCGCGAAGGTGGGCGAGGGATATCGTTTCTTCACCTACGAAAAGGCGATGAGCATCACCGGGCGGGACATCGAGGCCTGCATCGCCGAATGGGGCGAGGACGGCGGCCACCGGAACTTCGGGTTCCGCAGCGACAAGGCGCGGGAGGAGTTCCTGAAGGCGGTCGCGGGTCTGCTGGTCGATACGACGATCGCACCCAACGCGGTGACCCGCCCGGGCGCCGCTCGGGCGGAGTGACGGTCCGCCGCGGAGTGATTCCGGCATTGCCGTGGACGGGAACGTCGCCGTTGTAGTGGTGGCATGGCCCATCTCGCCTACCCCGATGCCCCCCGTGCCGCCGCCCCGAAGGGGCCCGGGATCAAGCTCACCGCCCGGATCGTCGAGTGGGACCAGACCCGGGGCCGCGGGACGCTCTCGTTCGAGAAGCATCGGATCCCGCTCCAGCGCGACGATTTCGTGGTGGAGCACAAGCGGCCCGAGGTGGGCGATGTGGTCGAGTTCCGGCTGGGCCGCGACGAGGCGGGGCGGATCACGGCCCAGGAGGTCGAACACCACAACGACGGCGGGCGCATCCGCTTCTGGCATCTGCTCGAGTTGCTGGTCCTGCTGGCGGCGCCGGGCTATGCGCTCTTCCGGCTGGCGGGGCGCAACGACTGGCGGCTGGTCGTCGGCTGCGTCCTGGGCCTCTCGGTGATCGGCTTCCTCGTGTATTGGCTCGACAAGCTCCGGGCGCGCCACGGCCAGTGGCGGGTGGCGGAGAGTTCGCTGCACCTGGTGGCGTTGCTCGGGGGCTGGCCCGGCGCGTTCCTCGCGCAACGGCATTTCCGGCACAAGACCGGCAAGCTGCGCTTCCAGCTCGGGTTCTGGCTGATCATCACGCTGCACCAGTTCCTCGCCTTCGACTACCTGCAGGACTGGACGGCGCTGCGGGCCGCCAACCAGGCGTTCAAGCAGGCCACGATGCGCGCGCCGAAGTGAGGCG
>DAOOFR010000132.1:0-9692 GCA_035415285.1 Opitutaceae bacterium
GGGTGGCTGGTTCTATTTCGACCCTGAGTGGCTGGTTTGAGGTGACCGCTGACAACCCAACTCCTGAGCATGAAAACAACCACCCAGACCACCGCCAAAACCCGTCACACCACGCCTGTCGCCGCCGCGCTGCAGCAACTGCTGGCCGATTCCTATGCGCTGATGTCCATCACCCACCACGCGCACTGGAACGTCGAAGGCCCCGACTTCTTCCAGCTCCACTCCGCCTTCCAGGAGCAGTACGAAAACCTCTTCGAGGCCATCGACGACATCGCCGAGCAGGCGCGCATCATCGACGTCTTCCCCGTCGGCGGCCTCGCCACCCTCGCCAAGCAGGCCGGCATCGACGAACTCCCCGTCACCGCCGCCGCCAAGGATTTCGTCGCCGCGCTCGTCGTCGCGCACGAAAAGACTCTCGCCGACGCCATCACGCTGCGCGACACCGCCGAGTCCGCCCGCGACCTCGAGACCCAGGACCTCGCCATCGGGCGCATCAGCTGGCACGGCAAGACCCTCTGGATGCTCAAGAGCTACCTGAAGTAAACAGGCGCCTGAGTTCGTGCGGCGCCCCTACCCGGGTGGCGCACCCTCCCATGGGTCACTCTCCGCTCCGCGACTCCACACCGACGGACGCCCCCGGCATGCGCCCGTCGGTCTGTCCGTTCCACGACGGCCCGCAGACCATCGACCTGCTGCTCGGCGAACTCCGCCACGACTCGCCCGAACTGCTCGATCTCGCCCTCGAGTTGCGCAGCGCCATGACGGACGGCGCCGACGCCGAGCAGTGCATCCACCGGCTCTTCGCATTGCGCGCCCACCTCGCCGGCCGACACCATCTCGCCTTCTATCGGGTCCGCACCTGGGTGCAGCGCCGCATCGTCGCCGAAGTCCGCCCCGATCGCGCCGCGCCGTGGCGCGCGTGTGCGCTCCCGCTCGACTGCGCCCGGCTCGATGAACTCCGCAACCGCTGCCTGGCGACACTCACCACCGACGCCCTCCCCGGCTGGCCGCCCACCGCCCGCATCAGGCTCCGGTTCGCCGAACCCGCAACGGCCCCGCAACGGCACTGAGCGGGTCGATCGGGTCCGGCGGTCACAGCTCGACCGTATCCGCCGGATCGTCGTCCGGGATCAGTCGGCGAGTTCGCGTCGGATCTGCCGGTACCGTTTCGACTGCGCCAGCGCGCCGTCGATGATGAGCAACTCGGTGGTCTCGACCAGAAAGCTCCTCTCATCGCTGTAGACCGGCTCCTGGATCATCTTCATGACGCCGGTGATCGGATCGACATACGGAACATCTCGCATCCGGGTCGCGACCTGCCGCATCCCGTTCGGCCGATCAAACGAGTAGTACCACACCTCGGCCGCGATCGTGGCCTGCTTAAGCTTCTTCACTCGCTTCGGTTTCCCGACCATCTGCACGATCTGTTCGGCGGACATACCGACCTCGAGGGTGGGCCGCGCAGGACTCGCGGCCACCGGCGCCGCCGGGGTCCCGGATTGCGCCCGCGACATGGCGGGGAATGCGGTGGAGATGGAGCAGCAGAAGATGAGAGTGATGACGGTGGTTTTCATGGCGATGGTTGGGGTTCTGTTCCCCAGATAATCCCGCAGCGCTCGTCCCCCCTTCACAATCGTTCGCGGCTCCGCGGCAACGCGCCTACCCGAGGAACGCCGCGATGTCGGGGATCTGCTCCACGCGCGAGCCGCCGCGCGTGCGGGCGAAGTACTTGTCGTTCTCCGCCTTCGCGGCCTCGATCTCCTCGTCGCTCTCGTCGGCCAGCGCGATGTCCTCATCGAACACCTGCGCGACCCGCCGGGCCTCCGGCACCAGCAGCACCGCCGGGTTCTTCAACTGGTCGCGCCGCACGATCTCGTAAAGAAAAGGATAGTACTGCTCGCGGTAGCGTTTCTCGAACGCCCCCACCCACTTCTGGTCGAGCCCGCCGACCTTGGTCAGCAGCACCACGTCGGCGTAGTGCGCGCAGGCGTCGTACCACGGCTGGAGTTCCGCCTTTGCGTGCAACAGCGCCGCGTCGGCCACGAAGAGCACCCGCGCCAGCCGCAGGTCGGTGCGCATCACGAGCAGTTCGCGCAGCGCCTCGACCTGGTCGATGGGATTGATCCGCCCGTCGGCGACGAGGAAGAGGTGGGTGGTGCCCTCGGGCACTTCGAAGTCCATCTCCGGTTTCGCCCAGGTCCAGCGGGCCACGACGGCGCCGCATTTCGCGAGGGCGGCATCGCCCGCGGCATCCGGCGCCTCGCCGCCACTGAGCAGGATCGCGGCCCGGTCGTCGGGCATCAGCCCTTCGGCGACAAGGTCCGCCAGCACGATCCGGCGCTGCGCGCCGGCGCTGCCGAGAATGAGATAGAGTTCGGTGGGCATGAGTATCGCGGGACGCGGGGCGTGGGCTCAGAACCGCAACGCCGAGCGCTGCGCCTCCTGCCGCATCCAGTGGTCGACCAGCACCAGCGCCGCCATCGCCTCCACGATGACGACCGCGCGCGGCACCACGCAGGGGTCGTGCCGGCCGCGGCCCACGAGCTCGGTCGCCCGGCCTTCGCGATCCACGGTCTGCTGCGGCTGCAGGATCGTGGCGGTCGGTTTGAAGGCCACGCGGAAGACGATCTCCTCGCCGTTGCTGATCCCGCCCTGCACGCCGCCCGAGCGGTTGGTCTTCGTGTGGATGCGGCCGTCGCGGGACTCGAACAGATCGTTGTGCTCGGACCCCTTCAGCCAGGAGCCGACAAAGCCGCTGCCGATCTCGAAGCCCTTGGTCGCCGGCAGCGAGAGCATCGCCTTCGCGAGGTCGGCCTCGAGCCGGTCGAACACCGGTTCGCCCAACCCGGCCGGAACATTGCGGATACGGCACTCGATCACCCCGCCCACCGAGTCGCCCTCGGCGCGCACGGCCTTGATCCGCTCGATCATCCGGGCCGCCGTCTCGGCATGCGGGCAGCGCACCGCGGAGGCCTCGACCTCCGCAAGGCTCGGGAAAGCCAGGCCATCGGGCGCGGCGATGTCGTGGATCCGCGTCACGAACGCCCGGATCTGCACGTCGCCGGCCTTCGCCAGAAGCTTGCGCGCCACCGCGCCCGCCGCCACGCGGCCGATCGTCTCGCGCGCCGAGGAGCGCCCGCCGCCGCGATGGTCGCGCACGCCGTACTTGGCCTGGTAGGCAAAGTCGGCATGCGAGGGGCGGAACTTGTCGCGCATCTCGTCGTAGGCGCCGGGCCGCTGGTCGGTGTTGCCCACCACCATCGCGAGCGGCGTGCCGGTCGTCAGTCCGTCGAAGACACCGCTGAGGATCGTGACTTTGTCGTCCTCCTTGCGCGGCGTGACGATGTCGCTCTGGCCCGGGCGCCGGCGGTCGAGCTCGGCCTGGATCTCCTCCACGGTCAGCGGCAGGTTCGGCGGACAACCGTCGATGACGACACCCACTCCGCCCCCGTGGCTCTCGCCCCAGGTGGAGATTGTGAAGAGTTTGCCGAAGCTGCTGCCCATGGTGGCGCGAACGTGCCCAGCGCGCTGCGGCGCCGCAAGCGCGGAGTCGCCCGGCTTTTCCCCGGCGGACTCTGCGTTTGCCAGCCCGCGACGCCACCGCACGATCCCGCCGATGATCTCCGCGAAGAATCTGTTCCCCCCGCTGCTTCTCGCCCTCGGCCTCTGCGGTTGCGTCCTGCGCGCCACCGCGCCCGCCACCACCATGCAAACCATCCCCGCCGACGACTCCCGTTTCCGCTATGAAGGCCGCTTCGACACCTCGGAGCCGGCGGCCCCCGCCGTGATCTGGCAGGCCAGCCGCATCGCCATCGACTTCGAAGGGCCGACGCTGGCGCTCTGGTTCGACTGGGGCGAAGGCCAGAACTTCTTCGATGTCACCGTCGACGGCACCACCGCCGTGCTCGGCGTCTGCCACGCCGGCCAGTCGCGCCTCGTCTTCCCCCAGCCGCTCGGCCCCGGCCGCCACCGGCTCACGGTCTTCAAGCGCTCCGAGGCCTCCGCCGGCCATGCGCGCTTCCGCGGCATCGAGATCGCCGACGGCGCCCACGCCTGGGTGCCCGCCGCCCCCGTCTACAAGCTCCGGATGCAGTTCTTCGGCGACTCCATCACCGCCGGCGCCTGCAACGAGGACGCGGGCGAGGACCAGTGGGAGGACCGCTCCACGCACAACAACGCCAAGAGCTACGCCGCCTTCACCGCCGCCGCGTTCGGCGCCGACTACCGCAACATCGCCGTCAGCGGCATCGGCATCGCGATCGGCTACTATCCCGAGGTGATCGGCAACGTCTGGGACCGCGTGTATCCGACCGAAAAATCGAGCCGCGCCGATCTCACGGGCTGGGCACCCGACGTGATCTGCCTCAACTACGGCGAAAACGACGGCTCGTTCACCACCGTGAACAAGCTCCCCTTCCCCGCCAAGGAGTTCACCGCCGGCTACGTCTCCCTCGTCGGCGCCATCCGCGGCGCCTATCCGCACGCGCACATCGTGATCCTGCGCGGCGGCATGTTCAACGGCGCGAAACACGAGGAACTGCGCGCTGCCTGGACCGCCGCCGTCGAGCAACTCGCGGCCAGGGACGCGAAGGTCCACCACTTCGTCTTCAACCACTGGTCCGGGCCGCACCCGCGCGTGGCCGACGACCGCGCGATGGCCGACGAGCTCGTCGCCTGGCTCGGTCAGCAGGAGTTCATGCGGCAGTACCGCTGAACCGCCTCTTCCGCATCAACGAAGGCGCGACCCCGGTCGCGCCTTTTTCTTTGCCGCCCTCCGCCCACTGGATACCGCCCACCGGCAACTGGCAACCGCCCTCCGCCCACCGGCGACTGGCTACCGTCCACCGTCGAGCTCGACGCTCTCACGAGCGTCGCCACACCGGCAACCGGCCACCGGCAACCGGTCACCGTCCACCGCCCACCCTCGACGCTCGCACGAGCGTCGCCCACCGGCCACCGGCTACCGGCAACCGGCTACCGTCCACCGGCAACCGCCCACCGCCCTCTCCCCTCTTGCCTCGCGCGTCCCCCTCCGGCATCCGTTCCCTCGTGTCCGGTCCGGCGAACCCTCCCAGCTCCCTGCGCGGCGTGCTCGAGCGCATCATCTTCCTCAACGAGGAAAACAGCTACACCATCGCCGAGCTCCGCCCCGATTCCCTCGACGAGCCGCCGCCGAAGCGCACGAAGTCGAAGAACGCCCCCATCCGCGCCAAGGCCCCCGACTCCTCCCTCGTCACCGTCGTCGGGCTCCTCCCCGGCGTGCAATGCGGCGAGACGCTCTCGCTCGACGGCGAGTGGGTCCACCACCCGCAGCACGGCGCGCAGTTCAAGATCGTCGCGTGGCGCTCCGAGCTCCCCGCCAGCGTCTACGGCATCCGCAAATACCTCGGCAGCGGCCTCGTCCACGGCATCGGCAAGACCTACGCCAACAAGATCGTCGACCACTTCGGCGCCGACACCCTGCGCGTCATCAGCGAGGAGTCCGCCCGCCTGCGCGAGGTCGAGGGCATCGGCCCCACCCGCGCCACCGCCATCAAAAAGTCCTGGGAGGACCAGCGCGCCCTCCGCGAGATCCTCATCTTCCTCCAGACCTACGGCGTCACGCCCTCGCAGTGCGTGAAACTGGTCGGCAAGTACGGCCCGCAGGCCAAACAGATCCTTCTCGCCGAACCGTACCGCGTCGCCCGCGAGATCGATGGCATCGGCTTCAAGACCGCCGACAAGATCGCGATCAACCTCGGCTTCGCCAACGACGCCCCGCCGCGCCTCGACGCCGGCCTGCTCTTCGCCCTGGCCGAACTCGCCGAGGAGGGCCACACCGCGTTCGGCGAAAACGACCTGCGCGCCTACGCGGCCGAGCTCCTCCAGACCGATCCATCCCTCCTCGCCAAACGCATCGACGCCCTCGTCGCCGCCCGTGATCTCGTCCGTCACGGCGACGCCGGCCAGCCCGCCACCGCCGTCCAGCTCCCGCTCTACCACCGCGCCGAGGAGAAGATCGCCACCGCCTTCACGCGCGTCCTGCGCTGCACCTCCTGCCTGCCGCCGATCAAGGTCGATGCCGCGATCACGTGGGCCCAGGAGAAATCCCAGATCCAGTTCGCCGAACACCAATCCGCCGCGCTGCGCGCCGCGCTCACCTCGAAGATCTCCATCCTCACCGGCGGCCCCGGTACCGGAAAAACCGCCACGCTGCGCGCGCTCGTCGGCATCCTGAAGGCCAAGAAAGTCCGCGTGCACCTCGCCGCGCCCACCGGCCGCGCCGCCAAACGCATCGCCGAAACCACCGGCGGCTTCGCGCAGACCATCCACCGTCTCCTGAAATACGACGCCGCCAAGGGCGGCTTCGCCCACGACTCCGCCTCGCCCCTGCCGACCGATTTCCTCGTCGTCGACGAGGCCTCGATGCTCGATACCCGCCTCGCCGCCGCGCTGCTCCAGGCCGTGCCGTCCTCCGCGCACATCCTCCTCGTGGGCGATGTCGACCAGCTCCCGTCCGTCGGCGCCGGCAACGTCCTGAAAGACCTGATCGCCTCCGGCCTCGCGCCGGTCACGCGCCTTGCCGTCATCTTCCGCCAGCAGCACCAGAGCCAGATCGTCGTCACCGCCCACGCCGTGAACAACGGCGACGCCGCGCTCCCGCCGACCATCGCCGATCTCGCCACGCACCCGCTGCATCACGACCTGCTCTTCCTCCCCGTCGGTTCGGCCGAGGAGTGCGTCGCGCGCGTCGTCGAGCTCTGCACGAAGGTCATCCCGCAGAAGCTCCGGCATTTCGATCCCGTCGCCGAAGTTCAGATTCTCGCGCCCATGCACAAGGGAGTGGCCGGAGTGGGCAACCTCAACCGCGAGCTTCAGGCCGCCTTGAACCCCCGCGGCGCCGCCATCCGCTCGCCCGCCGGCGAACTCCGCGCCGGCGACAAGCTCATCCAGCTCCGCAACAACTACGACAAGGGCATCTTCAACGGCGACATCGCCGTCGTCACCGCCGTCGACCCAGAGGCCGGCACGCTCGAGGCCGACTTCGACGGCACCAAGCAGACCCTCGACCGCGGCGACCTGGGCGACGTCGCCCTCGCCTACGCGTGCTCGATCCACAAGAGCCAGGGAAGTGAATACCCGGTGGTGATCGTGCCGCTGTTGAAGGCGCACTTCATGATGCTCCAGCGCAACCTGCTCTACACCGCGATCACGCGCGGCAAGAAGCGGGTCTTCATCGTCGGCGAGCCCGCGGCCTGGGGCATGGCCGTGCGCAACAACGAAAGCCGCGACCGCCGCACCCACCTGCGCGAGAAGCTGGCAGCGTTGGCTTCCTGAGATCGGGAATGTGGCAATCTGGGACTCAGGAAGTCAGGAACGAAACGCCCGCCCTGTAGCCGGGGGCGTCGACCCCGGCCCGAAGTAGCTGGACGGCGCCGCCGTTCAGCCCGCCGGTCCGGCGCACATCACGCGACCTTGCGATCGGAACGATAGCGCGCCGAAAGCTTGCCCTTTTTCGTCAGAATACCGGCACGCTTCATCATTTCGGAACGCTCCGCCGGCGTGCTCTTGTCCAGCCACGTCGCCACATGATCGCGCAACGCAAACTGCTCCTTCTGCAGCTTGGCCATCAGTGTTCTGGTCTTCGCGGTCATGGCGGGAAAATCGCTCAGGGCGTTGGCCGGTCAATTTCTTTCGGCCGGAAGTAGCCCAGCACGCAGCCGGGATTTCGCACGGCGATCTGGATGTGCGACTGCTTGGCGATCTGCGCCCCGGGAAAGGCCGGGCCTCCTTCCCAGAAGGCACCGCGCACGGTGTCGAACCGCCGTTCGCTCGCTGACAACTCGATGGCATACTCGATCACCGCACGATCGAGTGCGTGGAACAGTCGCGTACCATCCGGGCGTTCACGAGAGTTGACGGGGATCTGCTCACCGCGGGCCCGAAGATCCTCCGCCATGCGGGAATAAACGATTTCCAGCAGCGCCGTGTACCGCACATCGAGCAGATCGAGGCACTCGCCCAGAAAGATGTAGGCACCGAGCACCGCCGGCTCCTTGACCTTGGCCGGCTTGCGACGTGCCTCCTCGACTGCAAAGGCGAAGGCCCGTGCCGGCCCGTGTTCCCAGAAGTAGATGCCGCGGCCCAGCCAGTCGTAATCGTTGTCGCTCGGAATCAGCTCCGTCTCACCGAGCAGAACGCGCCGTGCCAGCGCCGCATCACAGCCATGGTAGCCCACCACAAACCTGCTGTAATCCAATCGCACACCGGCATCCTGCCACGGCCATTGCTCGGCTCAACTCCATATTTTAATCACATCACGCGCGAACTCCGGGCGGCGATCACACTGATGGCCACGGATGATCGCGGGACGATCCGTGTACATCCGTGAAATCAGTGGTTTCTGGTTCATGTTGCTTGAGCGGAAATCGGGACACCGACGGCGGGACTCGGCACGTCACAGAGAGCACGGAGGCGGAGGAGTTCACAAAGGTCGGATCGAGCGAGGTAGGAGCCTGCTTGCAGGCGATCCCGCCGCCGTTCCCAGCCCGCCGCTATTCGGCCTCGTCGTCGATCTGCGGCGGCTTGATCTCCGAGAGCAGGCGGTCGAGCTCGGCCTGGGTCGGATTGCGGATCGCAAGGATCGTCAGGATCGCTTCGCCCGCGGGCAGCGCGACCTCGCGGCTCTCCTGCACCGCCATGCCCAGTGCGACCTTGGCCAGCGGACAATCGTGCGGCAGGCATTCGATCCCCGAGTCGGGGTCGCTCGCGGTCTCGCCGTGCGTCGTCACCAGAAATGTGAACACGTTTTTCCGTCGGGACGGCAGATCCTGCTTCTCGATCACGGCCACGTGCCCGAGCTGCAGGGTGTCGGTCGGCTTGGTAAGCCAGGTGGCGGGGTCGACCTCGATGAAGGTGTTGCGGGCGACGAAGCGGTCGAGCGCGGTCATCTTGCGGTCCACCGCGCGGATCGCCTCCTTGGCGGCCTTGAAGCCGAAGTTTTCGCGCAGGTCGCCCTGGCTGTGCGCCTCGACCTTGTCCTGCACCAGGCCGACGCGCTTGACCTTGAGCGCCTCAAATTCCTCGGACAGCACGCGGTTGTAGCCCGGCCGCACGTAGATCGTCGTGTCTTGAGGATCAGGAATTCGGAAGAAAACTTTCCGGGAGATGGGCATGGGCGCAACGCCAGCAAGGGACCGAAGGCGCGGAAAGGCAATCCGCCGGCGGCGTGGCTCCCTCCGGCTCGGAGCATGCCGGACAAATAGCGAGGAGCGGGGCGCGAGCATCCGAGGTGGGGAGGTTTCTCTCGAGGATTCTTCCGCACCGGAGAATGAAACGCCCGCCCCCGGTGGCCACGAAGACGGATCGGGAATGTGGATATCTGGAACTCAGCGTAGACGCGCGCCGGGGCGCGGCCTTGCGGGGAAGCAACATTGCTGAGCGAGCGGGGCGGAGAGTGACCATTCTGCCGTACGGCAGAACACGGATTGCCACGGATGGGCGCTGGATGATCCGTGTTCATCCGTGATATTCGTGGTTTCAGATTCATGTTGCTTGAGAGGAAATCAGGACCCCGACGGCGGGTATCAGCACGTCACAGAGGCCACGGAGCCGGAGGAGAACACAGAGCAGCCACCCGAACCGGGAACAGGTTCAGCCGCAAAGAACCTAGCGCGGCCGAGCCGCAACCGAAGGGAGCAGGCGGCGCGGCG
>DAOOFR010000133.1:0-1113 GCA_035415285.1 Opitutaceae bacterium
GGGATGCCGTTGAAGTAGGTCGACGAGGCGGCGCTGTAGGCGCCGATGTTCTCGCTGTAGACGAGGTCGCCGCGCTCGAGCGCAGGGAGGTTCTCGGCCATCGAGACCACGTCGAGCGCGTCGCAGGTCGGGCCGAAGACGGCGCTGAGCTGCGTGGGGCCCTTCTTGAAGGCTTTGATCGGGTAGTGGAGATGGTCGAAGATGACGCCGGAGTAAGTGTGGTAGACGCCGTCGTTGATGTAGTAGCATGGCTTGCCGTCGCGGATGGCCTTGCCCACGACGCGCGAGACGGCGGTGCCGGCGGTGGCGACCATGAAGCGGCCCGGCTCGGCGAGGATCTCGATGTCCTTCGGAAAGAGGCGGTCGATCTCGGTGTTGATGACCTTCGCGAGTTCGCGGAACGGCTTCACGGTGGCGTCGTACGGCGCGGGGAAACCGCCGCCGATGTCGACGAGGTTCATCTTCTTGTAGCCGCGATCCTGCGCCTCCTTGAAGATGTTCGCGGTGAGCGCGAGCGCCTGGACGTAGTTCTCGAAATTCGTGGTCTGGCTGCCGACGTGGAAGCTGACGCCCTCGACGGTGAGGCCGACGCGGTCGGCCTCAAGGATCATGTCGACGGCCTCGCCGGGCGAGGCGCCGAACTTCGAGGACAGCTCGACCATCGCGCCGGTGTTGGGGACCTTGAGACGCAGCGCCAGGCCGGCGTGGGGCGCGTGCTTCTTGATCTTGTGGATCTCCTCGACGTTGTCGAAGGTCACGAGCGGCTTGTACTTGTCGAGCTGCTCGAGGGTGGCCTCCGGCTTGATCGGGTTGGCGTAGATGATCTTGTCCCAGATCCAGTCCTGCCGCTGCTTGGCCGGCATGCCCTTGATGTTCTCATACACCGTGTTGAACTCCGGCATCGAGGCGACATCGAAGCTGGCGCCCTCCTTGAAGAGCGTCTGCACGATCTCGGGGAGCGAGTTGGCCTTCACGGCGAAGTAGGCCTGCACGCGGGGCAGGTGGCGCTTGAAGGTGCGGTAGTTCTTCCGGAGCTCGTCGTGGTCGACGATGAAGAGCGGCGTGCCGTGTTCCTGGGCGAGCTTCTGGAGTTGGGCCTTCGAGATCATGGGT
>DAOOFR010000133.1:1213-9681 GCA_035415285.1 Opitutaceae bacterium
CGGCCTCAGTCTCCGGCCTTCACGAGGAAGTTCTTGAACTGCCACGGATCCCGGAAGTCCAAGTCGGGCTTGTGGGCGCCCTTGAATGCCGGGGTGTAGTCGCGCAGCGGCGTCCAGTCGGACGGAGTGGAGATGAACTTCCCGAGGTAGGTCCTGGCGATGCCGAGCACGTATTCGTGCGGGAGATCGTCGGGGACGAGGATGCCCTCGGCGGGATGCTCGACCATCCAGCAGACCGCGGCGGTGATGGAGCAGGCGACCTGCATCGTCGTGGCGTTCTGGTGCGGGACGAGGCGGCGGGATTCCTGGATGCTGAGATTGCTGCCGGTCCACCAGGAGTTGTAGCCGTGGCCCATGATCAGGGCGCCGAGGATGTCCTCCCCGGTGGTGATCTCGTCGGTCATGATGCGGAGCTTGTCCTGCAGCTCGTAGTTGTAGCCGCGCAGCTCGTTGAGCGAGGCGATGGCGGCGTCGCACGGGCAGTAGGCGTAGTGGACGGTCGGACGGTAGACGGCCTTGTTCTTCTCCCAGACGGTGAGCTTGTCGGAGATGGTGAAGGCCTCGCCGTGGCGGATGACCATGCCCTGGATCGAATAGTTGGGCACCCAGGTGCGGACCCAGGTGTTCATGCCCATGCGGGCGAGGCAGATCTGGTTCTTCGGGCCGGTCTTGTGCTGGTAGGCGTACGCGGGGAGCGTCTTCTCGTGCGTGCCCCAGCCCATCTCGGCGGTGGTGATGCCCTCCTCGCGGAAGCCTTCGATCGACCAGGTGTTGACGAACTCGTCGATCTGCTTGGGCCGGTCGCTGATCTGCGTGTCGCGTTCGGAAACGTGGATGACCTTCACGCCCAGCTTCCGGGCGAGCAGGTTGAACTGCTGCGTACGCGCCAGCTCGGCGACGAGCTCGGCGTCCTTGGCCTTGAACTTCTTGTCGGCGAGGGAGGCCGCGGCGATGTCGAGCAGACCCTGCTTGGTGAAATGCGAGATGAGGCCGGGATTGGCGCCGTGCTCAATGACGGCGGACGGGCCCTTGGTCTTCCATTTCGCCGCCATCCGGCGGATGGCCATGTGGCGGAAGTAGAGGGTCTTCTCCGTCGGATGGTTGCCGGTGTTGTAGGGGTCCCAGAGCTCGACCGAGGT
Organism: Opitutaceae bacterium; assembly: GCA_035415285.1. Classification (GTDB taxonomy): domain Bacteria; phylum Verrucomicrobiota; class Verrucomicrobiia; order Opitutales; family Opitutaceae; genus CAJCBL01. Next base: position 2,353 of record DAOOFR010000133.1, read on the forward strand.
GTTGATGTACAGCACCCCGTTGTCGTGACACCACTGGAGGATGTCCTCGGCGCCGATGTTCCACGCCACGTCGATAAGCAGGTCGCCCGCGGAGAGGTACTTGCCGAGGAGCCGGCCGAGATTCGCCTCGGTCACGCGATCACGCACGAAGCGGACGCCCTTGGCTGTCCACTTCTTCAACTTTCCCGAACGATCCTCGAAGTCCATCACTGTCACGTTCTGTGGTGCGACCTTGAGGTGCTTGAACAGAATGGGAAGCGTGCACTCCGCGACGGAGCCGAAGCCGATAAAGAGGATCTTGTTCGGGAATTTGATCATGATTTGCGTGCGATAGGGTGTGGTTGTTATGTGGTGATGCGGGCGCCGGGCCCGGGGAGGGGCGGGGGTTCCGCGGTGCAACGGGGGGAAGGCATCGCGATTCGCGCGCGCCGTGCAAGTGTTTTTCGGCTTGCCGCGCAAAACGGGGGCCTTTGGCAAGCCCGCGGATCCGCTGTCGCCGCATCGCGGCCCCGCCCGCCCTGTCGCCATCTTTCGTACACACCGGGCGCCCCCCGCGGCGGGCGCGCCCCGCGCGCTGCGCGGGGGCCCGGTCCGGATACGACGAAGGCCGTCTCGCGAGGAGACGGCCTTCGGGGAAAACCTTTGCGGCGGAGCGATCAGCGCTTGGAGAACTGGAAGCGCTTGCGGGCGCCGGGCTGGCCGGCCTTCTTGCGCTCTTTCTCGCGGGGATCGCGGGTGATGTGGCCGGCCTTCTTGAGGGCGGGGCGCAGCTCGGCGTTCATCTTCTGGAGCGCGCGGGCGATGCCGTGGGCGACGGCGCCGGCCTGGCCGTTGGGGCCGCTGCCGGTGACGTTGGCGGTCACGTCCACCTTGTCACGCAGCTCGACGGTGAGCAGCGGGGCGACGGCGTTGCGCAGCAGCGCCTCGGTGGTGAAATACTTTTCGACCTCACGATCGTTGATCACGATCTTGCCGGTGCCGGCCTGGAGGCGGACGCGGGCGGTGGCGGTCTTGCGGCGGCCGGTGCCGAGGAAGGTGGTGGATTCAGCGGACATGGCGGGCGGATTAGAGGCTGATCTGCTCGGGGTTCTGCGCGACGTGATCGTGCTCCGGGCCGGCGAAAACGCGCAGCTTGGTCAGCATCTTGTCGGCGAGGCGGTTCTTCGGGAGCATGCCCTTGACGGCGTGCTTGATGATAAACTCGGGGTTCTTCTCGCGCATCTGCGGCACCGTGCGGGTGTGGTGACCACTGACGAAGCCGGAGAACGACATGTAGCTCTTCTGCTCCTCCTTCTTGCCGGTGAGCACGATCTTCTCGGCATTGACGATCACGACGTAATCGCCCGTGTCGACATGCGGAGTGTAGGTCGCCTTGTTACGGCCACGGATGATGTTGGCGACTTTGACGGCGAGACGGCCCAGGACCTGACCCTCGGCATCGATGAGATACCACTTGGGTTGGACGGTCTCCTTCTTGGCAAGAAAGGTCTTCATGAACGAGAAAAGGGGCGGAGGAAATCGCGGCGGCGGCGGACTTGTCAACGGTTTTGTCGGAAACTTCGGGAAAGAGCCCTGCGGCCCGGAAAAACCGAAGCCCGCCCCCTCCCGGGAGCAGGCTTCGCGAAACGAGGCGGACAACGACTAGAACCTGGCGGTGACGCCGACCGTCCCCCACAGCCCGGGATCCTTGCCCCCGTCGAGGTCGTTCTCGGTGTAGGAGAGGCCGAAGTTGAGCTTCACCACATCGGAGAGCTTCACCGGCAGGTTCACCCCGGCCGAGTAGTAGCAGTATTTCTCCCCGTGATCCGGCAACACCGCACCGAAGGTGGCGCTCAGGTCGAGCGAGGTGCCCCAATCCTTCAGCGGCACGCTGTAGCCGACCGAGGTCTGCACCGTCGTCGTGTCGAGATCGAGGTCGCGGTAGAGGTAGACCGCCGGGGTGAAGTTGCCCGCCGTGTAGTTCAACCCCGCGGCGACCTCGAGCGAGTCGTCGTTGGCGGAATGGTCGATCCACGGATACCAGTAGTAGGTCACGCTGAGATCGGCGGAGAGGTTCTCCGTGAGCTTCGGCGTGTAGCCGACGTAGGCATCGAGCTCCTTGGAGACGTCGCCGTCGCGCTCGTTGCGCAGCGGCACGTTGGACCAGACTCCGACGTAGAAGTCCCCCGAGGAGACCTCGACGGAGGGCTGGAGGGAATCCCGCGCGACCTGGACACCGCGGAACACGTACTTCGACGCGTACGGAAAATCCACCGTCACAGCGTAGGAGGTTTCCTCCTGGGCAAAGGCCGCACCGCCGGCAAGGAGGGCGGCGCACAGGGCGATTGTTTTCTTCATGGTTTGTGGCTTGGTTAGTTTGTGGTTCAGTCAGGCGCGACCCGGCGGCCGCGAAAAAGAAAAGCGTCGAACAAGGACCGCAGCGCGCCGGCCCCGGTTCCCGAGCCCGTGCACTCGCCGCGGTCTCCAGGAACCGACACCTCGCCACCTATGGACACTCGCCCAGCAAGATCAATCGTCTTCGCGGTCGCCGCCGGAACCTCCGCGGTCGCCGCCGGCGCCTTCGGCGCCCATGCGCTGCGCCCGCTGCTGCTCGCGCACGGCCGGGCCGAGAGCTGGCAGACCGCCGTCCTGTACCACCTGATTCACGCGCTGGCCCTGCTGGCGGTGGCGCTGGCGTTGCGCCACGAGACGGCCCCCCGCCCCGCGCGTGGGCTGGCCCGCGCCGGCGACCTGTTCGCCGCCGGGATCGTGCTCTTTTCAGGCTCCCTTTACGCGCTCGCCCTCGGCGCGCCGTCCTGGCTCGGGCCGGTCACCCCGCTGGGCGGGCTCTGTTTCCTCGCCGGCTGGCTCGCCCTCGGCCACGCTCTCTGGCCCCGCCAAACCTGACTCCACGCACGTGCCGCCTCCCGCCAGCCCCCCGCCCACCCCGCCGCCCCTGCCCCCGCCGCTCCGCGAAGCCCTCCAGGCCGTGCGCACCGTCGGCCGGCCGTTGCTCGTCGGCGGCTGCGTGCGCGACTGGCTCGCCGGGCGCGAGCCGAAGGATTTCGACCTCGAGGTCTACGGTGTATCGCCCGGGCAACTCGCCGCCACGCTCGCGCGCTTCGGCGCCACCGATCCCGTCGGCAAGAGCTTCGGCGTGATCAAACTGCGCCTGGGCGGCGTCGACTACGACTTCGCCCTGCCCCGCCGCGAGACCAAGACCGCCGCCGGCCACCGCGGCTTCGCCGTCGGCGTCGACCCGGCGCTTGCGCCCGCCGCGGCGCTCGCGCGCCGCGATTTCACCGTCAACGCGATGGCGCTCGACCCGTTCACCGGCGAGCTGATCGATCCGCACGGCGGCCGGGCCGATCTCGCCGCCGGCGTGTTGCGCCACACCGGCGCCGCCTTCGTGGAGGATCCGCTGCGCGTGCTGCGCGCGCTGCAGTTCGCGGGCCGTTTCGATCTGCGCCTCGCCCCGGAGACCGCCGCGCTTTGTCGCGAGATCACGGGCACTTTCGCGGAGCTTCCCGTCGAGCGGGTCTGGGTCGAGTGGGAGAAGTGGGCCGCCCACAGCCGCCACCCCTCCGCCGGCCTGCGCGCCCTCGCCGCGACCGGCTGGCTCGTGCACTTCCCCGAGGTCTCCGCGCTCGTCGGCACGCCGCAGGACCCGGAGTGGCATCCCGAGGGCGACGTATTCGTCCACACCTGCCACTGCTGCGACGCCCTCGCCGCCCTCCCCGCCTGGCAGGCGCTCGACGCGGCCCTGCGGCGCGACCTGATGTTCGCCGTGCTCGCCCACGACTTCGGCAAGCCCGCCACCACCCGGCAGGAGGAGAAACACGGGCGACTGCGGTGGGTCAGCCCCGACCACGACAACGCCGGCGGCCCGCTCGCCGAAGCCTTCCTCGCCCGCCTCGGCTCGCCACTCGACTGCCGGCCGCTCGTGCGCGCGCTCGTCGAAAACCATTTCGCACACCTCGGTTGGCCGGCCGGCGCCGAGCCGGCGGCGCCGTTCCTGCGCCGCCTCGCCCGCCGCCTCGCCCCGGCCACGATCGAGCAGCTCGTGCTCGTGCTCTGGGCCGACCATCTCGGCCGCCCGCCCCGGCGCGACGCCGCCAGCGAACACCGTATCGACCAACTCACTGCCGCCGCCCGGGCCCTCGCCATCGCCGACGCCGCCCCGCGCCCCCTCCTCCTCGGCCGCCACCTCGTCGCCGCCGGCCTCCCGCCCGGCCCGCGGTTCAAGACCATCCTCGACGCCGCCTACGAGGCCCAGACCGAAGGCGCCTTCACCGACGAACCCGGCGCCCTCGCCTGGCTCGCGCAACAGCTCGACCGCCCACCGGCAACCGGCCACCGCTAACCGCCCACCGGCATGCGCGTCCTCGTCGCCTTCGACAAGTTCAAGGACTCCCTCGCCGCGCCCGAAGCCTGTCGCATCGCCGCCGACACGCTCCGCGCCGCCCATCCCGACTGGGAGATCGACACCGCCCCGCTCGCCGACGGCGGCGACGGCTTCGCCTCGATCCTCACCACCGCCGCGGGCGGCGAACTCGTTCCCGTGCCCGTCGTCGGTCCGCTCGGCGAGCCGCGCACCGCCGCCTTCGGAGTCGTGCCCTTCGGCCACCTCCCCGCCGCCGCGCGCGAACGCCTCGCGCTCCCCCGACTCCGCGATACCGATACCGTTGCCATCGTCGAGATGGCCGCCGCCAGCGGCCTGGCGCTGGTCCCGCCCGCCGAGCGCAACCCGTGGCGCACGACCAGCTACGGCACCGGCCAGCTTCTCGCCGCCGCCGCCACGCGCGGCGTTCGCGCCCTCCTGCTCGGCGTCGGCGGCAGCGCCACGCACGACCTCGGGCTCGGCGCCCTCGGCGCGCTCGGGCTGCGCTTCCTCGATGCCCATGGCGCGCCGCTTTTCCCGCCGACAACCTCCGCGTGGGAACACATCGCCCGCCTCGCCGGCCATGTGCCCGCCGCGTTCCCGCCCCTGCGCGTCGCCTGCGACGTGACCAGCCCGCTGCTGGGCCCAACCGGTGCCGCCGCCACCTATGCGCCGCAGAAAGGCCTCGCGCCCGCCGAACGCCCCGCGCTCGAGACGGCCACCGCGCGCATGGCCGCGCTGCTCTCCGCCCACTGCGGCCAACCTCCATCGCTGGCCACCGCCCCCGGCGCCGGTGCCGCCGGCGGGATCGCCTTCGGTCTGATGACCGCCGCCCGCGCGCAACTCATCTCCGGCTGGGCGCTCGTGCACGCCTGGCTCGAGCTCGACCGCCGTATCGCCGCCGCGGATCTTGTCCTCACCGGCGAGGGCCGGTTCGACGCCTCCTCGCTCGCGGGCAAAGGCCCGGGCGCCCTCGTCGCCACCGCGGCCGCCGCCGGCAAACGCACCGTCGTGCTCGCCGGCTCCCTCGGGACTCTCCACGCCGGCGCACTTCCGCCCCTCGTCGCGGTCCACGCCGTGTCCCCGCCCCAGCTGCCGCTCGCCACCGCCCTCGCCGAAGCCCCCGCGCGGCTCGCCGCCGCCCTCCGGGCCATCCTGTAGCGAACGCTCCGCCGCACCGCGCAGGGACCGGAGCCCTGCCCCTCGACAGGCGCGAGCCCGCAGGCCCAGTGCGGCCCTCAACCACAGCGCGCGGCCAGGCGCCGCGCTCGCCCACCGGCCAACATCCACCGCCACCCGCCACGGTCCGCGACCGCGCAGCCGCTTTCGTCTGGACGCATCCGCCGCACCGCCAAGAGTCGACCGCCATGTTCACCCCGGCCGCCCACCCGCCGCTACGTCTCCGTTTCCTGGTCACCCTGGGCCTGGCCCTCTGCGGTTTCGGCTGCACCGAAGTCCAACCCCTGCCCGCCAAGCCGGCCGCCTCCGTCGGCGCCCCCGTCGCCTCCAGCACCCCCCGGCCGGCCGAGCGCGTCTATCCGGTCATGCTCGGCATCGACGTGCTCGAGGCCGACGGCTTCGCCGCCGTGCGCGGCAAACGCCTCGGCCTGCTCACTCATCCGGCCGGCGTGAACCGCCGCGGCGTCAGCACCATCGACACCCTCCGCCGCGCCCCGGGGGTGCAGCTGGTCGCGCTCTACGCCGTCGAACACGGCATCGACGGCACCATCCCGGCCAGCAAGAACTACCAGGACTCCGTGCATGCCGGCACCGGCCTGCCGCTTTTCTCCCTCTACAACGGCAAGTCCCGCAAGCCCACCCCCGCCCAGCTCAAGTCGATCGACGCCCTCGTCATCGACCTGCAGGACATCGGCACGCGCAGCTACACCTTCGTCAGCGCGATGAAGGTCTGCCTCGAGGCCTGTTTCGAGAACGGCAAGGAGGTCATCGTCCTCGACCGGCCCAATCCCCTCGGCGGCCTGAAGGTCGACGGGCCCCCGCTCGACGCCGACCTCATGAGCTACGTCGGCTCCTTCCGGGTGCCCTACGTCCACGGCCTGACCATCGGCGAACTGGCCACGCTGGCGAAGGACACCCCCGGCGTGCTCTCCGTCCCCGAGTCCATCCGCACCAAGGGGCGGCTCACCGTCGTGCCGATGAAGGGCTGGCGGCGCGCGATGCGCTGGCCCGAGACCGGCCTGAAGTTCGTCCCCACCTCGCCCTACGTGCGCGACTTCGCCGCCACCGTCGGTTACGCCATGACCGGGCTGGGCTGCGAGATCGGCGGTTTCCAGCACGGCATCGGCACCGGGTATCCATTCCGCACCCTCTCCTACCCCAAGCGCAGCCCCGAGGACCTCAAGCGCGCCCTCGACCGCCTGCGCCTGCCCGGCGTCTCCTTCAGCGTGGTCGGCACCACCGACAGCAAGGGCAACCCCATGCGCGGCGTGTACACCGAGATCACCGACTGGAACGCCTGGCGCCCCACCGAGCTGAGCCTCTACCTCATGCAGCTCGCCGCCGCGTGGAATCCGCAGAATCCCTTCGCCGCCGCCAAGCCCAACGCCGCCGATCTCTTCCGCAAGCACACCGGCTCCCGCGCCCTCTGGCAGGCCCTCGTGCGCGATGGGGCCAAGACCAACGTCGCCCTCATGCACGAACAGTGGCGCCAGCGCGCCCTCGCCTACCAGCAGCAGACCCGCCGCTACTGGCTCTACCAGCCGTGAGCGTGCGCGGTGCGCGGGCACGCCCGGCCGGGGGACGGCGTGCAACGCACCCAGCCCATCACCTCGCGTTGCCCAACCGGTAGCGTTGCTCCCGGTAAAGCCAGGCCGGCAGGAGGACATGGGCCAGGGCACGCTTCGCGAGCGCGGCTCCGTCCGCCGGCGCCGGGGCGCTCTCCAGCCGGCCCTTCGTGGGATCGAATTCCCCGAAGACCGGCGTATTCTCCGGCCGCAAGACGACCACCT
>DAOOFR010000134.1:0-9658 GCA_035415285.1 Opitutaceae bacterium
AGTGGCTGGTTTTGATTCGACCTTTGCTGGCTGGTTTTGAGTGACCGCTGACAGTGTGGCAGAGCGCGGTGAGCGCGGCGAAGCTCGGGCGGCGGTCGCGGATCTCGCCGAGCTCGACGTACGAGTAGGGGCGCGTGCCGCCGGAGGCGGGGCGGGCGACCACCTGTACGAGCCGGTCGGATTCAGGGAAGGGCGCGGGGCGGAACAGCAGGGCGTCGACCAGGGTGAACATCGCGGAGTTTACCCCGATGCCCAGGGCGAGGGTGAGCAGGGCGATGGCGGTGTAGCCCGGCGACTTGGCGAGGGAGCGGACGGCTTGGCGGAGCAGGGGCAGCATGGCGGGGTGGGGTGCGTTTGGCCTGTGGGGACGGTGCCCGCGGCGGCGGCGTGGCGCAAGACTCGCGCGCGCACGGGCGGCCGGCGGCGTTGCCGCGGCGCCGGTTGTGGATCGGACTCGGCCAGACCCTGGCGCGACGAGCGACGACGCGCTCACGCGCGTCGCTACACGGGAAGGTCTCGGGTGACGGCGCGGTCGGGCGGCGGTGGAGGCCACCTCGGATGCACGCGGATGAACACGGACTCGGAGGGCCGGTTGGCCGTGGCGAGCGTGAATCCGTTTGCTGCCGCTTGGGGCGGAGACCGGACGGGCGCGAGGATGGATCGGAAACAAACCGACGGAAGTTTTCGCGCCACGGCGCAACGGCGCGACGGACGGAGGGGAATGGAACCGCTAATGCACGCTGATGGACGCTGATGTGGAGAACACGCGGAGGCGGCAGAAGGTAACGAAGGAAACCAAGGTCGACTCGTGAGAGGGAGAACGTTGCGGGTCCCTGTTTATCCGGGGGTGGACGAAAGCCTTGGCGGCTTTCGCTACAGAGAAGGCGCGATCTGCGTGCATCGGTGAGCATCGGTGGCCCCATTCTCCAGTGTCATCGAGCGGAATCGCGCCGCGACGGAGGGAATCGCCACAGATGAACACAGATGGGCACGGATCCGAAAAGGGGGCGGTTGGGCCGTGGTGAGCGTGGCGCCTCTTGCGACGCGACGGAGCGATCCGAGCGGACCGGCGCGCATCCCTCCTTCGCCAAAGGCTACGCCGGGCACGGCTGCGGCTCCACTATCCGGAGTCACCGACCGGAGGTGCTCGCGCGATGGGCGGCGGCCGGCCTCGGCGCGGCCGGCTACAGGGGGTTGTGGCGAGTTGTCGCGCCACGAGGATCGCTGCGCTCACGCGCAGCGCTACGGAAAGCGGCGGCGCGACTCAGCCTTTCAGGCCGGGGAAGTCGAGCGTGGCGAAGTGGTCGGCGAGGGTCTCGGCGCGGCGGATGAGACGGTACTGCGTGTCGCCCTGCCAGAGGACCTCGGCGGAGCGGAGCTTGCCGTTGTAGTTGAATCCCATGGCGTGGCCGTGTGCGCCGGTGTCGTGGAGGACGAGCAGGTCGCCGAGGGCGGGATCGGCGATCTCGCGGTCGATGGCGAACTTGTCGTTGTTCTCGCAGAGCGAACCGGTGACGTCGTAGGTCTGGCGCGGGCCGCCCTCGCGGGCCGGCACGGTGATGTGGTGGTACGAGCCGTAGAGCGCCGGGCGCATGAGGTTGGCCATGCAGGCGTCGAGGCCGACGTAGTTCTTGTAGGTCGCCTTCTTGTGGAGCACGCGCGTGACGAGGTAGCCGTAGGGGCCGGTGACCATGCGGCCGCACTCCATGGTGAGGCGCATCGGGGCGAGGCCGGCGGGGACGAGCGTGCGCTCGTAGGCCGCCTGGATGCCGCGGCTGACGGCCACGAGGTCGACCGGCTTCTGGCCGGGGCGGTAGGGGATGCCGATGCCGCCGCCGAGATTGAGCAGTTCGATACGGACGCCGGTCTTCTGGTGCACCTCGATGGCGAGGTCGAAGAGCATCTGCGCGGTCTCGACGAAGTACGCGGGGTCGAGCTCGTTGGAGGCGACCATTGTGTGCAGCGCGAAACGTTTCACGCCCTTGGCGTGGAGGATCCGGTAGCCCTCGATGATCTGTTCGCGGGTGAAACCGTACTTGGCCTCCTCGGGCTTGCCGATGATGGCGTTGCCGGCCTTGAGCGGGCCGGGGTTGTAGCGGAAGCAGAGGAACTCCGGGAGCTTGCCGAGCGTCTGCTCGAGGAACGCGATGTGGCTGAAATCGTCGAGGTTGATGAGCGCGCCGAGGCGGGCGGCTTCGCGGTACTCCTCGGCCGGGGTGTCGTTGGAGGTGAAGACGATGTCCTCGCCGCGGATACCGACGGCCTCGCAGAGGCGCAGCTCTGCCAAAGAGGAGCAGTCGCCGCCGAAGCCCTCCTCGCGGAGGACGGCGAGCACGTGGGGGTTGGGGAGGGCCTTGACGGCGTAGAAGTTCTGGAAGCCGCCGGGCACCCAGGCGAAGGCCGCGCGGAAGGCGCGGGCGTTGGCGCGCATCGCCGCCTCGTCGTAGAGGTGGAACGGCGTGCCGACCTGCGCGGCGATGGTCTCGAGTTGGTCGAGGGTGAAGGGAAGGCGCTTGTCGCTCATGGGTGCGGAAGTCGTCCACCTCACCGGAGAGCGGCGCGGGGAGTCAACGAGGGAAACCGGGGCGATGAACCGGAGACGCGCAGTCGGGATCGACAAAAGTCAACGAAGGGAACGAAGTGTGAACGAGTTGGACGAGTATGGGTCTGCGGCCCGGTCTTCACATGGCAGGTGCGGGGGACTCCCCGGGCATGCGGGCACTGATTTCGTTGGTCCGCCGTGCCTTTGATTCCTTCGTTACCGCTCAAGGAACTGGATTCATCGGAAGGACCACGGATTTCGCAGAGGGGCACGGAGGACCGGAGCCGATCCGTGTGATCCGTGTAATCCGTGGCCCATGCCCGCCTCGGAGGATGGAGATGCCGGGGAATATCTTCCCGCTATCCCCCGGCCCTGCCGGGTTCTTGCCTTCTGTCGTCTGCGGATTTCAGGACGAGACTGGACTCCGGAGCGCTGCGGCGAGGATCGCTGCGCTCACGCGCAGCGCTACGGGGAGCGGCGGGGCGGGCGGCGGTTTCTGGCATCGAAACCGGCGCGGTGGGCGTTCTACGGTGGCACCGTGGAACTCGAGACCATCGGCACCCTGCGCACCTGTTTCCCGGAGAAGTTCGGCATCCCCCGCCAACCCGGCCTGGCGCCGCTGGCGCGCGGCATCCTGCGCTTCTCGGCCGCGCAGCCGCCGGCGGTCTGGCGCGACGCGATGCGCGGGCTGGAGGGTTTCTCGCACCTGTGGGTGACCTTCGTGTTCCACGCAGCGGTGCCGGAGGGCTGGAAGGGGCTGGTGCGGCCGCCGCGGCTGGGCGGCAAGGAGAAGATGGGCGTGTGGGCGACGCGTTCGCCACACCGCCCCAATTTCCTCGGGCTCTCGCTGCTCGAACTTGAGGGGGTCGACTTCGACGAACCGGCGCTGCGTTTCCGCGGGGTCGACCTGCTCGACGGCACGCCGGTGGTGGACCTGCGGCCCTACCATCCCGAGCACGATCTGCCGAAGGCGGCGACGCGCGACGGCTGGATCGCGCAGGCGCCCGCGCCGGCGGCCGCGGTGGAGTGGAGCGCGGCGGCGCGGCAGCGTATCCCGGAAATGGCGGCACGCACGCCGGCGGCGCTGCCGGCCTACACCGCGGACGAGCTGCGCGGGCTGGTGGAGTCGCTCGTGGCGCTCGACCCGCGGCCGGCGCACCAGCGCGGCGAAGCGGGCGACTGGGCGATGCGGCTGCTCGCGTTCGATGTGAAGATCCGGATGGCGGGGGCCCGCGCGACGATCGTCGCGCTGGAGTGAGCGACATGGGCACGCAGACCGGACGCGCGGGCGCAGCCCCTTCGTGGGCGCCGTGGATACGGATCTTGTGGTTGTTTCCCCTGGGCTTGGCGGTGCACGACTTCGAGGAGTGGGCGACGCTGCCCGGCTGGTTCGCGGCGCAGCGCGACATGCTCGAGCAGGTGGCCGTCCAGCATCCGGCGGCGGGGCGGGCGCTCCACGCTTTGGCGGGCAGTGCGGCGCAGCAGGCGGGGGCGATCGGACTGGTCGTGCTGTTGTCCTTTGTCGTGACCGCAGGTGCGGCGCGGTCGGGCCGGCGCGGGGTCTGGCTGGCGGCCTACGTGGTGGCGTTGGGGGCGGCGCTGCTGCACGTGCCGGTGCATCTCCTGCAGGCGGTCTATTTCCGGACCTATATCCCGGGCCTGTTCGGCGCGGTGTTGGTTTTGCTGCCGGCGGGGACGCTGGTCGTGCGGCGCCTGTTGGCCGAACGGCTGGTGGCTCCGGGCGAGCTGGCGCTGGCGGCGGTGGCAGGGCTGGCGGTGTTCGGTCCGCTGGTGATCGCTGCGCATGCGCTGGCTTGCCGGCTGGTGGCGTAGGCGCGGGGGAGTTTGGCAGGGGAGTGGCGAGCATTGCCAAGCGCGGTCGGCTGCAAAGACTAGGGCGCCCTTCCGATCCCCCGATGTCCTTCATGTCCTCCTCCCGCTCCCTTCTCCTCAGCTCCGCCGTGGTCCTCGGCGGCGGTGCTCTCGGCCACGCGGCCGAGGCGCCCCGGCTCACGTTCCTCGAATGGGCGCCGACGCCGCCGATGGGCTGGAACAGTTGGGACTGCTTCGCCACCACCGTGACGGAGGAGCAGACGAAGGCGCAGGCCGACTTCATGGCCGCGCACCTCGAGTCACACGGCTGGCAATACGTGGTCGTCGACATCCAGTGGTACGAGCCCGGCGCGAAGGACCACGGCTACCGCGCCGACGCCGTGCTCACGATGGATGCCCACGGCCGCCTCCAGCCGGCGACCAACCGTTTCCCCTCGGCCGAGGGAGGCAACGGCTTCAAGGCCCTCTCTTCGTACGTCCACGGGCTCGGGCTGAAGTTCGGCATCCACCTCATGCGCGGCATCCCGCGGCAGGCCGTCGAGCGCAACCTGCCCATCCTCGGCACCGAGTACCGCGCGCAGGACATCGCGGACAAGGTCCACGTGTGCCCATGGAATCCCGACATGTACGGCGTCGACATGGCCAAGCCCGGCGCGCAGGCGTACTACGATTCGGTCTTCGCGCTGCTCGCCGAGTGGGGCGTCGACTACGTGAAGGTCGACGACCTCAGCCGGCCGTATTTCCAGAATCAGCCCGAGGTCGAGGCCATCCGCCGCGCGATCGACAAGGCGGGCCGCCCGATGGTGCTCAGCCTCTCGCCTGGGGCGACCGACCTGCGCGCCGCCGACCACGTGACGACGCACGCCAACCTCTGGCGCATCAGCGACGACTTCTGGGACCGCTGGCTGGCGCTGCGCGAGCAGTTCGGCCGTCTCGCCAACTGGAACCCGCACCGCCGCCCCGGCGCGTGGCCCGATGCCGACATGCTGCCGCTCGGCACGATCATGCAGGGCGCGCGGACCACACGTTTCACGCCCGACGAGCAGCTCACGCTGATGACGCTGTGGTCGATCGCGCGTTCGCCGCTCATGCACGGAGGCGATCTCACCAAGACGGACGCCCCCACGCTGGCGCTGCTCACCAACGACGAGGTACTCGCCGTCAACCAGCGCAGCACGGCCAACCGCCCTCTCTTCGACCGCGACGGGCTGGTCGCCTGGACGGCGAAGGACCCGGCGAATGGCGACACCTATCTCGCGCTCTTCAACGCCCGCGACCGCGTGCAACTGGTCCCGGCCAACGCCCGCCACGATTCCGGTGCGGTGGCGGTCGGCACGAAAAGCGTGAACGCGATCGACATCGAGGTGCGTGACGGCCGTGCGCTGTATCTTGCCGCCGAGCCGGTGGGTGAGTTCGACGGCTTCGTGCCGGTCCTGTGGAGCGAGCCGCGCTGGATGATGGCCGACGGTTCCGAGGTGCCGCTCACTGCGGGGGCGTGGACCCGCGCCGACGCGCAGTGGGACAGCGCGAAGATCGCGAAGGATGGCGAGCAGGTGCTCGGCCTCGGCGCGCTGGCTTCCGCGGTGATCGAGTACGCGGTGCCCGCGGGCGCGGTGCGGTTCCGCGCCGCCGCCGGGGTCGATCCCAAGCACGAGGGGCCCGGCGCGGTCCGCTTCCTCACGGTGGTCGGCACGGCCGCCAACACCGACGAAGGCCCCGGCCTGCCGATCGAGGTAGATCTGGCGGCGCTGGTCGGCGGCGGGCCGGTGCGCGTGCGCGATCTGTGGCGCCACGCCGACCTCGGCGAGCAGCCCGGCGTGTTCGCGCCGGTGGTGCCGTACCACGGGGCCCGGCTCTACCGGTTGACGCGCGCCGCTGCGGGGAAGTGACCGGGCGGGGCGCGGCCTGCGCCTCCTTTGCAATCTGAGCCAGCGACCACAGATCTCACGGATAGGTACGGATCGTTCCCCGGTCATCCGTGTGATTCGTGGTCGATTTTCGGATGAATCGGGCCACAGCCGATGCAAAGCAGTTGGACACAGAGGGCACAGAGATAAGGCAAGAGATCACAGAGAGTTCGGAGGAAGAGCGGCCGGCAGAGGCACTCACCCGCTGGGTGCGCACCCCGAATCCGGGTTCTTCAACACCAAGTTCCCCGCTGCGTAGGTTCTACCGAACGGCAGAATGCCCTCCTTCCGTCGCTCCTCTGCCTCTGTGGGTTGCCCGGATGCAGTCTCCGGGTTGAAAACGAAAAGGCCGCCGGGGGAAACCGGCGGCCTTCAAAATGGCGGGATGGACGGGACTCGAACCCTTTTTCGGTCGGACAACTATCAACGACTTAGCCCCTAAAATTTACATTTGGTGGCTCGGCGGTGGCTCACGAAAAAGCCGAAAATCGCCGGAATTTTCGGGAGCGAAACCCGTGATCGCTTGCGAGTGAATCCCTCTACCAATTTCTGTTCGTTTTCGACGGTATTCAGATGGACTAGATTTGGGAAAGCGTGAGGGCCTGGTGCCAGTAGTAGTAGGCTTCTGGGTTCACGGCTTTGAGGCCGTCGATCCAAGCATGCGGACGGCCGTTGAGCGATGCGGTTTTGATCGCAGCAATCTGGCTATCGCTGCCGGTATAACGGGCGGTGGTGAAATCGAAGGGTCGGCCCGAGCGTAGGTGAGCGACCAGCACGGCGGCCCGGGCGGCGAGCAGGCGGCGGCCGTTTTCGTCGGGGCGGCGTTGCGTGAGATGGCTTTCCAGCCGCTGGAAACCGGCGACCAGCAAATCGGTGTCGGGAAACAGGGTTGCCGGGGCTTGCCGCACCCGGACGCCGGTGATGCCGAGGCAGGCGCTGAGCGTGTCGGCGAGGGTGGCGTCGCGGCTGTGGAGATTGTCGCGGTAGCCCGATTCCTGGGCTTGGACGCCGTCGTAGGTGCGGGCGATCTGTGCGAAGTCGGCCGCGTGCTCGAAGAGGTGGCCGACGTCGAAGAGCTGTTTCGCGACCTGCATCACCTCGCCCGGCTCGTTGTTGCGCCTCCGCAGCTTCACTCCCGTTGTCGTTGGCGCGAAGGCGGTGAGCTTGTCGCCGATCAGGCTTTCGATGGTGGGCAGCGTGACGGAGATTTCGCGGTCGGGGACGAGAAACGCCGTGCGGATGGGCCGCTCCAGCGTGGTGTGCGGCCAATGCGCTTCCTGGACGACGTCGAGCAGGATGAAGTCTTCGCCGTTCTGGGCGCGCTCGCTGGGGAACCAGAATTTGAAGTGGCGCCGGTGCGGCAAAGGCTCCCGATCCGTGGAGGTGTTGCGGACGTTTTCTTCCGGACGGATAAAGGGGGCGGTTTGCCCGATCCGGGCGACGATGCGGTCCAACTCCTCGTTGCTCGCCGGTGAGACAATATCGATGTCGATGGAGAGGCGGGGAATCTTCGGCAGGTGGAGCAGAATGCTTGTGCCACCCTTGAACAAGAAGGGCAGGCCGCTTTCCGCCAGATGCCCCAGCAAGGTCAGCGCCCGCACGCATTTCTCGAGCAGACCGGGGTCGCAGTTGGCCAGATTTCGGCGCTCCTGATCGGCCCATGCCCGGGTGTAAATGTGTGCGGGAAACATTGGAGTTTGCGCGGTTAACTAACGCCAAAAATGAAAGAAAAGTGGCGTTAGTTAATTGACCATGGTTGCTCCAGCTTGAGCTGCCGGAACTCCGCAAAACGCTTTAGCTCAGCCATTTTTACGAAGCCGCTGTTCGCGGCGCCGAAGGCGGCTGCTCGGGCTTCGGAGCTGTCCATGAGGCTCAGCGCCTCAGTTTCGATCTGAAGATCAACGAGCACTTGCTCGGGGGCGGCGAAGTGGTCTTGCGCCGGGGGTTGCTTGGAATGGGTCGGACGGAGCACGACCATCTTTTCGCCGGGGTGAATGTCGCGGATGGCCTCTTTCTTGCCGGGATTGACCGCCACCTCCCAGCCGAGGCTGCTCAGGGTGTCGCCGATTGTTTCCAGGTGCTCGCGGGGCACATGGAGGAAGTGCACCGGCTGGGCGAGGAGGTGGTGCATCCAAGGGTTGAACTGCACGGTGCTCCAGGCGGCGAAATCGAGCAGCGGGAACGCCTTCTCGACGGCGCGGACGAGTTCCCGGACCGGCCGAGGGTCGAGTACAAGCGGTTTGGAGAGGCGGGAATACCAGCCGCGACCGGCGTCGTGAATCAGGCCCTTGGCGACGGCCTCGGAGAGATAGACCTTCAGCGTGCCCTCGGTGGCGGTGAGTTCGGCCGCGCGCACCGCGGAGCGGATCTGCGAAAAGGAGAAATACGCGGAAGCCTTGCCGAGAGCGGGCAGGAGTTCGCGAAAGAGGCGGTCTTTGGCGGAGGTGGCGATGGCGAGGTCCTCGGGCTGGAATTCGTAGCCTAAAAACGCTGCGGAGGTTCGGCATCCGTTGCAAGGCGCGAGGACGGGAGCTCCGAATACCCGCAGTGGCTCTCACGGGCGGTCCTCTTCACGCCCATCCGCCGCTTTCACGACGTGACCGCGTCCCCCGCGTTTGCTGGCTATTCGCCCAACCTCCAGTCGATTGAATTGAGCCGGGCACTCACGCCGCTCCTCACACGACTGTCAGGCGAAGGATACCGACCGCAAGATTTTGCCGGACCCGTCGCCGGACATTCAACGGAGCAACTCGTGCTCCGGTTCCGGCGCCTGCTTACCGGGCTCATGGTGTAGTCTCAGGGCATCAGAAATCCGGTAGGGTTCGCCAACGGCGAAAACGAAACGCCTAGTTACGAGTGCGCAGTGAAACAGGATTTTCTCGCGGAGGCATCTATGGTCTAGTTATCTGCCCGTATGGACGCGGAAGAACTTCAGAACCGCCTTGGGACTGTCAGTCAGCGTGCTTTTCGCGGAATCGTTGGGATCGTCCTCCACGACGTCTTTTCGCTCCAAGCAATCAATGTTGATGGTGCGGGAGACGGTGGGCGTGATTGGCTCGTTTTCTCGCGAGATGGGAACGTCGTACTTGCCGCAATCCAGGACACAATCCAGAGCGCGCGCTGGGAGGAGAAGGCGTTGGCCGATGCGAAAACGGCAGAAACGGTCCATCACCCGAACCGCTACTACTTCCTGACGAAGCGGCATCACCAGCAGACCACGGTCACTCGGCTTGAGGACGAAATCGTCAGGCAGACCGGGATGGCGACTACCGTGCTCGAGGCACGACGCATCGCCGAGTTGATCATTGAGCGTTCGCTTGAGTGTCACCGGTCACTTCAAAACCAGCCACTTCGGGTCGGTTCAAAACCAGCCACT
>DAOOFR010000135.1:0-9562 GCA_035415285.1 Opitutaceae bacterium
TCCATAACTAACCAACCCGTCCCCGCTGTCTCACGTTCGGGGTCCACCTCACCCCCGCGGAGCGGGGAACTCCCACCCTCCGAGGTCCCGCCGGGCCCGGATCACCCACCCAGAAATCCAACGACATTTTCATCCTTGCCTGCGACGCCTTCATAGCAGGTCCAGTCTCCGACTGGACGCCAAGGACACTAGCCTTCGCTCCCAGCGCCGTTCCGCTTCGGCCCCGATCCAGAGCGACCGGTCGGAGACCGGTCCTACTACGCGAAAACCCGGCCGCGGTGGCGGTCCGGGTTCTCGGAAATCTGCGGCGGGGTCGCGCTACTCGCAACCCGCTACTCACTCCTCGCGACGTTGCGGGCCCGCCCTTACGCCTTGTCCAGGCCGAAGGCGGTGTGCACGGCACGCTGGGCGTCGTCGACCTTCGCGCCGTCGAGCGTCACCGAAATCTTGATCTCGGAGGTGCTGATCAGGTCGATGTTGATGCCCTGCGCGGCGAGCGCCTGGAAGAGCGAGGCGGCCACGCCGGAGTGCGTCTTCATGCCGACGCCGACGATGGAGAGCTTCGCGATGTTCTCGAGCAGCTCGACCTTGCCGCCCCCGAGGCCGGCGAGGACCTGCTCGACAACCGCCTTGGCCTTGTGCGTCTCGGTCTTCGGCACGGTGAAGGTGAGGTTGGCGAGGCCGCCGTGCCCCATGTTCTGCACGATCATGTCGACGACGATCGCCGCGTCGGCGAGCGCGCGGAACACCTGGGCGGCGGTGCCCGGCTTGTCGGGGATCTGGCTGACGACGACCTTCGCCTGGTCCTTGTCGACGGCCACGCCGCGGACAACGACATCTTCCATGGATTTGGTTTCTGCCTTCACGATGGTACCGGGATTGTTGTTGAAGCTGGAACGAACCTCGAAATCGACGCCGTATTTGTGGGCGAACTCGACGGAGCGGGACTGCATGACCTTCGAGCCGGAGCTGGCCAGCTCGAGCATCTCGTCGTAGGAGATCTCCTGGATCTTGCTGGCGTTCGGCACGGCGCGCGGATCGGCGGTGTAGACGCCGTCGACATCGGTGTAGATCTGACAGATGTCGGCCTTCACCACGTGCGCGATGGCGATGGCGGTCAGATCGGAGCCGCCGCGGCCGAGGGTGGTGGTCTCGCCTTGCTCGGTGATGCCCTGGAAGCCCGCCACGATGACAACCTTGCCTTGGGCGAGGTCGTCGTTGAGCGGCGAGGACTCGAAGCGTTTGATCTTCGCCTTGGTGTGGAAGTTGTCGCTGACGATGCCGGCCTGCTGGCCGGTGCGGGACACCGCCGGCACGCCGATCGCCTGCAGGGCCATGGCGGTGAGGGCGATCGTCTCCTGCTCGCCGATGGTCAGCAGCATGTCCATCTCACGCTCGTCGGGATGCGGCGTGATGGCTTTGGCTTTGGCGATGAGCTCGTTGGTGACGCCGGCGCGGGCGGAGACGACGACAACGAGTTCGTTGCCCTGGTCGCGCCATTCCTTGATGCGCTGCGCGACCTTCTTGATGCGCTCAATATCGCCGACGGACGTGCCGCCGTATTTTTGGACAATGCGTGCCATGGATTGAAGAGGGTTGGCGAAGTAAGGGGCGGGAAACGGCGCTGGCAAGCCCGGGTGTCGGAACGGCGAGGAAAGTTCGATCCCGCAGGCTCCGCCCCTGCCGCGCGCCGGAGGCGGAGACCGTCGCGGCTGTCACCCGCGGGCCAGCGCACGCAGGATCTTTTCGGAAACGCGGATGCCTTTCTCCATCACCCCGAGATGAAAGCTCTCGTTGGGCGCGTGGAGATTGTCCTCGGGCAGGAAGAGGCCGAGCAGCAACGAGTCGAGGCCGAGCACGCGTTTGATGTCGCCGATGATCGGCACGCTGCCGCCCTCGCGCAGATACAGCGGCGGCTTGCCGAAGACCTCGGCCACCGCGGCGTCGGTCGCACGGAAAGCCCGCGCCAGCACCGGCGACTGGTCGGCCGGCGTGTTCGGTTTGCCCGGCGGCACGGCGACGTAGGGCACGCCGTTGTGGCCGTCGATGATCGTCATCCGCACGCCGCTCGGGCAGCGCTCGCGCAGCGCGCGATAGACGCGGGCCTTCACCGTCTCGGGGTCCTGGTCGGGCACGAGGCGGCAGCTGATCTTCGCCATCGCCTTGCTCGGGATGACGGTCTTGCTGCCCTCACCCTGATAGCCGCCGCCGAGCCCGTTGAACTCCAGCGTGGGCAGGAAGCGCACCGCCTCGAACGGCGAGTAGCCGGGGTGCGCATGGAAGGCCGGGATGCCCAGAAACTTCTGATACTCCGCCTCGCTCGTGCCGAGTTTGCGCAGCTCGTCGCGCTCCCATTCCTGCACCGGGCGCACCTCGTCGTAGAAACCGGGGATGTTCACCCGGCCGTCCGGCAGATGGAGCGAGGCGCAGATCTCGGAAAGGGCCTGCAGCGGGTTGAGTAGCGCGCCGCCGTGCAGCCCCGAGTGCAGGTCGCTCTGCGGGCCGGTGAGTTCGATCTCGAAGGTGAACAGGCCCCGCAGTCCGCACGTCACCACCAGCTGGTCCTCGCGCGGGCTGCCAGTGTCGGAGAGGAACACGAAGTCGGCCTTCAGCCGGTCGCGGTACTTCTCGAGGAACGGCAGGAAGCTCGGGCTGCCGATCTCCTCCTCGCCCTCGATGAGGAACGTGATCCGCAGCGGCAGGTCGGGCTCGGCCGCGAGCAGCTTGGCCACCGCGGCGACATGCACCAGCAGCGGGCCCTTGTTGTCGGCCGTGCCGCGTCCGTAAATGCGGTTGCCGCGCACCGCGGGCTCGAACGCCGGCGACTCCCACAGCGCGAGCGGGTCCGCCGGCTGCACGTCGTAGTGCCCGTAGATCACCACATGCGGCCACTTCGGATCGCCGCCGCGGCTGGCCAGCACCAGCGGGTGCTTGGGCGTGGGCACCACCTCCACGGCGAACCCGATCTCGCGCAGCAGGCCGGCAATGAACTCGCGCGCCTGCCGCATGCCGTCGGCAAATTGCGGATCCGCCGACACACTCTGGCAGCGGACGTACTCCTTGAGCTTCTCGACGTGGTCGAACATGGCGCGCAACCCTGAGCGAAAAACCGCGCCGCCGCTAGCCGGAAGAACGAGCATCCACGCACGCATCCTCGCCGCCCGCCCCCGCCCCGCGGCAGGAGGCCGGCGGATGGCGCCGCGCCACCATTGCCCACGGGCCCGGCACCGGCGCCGCCGCGTGTGGCGCGTCCTCGGAAACGCCGGGCATTTGCCCGTTGCCAAACCCGGCGCCGACTCCAACCGTTTGCCCCTTTCTCATGATTTCCTGGTTCTTCAAACGTTTCGCCGGCCGCCACTACCGGAAGTTCATCCAGTCGTGCCAGCCCCTCGTCGCGAAAATCAACGCGCTCGAAACCGAATACCAGTCGCTCACCGAAGAGCAGCTCCGCGCCAAGACCGACGAGTTCCGCGCCCGCGTCAAAGCTGGCGAGACCCTCGACGCCCTCCTGCCCGAGGCCTTCGCCGCGGTGAAGAACGCCGCCCGCCGGCTCTGCGGGCGCACCGTCATCGTCTGCGATCACGAGCTGGTCTGGAATATGGTGCACTTCGATGTGCAGCTCATCGGCGGCATCGCGCTCCACCAGGGCAAGATCGCCGAGATGGCCACCGGCGAAGGCAAGACCCTCGTCGCCACCCTGCCCCTCTACCTCAATTCGTTGAACGGCCTCAACACCCAGCTGGTCACCGTCAACGACTACCTCGCCCGCCGCGACTCCCAGTGGATGGGCCACCTGTACAACTTCCTCGGCGTCTCCGTCGGCTGCATCCAGCAGCAGATGCCCTCGAGCCTGCGCCGCGAGATGTACCAGCGCGACATCACCTACGGCACCGCCTCCGAGTTCGGCTTCGACTACCTGCGCGACAACGGCATGGCCACCCGCAAGGAGGACCAGGTCCAGCGCGACCACTGGTACTGCATCGTCGACGAGGTCGACTCCATCCTGGTCGACGAGGCGCGCACGCCGCTGATCATCTCCGGCCCGGCCCCGATCGAGCGCGAGCAGCCCTTCACCCGCCACAAGCCCGGCATCGAGCGGCTCTTCGCCGAGCAGACCCGCCTGTGCAACCGCCTCATCGGCGAGGCCAAGGCGCTGCTCGAGAAACCCAACCGCACCCCGGACGAGACCTACACCGCCCAGCTCCAGATGCTGCAAGTGAAGGCCGGCATGCCGCGCAACAAGCTCCTCCAGCGTCTCATGGAGAGCTCCGAGTCCCGCAAGCTTCTCGACAAGATCGACCTCGAGATGAACACGGACTTCCGCCGCGACGAGTACTACAAGCTCAAGGAGGAGCTCTACTTCGTCATCGACGAGCGCCAGCACCAGGCCGACCTCACCGAGAAGGGCCGCACCTTCCTGCGTCCGGACAATCCGGATGCCTTCATGATGCCCGATGTCGCCACGGCCCACATGGAGATCGACAAGGACACCACCAAGTCCCCCTCCGAGAAGGAGGCCGCCAAGGTCCAGCTCCAGGAGTTCCAGGAACAGGTCTCCGAGGACATCCACGCCATCTCCCAGCTCCTGCGCGCCTACAGCCTCTACGAGCGCGACGTCCAGTACGTCGTCTCCCCCGACGGCAAGATCGTCATCGTCGACGAGAACACCGGCCGCATCATGCCCGGCCGCCGCTGGTCCGACGGCCTGCACGGCGCCGTCGAGGCCAAGGAGGGCGTCGCCATCGAG
The DNA here is from genome assembly GCA_035415285.1 of Opitutaceae bacterium. Lineage (GTDB taxonomy): Bacteria > Verrucomicrobiota > Verrucomicrobiia > Opitutales > Opitutaceae > CAJCBL01. Next base: position 4,748 of record DAOOFR010000135.1, read on the forward strand.
CGCGAGACGCGCACCTACGCCACCATCACCATCCAGAACTACTTCCGCATGTATCGGAAGCTCGCGGGCATGACCGGCACCGCCGAGACCGAGGCGCTCGAGTTCATGGACATCTACAAGCTCGCCTGCACCGTCGTGCCGACGAACAAGCCCTGCATCCGCAAGGACGCCAACGACCTCATCTTCAAGACGCGCCGCGAGAAGTTCGGCGCCGTCATCAAGGCGATCCAGGAGGCCCACGCCAAGGGCCAGCCGGTGCTCGTCGGCACCGTCTCGGTCGAATCCTCCGAGGTGCTCAGCCGCATGCTCCGCCGCACCGGCATCGTGCACTCCGTGCTCAACGCCAAGTACCACCAGCAGGAGGCCGAGATCGTCGCCCGCGCCGGCCAGCGCGGCGCCGTCACCATCGCCACCAACATGGCCGGCCGCGGCACCGACATCAAACTGGGCGACGGCGTGCCCGAGCTCGGCGGCCTGTTCGTCATCGGCACCGAGCGCCACGAGTCCCGCCGCATCGACCGCCAGCTGCGCGGCCGTTGTTCGCGCCAGGGCGACCCGGGCCAGTCACGTTTCTACATCTCCCTCGAGGACGATCTCATGCGCCTCTTCGCCTCCGGCGGCATGATGGCGAAGATGATCGAGAGCTCGATGAAGGAGGGCGAGGAGCTCGAACACCCGTGGCTCAACAAGTCCATCGAGTCCGCCCAGAAGAAGGTCGAGCAGCAGAACTACTCGATCCGCAAACGCCTGCTCCAGTACGACGACGTGCTCAACAAGCAGCGCGAGGTCATCTACACCATCCGCAACGGCGCCCTCCACGCCGACCGCAGCAAGGACCAGGTCTTCACCTTCATCGACGAGGAGATGCTCTTCCGCGCCGAGACCGCCGGCTTCGACGAGAAGGGCGGCCCCGAGACCGCCAAGCTCGAGTCCTTCGTCGGCTGGGTGTGCATGCACTTCCCCGTCGCCCTCAAGGTCGAGGAACTCGCCGGCCTCGGCGCCGAGGCCGCCGCCACCCTCGTCGCCGACAAGATCAAGGCGGCCTACGCCCTCAAGGAGTCCGTCGAGAATCCCGAGGCCCTCGGCTCGCTCGAGCGTTTCGTCATCATCAACGCCATCGACCACCACTGGCAGGAGCACCTCACCGAGATGGAGGACCTGCGCAAGAGCGTCGGCCTGCGCAGCTACGGCCAGAAGGATCCGCTCACCGAATACAAGGGCGAGGCCTTCAAGTACTTCGAGGAGCTGATGACCAACGTGCGCCTCGAGATCTGCACCGGCCTGTTCCGCACCGCGACCAACCGCGACGCCTTCGAGAACATGATGGCGATCCTCTCGCGCACCCTGCGCCTGGAGAGCCCCGCCAACACCCCCCCGCCGCCCCCCGCCGTCGCCCACGCCGTGGCCGAGGGCATCTCCATCCCCGGGCGCGCCGCGCCGCCCCCGGCCGAGGCGGGCCCCGCCCCCGAGGAGACGAAGCAGGAGGTCCAGCTCCCGAAGATCACGATCCGCCGCGAGCTGCCGAAGGTCGGCCGCAACGACCCCTGCCCCTGCGGCAGCGGCAAGAAGTTCAAGAACTGCTGCGGCCAGTAACCGCCGGCCCAGCCCGGCTCCCGTCGTTTTCCCCCCGAAGGCCGGACCTCGCGTCCGGCCTTCTTCTTTGCGCGCCCGGGGAGAAACGCCAACACTTCGGCTCGCCTCTTTCGTTACCCGTGTCGCTCCGTTCGCAAACCGTCCCCGTTTCTTCCCGATGAAACACACGTTCCTCGTTCTCCTCGCCCTCGTCGCCACCCTCGGCCTCCGTGCCGGCGACATCACCCTGCCCGCCCCGCACCAGACCGGCGGCCTGCCGCTCATGGAAGCGCTGGCGAAGCGCCAGAGTATCCGCGAGTACGACACCCGGGAGCTCTCGCCGCAGCAGCTCGCCGACCTGCTCTGGGCCACCTTCGGCATCAACCGCCCCGACGGCCGCCGCACCGCGCCCACCGCCAACAACCGCCAGGAGTTCGACCTCTACGTCGTGCTGCCGCAAGGCGCCTACCGCTACGACGCCGCCGCCAACAAGCTCCTGCTCGTCACCTCCGAGGACATCCGCGGCCAGATCGCCGGCCGGCGCTTCGCCGCCGCGCCGGTGCAACTGCTCTATGTCGCCGACCTCTCGCGACGCAGCGAGAAGGAGGAGAACCGGAAGCTGCTGCTGGCGCACATCGACTGCGGCTACCTCTCGCAGAACACCGGCCTGTTCTGCGCCTCCGAGGGGCTGGCCACCTGCCCGCGCGCCACGCTCCAGCGCGAGGTCGCCGCCGAGAAGCTCCGCCTCCGCCCCGACCAGCGCATCCTCCTCGCCCACTCCGTCGGCTATCCGAAGCCCTGAGACGCAGTCATTCGGTCGGCGTAGGGTGCGGGCTCGCTCGCACCGCTCGGCCAGAGCAACCGCCGCCCGGCCGAGCGAAACCGGCGCCATTGCATCGTTGCGGCTGACACGCCATCCGCCGCACGCCATTCAGCGCAGCTCGCCGGGCTTGAGCTTGCGCACGCGCATGAAACGCGCGCGCAGATGCTCGTCCAGCCCCCGGCGCGTCGCCTCCGGGATCTTCGTCACCAAGCTGTCGAGCGAGGGCAGTCTCCCCCCCGCGGACGGGGCGCGCCCCACCGGTTCGCCCGGCGGCGGCGTGTAGTCCTCCCCCATCATCGCGGCCTCGTCGGCGGCGCTGGGGCCGATCGGTTCGCCCTCCTCCACCCGGCCGACACTCTCGGCCGTCACGGAGGCGCTCTCGCCGGCTTCCTCGACATCGCCCTCCGCCGCCTTTTCCGCGGCCGGGGCGTCGCCAGAATCAGGCGTCAGCTCTTTTTTTTTTCGCCGGCGGGGCTCGCCTCGGCGAGCGCGGCGATCTCCTTGAGCACGCTGTCGAGGGCGCGCGAGCGGCTGCCCTCGACGGCCTTCAGGAGGGTGATCTCGAAATTGATCTTCTCGGAGAGCCCGAATTTCACCCCGCCCTCGCCCTCGTGCAGCGCATCGAGCAGGCGGGTGAGCTGCTCGGTCGTGAGCTCGGTCCCGAGGCTGCGGCTCTTGCCGCCCGCCTTGATCGCATCGAGCAGCGTGCGACGAATCACCGTCTGCAGGTCGGCGAGCAGCCGGAAGAGATCGCGACCGCCGGCGTCGAACTCGTCGACCATCTCGACGAGCTGGCGGTGGTCGCCGGTGGCGACGACGGCGGCGAGTTTCGCCACCTGCTCGGCGCCCACGAGTCCGTACACGTCGAGCACGTCGGCCTCGGAGATCTTCTGGCCGCAGAACGCGATCATCTGGTCGAAGATCGACTGCGCGTCGCGCATGCCGCCGTCGGCCAGGCGCGAGATGCTGGCGAGCGCCTCGGGCGAGACCTCGATCTTCTCGACCTCCGCGATGCGTTTGAGCCGCTCGGAGATGAGTTCGTCGGAGATCGGCCGGAGGTCGAACCGCTGGCAGCGGGAGACGATGGTGGGGAGAACCTTCTGCGCCTCGGTGGTGGCAAAGATGAACTTCACGTGCTCCGGCGGCTCCTCGAGCGTCTTGAGCAGCGCGTTGAACGCCGCGGCCGAGAGCATGTGGACCTCGTCGATGATGTAGACCTTGTAGCGGCCGGCGGCGGGCGCGTACTGCACGGTCTCGCGCAGGTCGCGGACCTGGTCGACGCCGTTGTTGGAGGCGCCGTCGATCTCGATCACGTCGAGGTGCGTGCCGGCGGCGATGTCGCGGCAGGCGGCGCATTCACCGCACGGCGACGGCGTCGGCCCCTTCTCGCAGTTGAGCGCCTTGGCGAAGATGCGGGCGGTCGAGGTCTTGCCGGTGCCGCGCGGGCCGACGAAGAGATAGGCGTGGGCGATCCGGTTGCGGGTGATCGCGTTCTTCAGCGTGCGCACGACATGATCCTGGCCGACGACGTCGTCGAAGATCTGCGGGCGCCACTTGCGGGCGATGACCTGATAGCCGGTTTGCGACACGGGAGTTCGGGGAAGATGCGCCCTCCCCCGTTCGCCGCCGCCCGCACGAGCGTGCGGCCGGAGCGGACGGGAGCGGAACCGCTCAGATGGCGGCGTCGCCGCGCTCGTCGGTCCGGATGCGGATGACTTCCTCGACCGGCATGACGAAGACCTTGCCGTCGCCGATCTTCCCGGTGCGGGCGTTCTTCACGATCGTGTCCACGACCTTGGTGGTGAGATCGTCGCGCACGGCAACCTCGAGCTTCACCTTCGGGAGGAAATCCACGGTGTACTCGCTGCCGCGGTAGATTTCAGTGTGCCCCTTCTGGCGACCGAAGCCCTTGACCTCGGTCACGGTCATGCCCTCGATGCCGATGCCGGCAAGGGCTTCCTTAACTTCCTCAAGCTTGAAGGGTTTGATGATGGCGATGATCAGTTTCATGGGACCCGAAAGGTGGGCGGAGGATTAGGGACGGGGTGGAGGCGAGCAAGGATTGTTTGGGGAAATGTAGGCCGCCGCGCGCCAGCGAACGGTCGCGCTGCGGCCACGCCGCTCCCCTCACTCCACCGGGGCGTCCGCGCGCTGCTTGGCCTCCTCGGTGAGCGTCTTGAAATCGTCCTCGTCGAGGATCGCCTCGGCCGCGAGATGGAAGGCCTCGAGGAAGCCCTGCGCCGCGCCGTTCTTCAGGCCCTCCTGGGCGGACTCGCGGATGTTGGCCACGACCTCCGCCGGCAGGCGCTCCTCGGCCACCTGCATGAACAGGAAGCGCGAACTGTGGTGCCGGCGCGCCGGCCGCTCCCTGAGGTGGCCCCCGAAAAGTGGACAGGGGGGATCGTTAAGAGCAAAACCAC
>DAOOFR010000136.1:0-9529 GCA_035415285.1 Opitutaceae bacterium
TGCTGGCCTGGAAGCTCGGGGTGCTGTGCGCGGCCGGTCTCGTGCTGGCCTGGCTGGTGCGCCCGGCCGAGGAGCCCGGCGCGAAGGGCCCGGTCGGTTCGCTGCAGAACCCCTTCGAGATCGTGCCGGCGCTGGTGTTCGCGGTGCTCTTCGTCGTGCTCATGGTCGCCACGAAGCTGGTGCAGGCGCATTTCGGCGACTCGGCGCTGCTCGGGCTGGCGGCGGTGATCGGCGTGGTCGACATCGACCCGTTCATCCTCTCGCTGGTGCAGAGCAACCCGGCACCGGAGCGGCTGCTCGTCTCGGCGATCCTGGTGGCGATGATGGTGAACACGCTGGCGAAGGGCCTCTACTTCTCGACGCTGGCCGCGGGCGTGCGCCGGCCGGCGCTGCGGCGTTTCGCCCTGTGGGCGGCGCTGCATCTGCCGTTGGCGTTCCTCGTCTGAGGCGCCCGGCACCGCTGTCGCGGTGCCGCGCTTCGCGCGCCGCCTGCCATGCCCCGGTCCGCCGGCGGTTCGGTGCTCGCCAACACTCCCCCGCCGTGAATTGATCGGTGGTCTTTCGCTTTCCCCACCACCACAAAACCTAGACCATGGATACGACTACGCAGCGCGCTCCGGCCACCAACGGCTTCTACAAACTCTCGGCGCTCACCCGCATCGGGTTCGGCGCCGGAGATCTGGCGCAGAACCTCATCTACCAGACCGTCGCCACCTACCTGCTGTTCTTCTACACGAACGTCTTCGGGATCAGCCCGGGGGCGGCGGCGTTCATGTTCCTGGTCGTGCGCCTGGTCGACGTGCTCTGGGACCCGTTCGTGGGCGCCTTCGTCGACAAGCACAATCCCAAGCTCGGCAAGTACCGCTCCTACCTGATCCTCGGCGGCATCCCGCTCACCGGTCTGGCGATCCTCTCGTTCTGGAACGGGTTCTCCGGGCAGCTCTGGTATGCGTACGTCACCTACGTGACGCTCTCGCTCTGCTACACCCTCATCAACGTGCCCTACGGCGCGCTGAACGCCTCGCTCACCCGCGACACCGACGAGATCACCAAGCTCACCTCGACCCGCATGTTCATGGCGAACATGGGCGGCCTGGCGGTGCAGTTCGGCGTGCCGGCCACCATCCAGTACTTCGCCCCGAACAACGACTGGTCCAAGCCGGCCGCCTCGGGCGTGTGGTTCGCGGTGATGTCGGTCTACGCCCTCGTGGGCTTCGGTCTCCTGGTGTACTGCTTCACCCAGACCAAGGAGCGCGTGGTGATGGATGAGAGCACGGGGCACACGGTCAGCTATTCGGACCTGTTCACCGAGTTCCTCCGCAACCGCCCGCTGCGCATCCTCGCCTTCTTCTTCATCACCGCCTTCGCGATGATGGCCGTCGGCAACTCCGCCTCCGCCTACTACATGCAGTACAACGTCGGCCATGCCGAGGCCCTGAAATGGTTCAACGCCCTCGGCTCGGTTCCGGCCTTCATCTTCATGCCGCTGGTGCCGGCCATCAAACGCGCCATCGGCAAGAAGCGGATGTTCTACGTGTTCCTCACCGTCGCGATCATCGGCATGGCGATGCTGTATGTCATCTCCACCGTGCCCTCGCTCCGTTCCCAGCTCTGGCTGGTGTACGTCGCCCAGTTCGTGAAGTCGACCGGCGTCATCGTGGCGACCGGTTACATGTGGGCGCTGGTGCCGGAGGTGATCTCCTACGGCGAGTGGAAGACGGGCAAACGCATCGCCGGCGTCGTCAACGCGCTCACCGGCATCTTCTTCAAGGCCGGCTTCGCCCTCGGCGGCGTCATCCCCGGTCTGGTCCTCGCGTTCACGAACTTCGACCCGAAGGCTGCCGAGCAGTCGGCCTTCGCCCAGCAGGGCATCCTCTGGCTGGTCGTGGTCCTGCCCGCCATCCTGCTCCTGCTCGCGATGTTCATCATCTCCAAGTACGAGCTCGAGGACGACAAGATCGACGAGATCAACCGCGAGATCGAGGCCCGGCATCGCAGCCAGGCCGGCGCGTAGTCCGACTCGTGCAACGCGCCCGAGCGGCCCTCCCGGTGCCGTTCGGGCTGGGCGCGAGGCGCAGACGGAGGCCTTGGTCGGCCGAGGCCGCGCACGGGGCGGTCAAATTGACTTGTTGGAGCCGCCCGATCCGCGAGTCTGGCGCGGTGCATCCCCCTCCGTTGCCCGCGCCCGACAACGTTTCCGACGACCTGGGCGGGTTCCTCGCCGCGCGCCGACCGCGGCGGGTGCCGTGGGGGTTGCGCTGGCGCGCCAAGGCGCAGGCGGCCTCGCTCAACCGGCTCGCCGTCGGGGCGGTATTCACCTTTTTCGGCACGATCGTCGCCGCCGTCAGCCTCCCGTGGCGCCTGCCGCAGCAGTGGCGGTTGGCGTGCCCGGACGGGATCGAGGTGCCCGGGGTGGTCGAACGCGTGGAGGACGATCCGTCCTCGCCCTACACCGATCGCTCCGTGGCGTACGTTTTCTCGTATGCCGCGCCGGACGGCCGGCGCCTGACGGGACGGTGCCACACCAGCGGGCCGCGCTGGGGCGAGGGGGCGGCGCTGCGGGTGCGCTGCCTGGCCGGGTATCCGGAGTTGGCCCTGCCCCTGGGGGCCCGGTTCGACGAGAACGGCTGGATCGGGCTGCTCTCGGTGCTGCCGGCGGGAATCGGGTACGGGATGTTCTTCGGCGGAATCGTGCGGCGGTGGCGGGCGGTCCGGCTTCTGCGCGGCGGCGTGGCGCTGCCGGTGCGGATCACCCGGGTCGAAGCGACCCGGCTGGCCGTGAATGGCGCGCGGTCTTTCCGGATAGAGTACACAGCCGGCGGGGACGTGGGGCCGATCTGCCGCGAACGGCAGACGGATCCCGACATTGTCTCGTTGGCGAAGGCCCGACTCGGCACGCGCCGGCAGGTGTGGCTGCTCGCCGCGCGTGGGCGCGCGCGGCAGACCGTCTGGATCGAGACGCTGTGGTGAGCGCTCGGCGAGGGGGGCAGGCGCCCCCACGGCTCCGGCCGGGATGCTTCGGGCTGGCGAGCGCGGGGGAAGGTGGTTGGAGTTGCGGCGATGCCGGTCGATCCGATCCAACGCCACATCGCGAAGTTGCGCGCGTGCAGACTCTGCCCGCGCATGATCCCGCCGTCGGTGCCCGGGCGGGCGGTGCGCAGCAAGGTGCTGCTGGTCGGGCAGGCGCCGGGCGACAAGGAGCCGGTGCTGGGCCGGCCCTTCGCATGGACGGCCGGCAAGACGCTCTTCAAGTGGTTCCACGCCGCGCTCGGCTGGACGGAGGACGAGACGCGCGACCGCGTCTATTTCGCCGCCGTGTGCCGGTGCTTCCCGGGCAAGAAGGCCGAGGGCGGCGACCGGGTGCCCGACGAGGACGAGATCGCGAACTGTCTCCGCTGGCTGGAGGCGGAGGTGAAGCTGCTCGAGCCGCAGCTGGTGATCGCGGTGGGCAAGCTGGCGATGAACCAGTTCCTGGAGCCGGCGTTGCTCACGGAGCGGATCGGGCACGTGTTCCCCACCGAGTGGCGCGGCCACCGGTTCGACGTGCTGCCGCTGCCGCATCCGTCGGGCGCATCGCCCTGGCACCGGATGGAGCCAGGAAAGACGCTGCTGGCCGGCGCGCTCAAGCGGCTGGCGGAACACCCGGCGGTGCGGGCGTAGGGAGCGGGGGCTATTTCCCGGGCTCGGCGGGCGGCCTGGTCTCGGCGCCCGGCGAGCCTTCCCGGCGGCCGAGGTCGGAGAGGTCGATGAACTCGATGACCTTCGACTCGCCGATCTCGACCCAGGCCTCGCGGGTGCGGGCGGCGTTGCGCACGACCGGCATGGCCGTCTCGCGGCCGATCACGTGCCGGCCCGCGACCACCAGGCGCGGGAGCGATTTCGCCAGCGTCGTGCCGGGGGTGGCGCAGGCGATCCGGGTCTCCCAGAGCTGGACACGCTCGCCGCGCTGGGCGGCGGCGAAGTCGTAGGCGCGCAGGAGCACCGCGTAGAGGTTGCCCTGGGTCATCTGCAGCACGGTCTCGGCGGTGCCCGATCGGAAGCGGCGGCGGAGGACGTCGCCGAAGTCGATGTGCCCGGGGATGGGGTTCCGGTCGACGATGTCGAGCTTGTCGCCTCCGAGAAATTGCGCCCCGGGCCCGGGGCCGAGGAGGTTGTGGCCGGTGGTGCCGAGGATGCCCCAGGAGCAGACGATGATCTGGGTGGGCGGGTGGGTGTCGTCGGCGCCGCGGTAGCCCTGTTCGGAGAGGACGCTGGTGATGACCCCCAGCATGGGTTTTTCGTCCGGCGGTGGATCGCCGCCCAGGACGATGCCGGTGTAGGCGCGGAAGCCGGCATTGACGCCGATGTAGTAGACCGGTTGTGACGGCGAGGCCGCCGGGAGGGCCCGGCCGGCGGCGGTGAAGTCGGTGACGGCGACGGAGAGCTTGTCGAGGGCGCCGAACTTCTGCGGCGGTTCGGTGGCGCACGCGGCCGCGGGACCGAGCACGAGGGTTGCGGCGAACAAGGCGAGGCGCGACGCGCGGCGGGAGCGGGGCGAGGAGGCCATCGGGAATCGGTTGCCGGGCGGGAGACGCGGGGGCGCGGCTCGCCGCGCCCCCGCGGACGGAGGGGAGGGGCCGGCTCAGTGGCCGCCGTGTTCGGCCGCGTACTGTTTCTTCCGTTCCTCGATGACGACCTTCTCGTACTCGGCGGGCATCTCCTGGTAGTAGGCGAAGCTCTCCGTGTGGTTGGCGCGGCCGCCGGTGAGGGCGCGCAGCACGGTGGAGTACTTCGCGAGCTCCTTCTGCGGCACCACGGCCTTCACGACCTGGAAGGCCCCGTCGCTGTCGACGCCGAGGATCTTGCCGCGGCGGCTGGAGAGGTCGCCCATGACGGCGCCGATGAACGCCTCGGGCACCTGCACCTCGACGTTGTAGATCGGCTCGAGCAGGCAGGGGCGCGCGTTGGCGAAGGCCTCTTTGAAGGCCCAATAGCCGGCGACCTGGAAGGACACGTCGTTGGAGTCCACGGGGTGCATCTTGCCGTCGTAGAACTCGACCTTCACGTCGGTGACGTGGAAATGCGCGAGGATGCCCTCGGCGCAGGCGGTCTTCACGCCCTTCTCGACGGAGGGCACGAAGACCCGGTCCACGTTCTGGCCGACGAGCGATTCGGTGAACTCGATGCCGGCGTCGCGCGCCTGCGGCTCGATGCGCATCCAGACCTCGGCGAACTGGCCCGAGCCGCCGGTCTGCTTCTTGTGGCGGTACTTCGACTCGGCCCGGCCGCGGATTGTCTCGCGATAAGGGATACGCGGCTCGATCAGGTCGATGGCGACGTTGAAACGGCGCTTGAGCCGTTCGGCGAGGACCTGCAGGTGGATGTCGCCCTGGCCGGAGAGGAGGTGCTGCTTGATCTCGCCGTCGTAGCGGTGGCTGAACGTGGGGTCCTCCTCGTGGAGCGTGTTCAGGCCGGTCGCGAGCTTGTCCTCCTCGCCGCGGGTGTGGAGCACCATGGCGGCGTGGACCTTCGGCCTGGGGTAGTCGACCTTGGGCAGCTCGAGGGCGAGGCCGGGGGAGCAGAGGGTGTTGCCGGTGTGCGTGTCCTTGAGCTTGAGCACGCAGCCGATGTCGCCGGGGCCGAGCTTGGGCACGGTGGTGCGGGTCTTGCCGTTGGCGACCTGGAGCTGGCCGAGGCGCTCGGTGACCTTCCGCGAGGCGTTGTAGAGCTCCATGTTGCCGGTGACGGAGCCGGAGTAGACGCGGAAGAACGAGAGCTCGCCGACGTGCGGCTCGGCCAGTGTCTTGAAAACGTGGATGACGGTCTCGGGCCGGTCGAGCTGGAGCTCGGTCTCGGCGCCGGCGGCGTCGCGGGCGGGGATCCGGGCGCGGTCGACCGGGGAGGAGCCGTACTTGGCGATGATGTCGAGCAGGCGGGCGATGCCGATGTCCTTCTCGGCGGAGACGCCGAAGACCGGGACGAGCTGGCCGGACTGGAACGCGGCGTGCACGCCGGCGCGCAGTTCCTCCTCGGTGAGGGTGCCGCCTTCGTCGAAGAACTTGCCCATGAGGGCGTCGTCGCTTTCGGCGATGAGTTCGATGATCTGCTTGTGCAGGGCCTGCACGCGGTCGGCGAGCGGGCCGGAGACGGACTCCTCGGTGAACTTGCCGGAGCCGTCGGTGGCGTAGGTCACGACCTTGCTGCGCATCACGTCGAGCAGGCGGTTGAAGTAGGGGCCGGGGTTGAGCGGGATGCTCAGCGGGAAGACTTTCGGGCCGAAGTGCGCGCGCGCCTCCTCGACGATCTCGTCGAACTTGGTGTTCTCTTTGTCGAGCGCGTTGACGACGATCATCTTCGGCAGGCCGTACTTCGTGGCGTAGTCCCAGGCCTGGTCGGTGCCGACGAGGATGCCGTGGGCGGCGTTGATGGCGACGATGGCGAAGTCGCCCACGCGCAGGGCGCCGAGGCCGTCGGCGGCGAAGTCGGCGTAGCCGGGGCAGTCGAGGATGTTCAGCTTCCTGCCGAGCCACTCGGTGTGCAGGCAGGTGGTGTGGAGCGACATCAGGTGCGCGTGCTCGCCGGCGTGGTAGTCGGAGACGGTGGTCTTCTGCGCGATGCTGCCGAGCTTGGGGATGGCGCCGCTGCAAGCCAGCATGGCCTCGCAGAGCATGGTCTTGCCGGCGCCCGAATGGCCGACGACGGCGAAATTCCTGATCTCGTGCGGTGCGTACTCCTTCATGGGTGACTCCTCCGGGTTTGGGGTGAGAGGTTGAGGTTCGAGAAAGTCCTCCGGTACGCCGCGCACGCTCTCCGGCGCGGCTAGGCGGCCAACCGGGCCGCGGCCCGGGCTCCTCCGTGTGCGGTTCGGCCGCGGTTGCGCGCGGCGCCGGTGGCATCATGGACCGTTGGGGTATTCATGGGATGCGCACTGCGCCGCGGTCGCAGGCCCCCCCGGCGTAGTGACGGGAGGCAATCCGCAAGGGCCCGGGGCGGCAACAACATTAGGGGCGGGGAGACCCGGGGCACCGGCCGCGGCCCGCGGGACCGGCGCGGGGCGAGCCGGCCCGCGAGTGTAAAGAATGTGTGGATAACGAGGGTGCGGCCGCCGGCACGGCCGGTTTTCCGGGGGATTTCGCCGGGCGGACTGGGGGGTGTGGCGGAGCCTCCGGGTGGCGCGGCGGCGCGGCCGCGCGGGCGGCGGGCGGGCGCCGGGCCGCCGGCTCCGGCGTGGCGGGCCCGGGACCGCGCCTTTCCCCGCCCGGAACAATGGGGAGCGGCGGCAGTCCATCTCGGGTGATTTTTCCGCGGCCGGTTCGCTTCATTTTTACCCCGGTTTGCGCGATGTTGGAGACATGTCCCCGCTGCTGCTCTGCCCTGCCGATCTGGAGACCTACCTGCGCGATCTGCCGGTGGCCGCCGCGGTGCTGCCGAGGCTGCAGATGCTGCTGCTCAGCGACGGCACCTACCTCGACGAGGTCGTCGAGCTGGTCCGCTTCGATCCCTCGCTGGCGGCGCGGGTGATGCATGCGGCGGGCAGCGCCTACTACGGTCGCGCGCGCGATGTGACGAGCCTGGCGGACGCGCTCGCCTTGCTGGGGATGCGCGAGGCCTACCGGGTCACGGCGGCGTTCGCGATGAGCCGTTTCCTGAACACCCCGCTGCGCATCTACGGCATGGGCCCGGCGGAATACTGGCGGCGCTCGCTGGCGTGTGCGCTGGTGATGGAACATCAGGCACCCTCGCGCGGGCTCGACGAGTGCACGGCCTACACGGCGGGCCTGCTGCACGCCCTCGGCATGGTGCTGATCGACCGGCACCTGCGGACGGTGGGCGACCCGGGCCTGCTGTTGCGCGAACTGCCGGCCACGCCGCTGCCGCGGCAGGAGCAACGCCTCATCGGGATGACGCACGCGCAAGTCGCGGGGGTGGTGCTGCGCCGCTGGAGTTTCGGGGCCGAGATCGTCGTCCCCATCGAGTTTCAATACGAGCCGGCGCGCGCCCCCGTTCCCCACGCGGCGATGACGACGCTGCTCGCCGAGGCGCGCGTGCTGACCCAGGACGTGGTCCGCACCCTGCCGCCGCCGGGTGCGGCCCGGGGGGGCGAGGCGGCCGCGGTCGAGCCGGGCAGCCTCGGGGCGAAGATCCTCGCGATCGAGGCCTGGCTGCGCTGAGCCGGCGCCCGGGTCGGGCTCTCGGCGCCGCGGCCTCGCGCCCCGGCGGTCGCCGCGGGATAATCGCACCCCGTCCATTTTCGTTTGGCCAAGCCCGGGGCGCCCGGGTACACGGGGCTCACCTTATGGCAAATTGGGAATACAAGGTGATCTCCAGCGGCAAGCACGGCATGGCCACGATGGCCGCGCTGGAGCAGCACCTGAACGAATTGGGTCAGCAGCAATGGGAAATCATCGATTGGCACACGGCGCCGGATAATCCGCTGCTGTTCACCGGTCTCGCCCGCCGCCCGATCCTCCGCGACTGGAAACCCGACGAGATGCCCGCCGCCCAGGAGGCCGCCCGCATCGAGCGCGTCACCGAGGAGACCAAGGAACGCGAGGCTTGGCGCGAGACGCTCCGTGAGGAGCTCGCATTCCTCGCCGACAAGGAGGAGGAGGCGAGCGATCCGGAGGCCGATCGCGAGGATCTGCTCGATCTGCTGCGCCCGCAGATGAAGCGCAGCCAGCGCGGCAGCGGCTACATCGGCTCCCTCGGCTTCCTCGCGCGCAAGCTCGAGCAGGATGAGAACGACCTGCTCGGCGCGCTCGGGGAGATCGGCCTCGGCCTCGAGGAGGACCCGCAGGCCACTCCGCCCGCGATCCGGCACGACGACGAGTATTTCTGGCTCAACAAGAACGCGCGCGGCGAGATCTGGCTCAACTGCGGCCCGAAGGCTCCGGTCGCCAAGCCGGCGCCCCGCCAGCCCGAGCCCCGGACCGAGCGGCAGCCGCGGCGGCCGGAGGCCGTCGCCGAGGTGCCCGAGGAGAGCATCGTCAACGAGACGAGCGCCGAGCCGGCGGGCGAGCCCGCGGTCGAAACCGATTCCGCCGAGGCCACGCCGCCGGCGCCGGCGCGCGAACCGCGCCGTGAGCAGCCGCGCCAGCAGCAACAACCCGCGCGCGAGACCGGCCCGGCCGCACCGCTGCCGGAGGGCGAGACGTTGCTCGCCAAGCTGCGCCCGATGATGCGCCGCAACCGCCGCGGTCGCGGCTGGTCGGGCAGCACGAGTTATCTGTCGCGCGCGCTGCGTCACCAGGAAGCGGAGCTGATGGAGGCCTTCGCCAAGGTCGGCCTCACGCTCACCGAGGATCCGCAGGCCAAGCCGGTCTTCGTCGAGATCAACAGCTTCCTCTACTGGCTCAACCGCGGCCAGGGCGGCCAGATCTGGATCAACGCCCGCGAGAAGCGCCACGGCGAGACCGCCGGCAATGCCGAGGAACACGACTCCGCGGAGTCCGCCCCCGCGGCCGCCGAGACGGCGCCCGCCGCAGGCGAGACACCATCCGCACCCGCGCTCGAGCCCGAGCCGGCCGCCGTGGCCCCGGCCGCTCCGGCG
>DAOOFR010000137.1:0-9334 GCA_035415285.1 Opitutaceae bacterium
GGGCAGCTTCACCAGGAGCGGCAGCACGTGCGGCCGGCCGAGGTTGGCGTCGAGCTGCGTGAGCCGTTTTTCCGGATACTGGTTTTCGGCGCACTCCGAGTAGTTGCCCGCCCAACAGGTGAGGTCGGTCGGGAAGAGGAACTCGGTCTGCTCCTGGGTGACGGTGTACTCCTCGAGGCCCGGCTGGCTCGGGATCTCATACCGGAGCGCCACGCCCTGATCGTAGGCGCGCACGACGAGATTGAGGCGTGACGGCGCGTTGGATTTCTCGCGGAGCGCCACGGTGAGCTCGCGGTACTGGTCGCGAACGGTGCGACGCTGGCCGAACGGGTTCTCCCACGTCGAGTCGTGATCGGCGCGGGTGGCGGACTCGATGGTCGCGGCGCGGCCGAGCGAGAAGCCGCCGGCGAAGTCGAGCCCAAGGCGGGAGTCGACGAGCACCGGCTGGCCGTCGAAGGCGACGCGGTAGTGGAGGCCGGCGGTGTCACTGACCGTGACGACGATGCGGCCGTCAGGCGAGGCGACGGACTCCTCGGCGGCAGGGAGCGTCAGCGGCGCGAGACCGGCAAGAAGGAGAGCGCCGATCGCGGAGGCGAGCCGAGCGCTGCAGGAAGCGAGGAGAGGCATCGGGGGCGGTGGTCAGAGCTTGATCTTGGCGGTCTGCCGGAGGTCGGCGGAGGAGGCGCCGACGGCGATGGTCCACTCGCCGGCCGGGATCTCGTAGTCCTTCTTCGCGATGCTCCAGCGGCGCAGCGCGATCGCGGGCACGGTGATCGTGACGGTGCGTTTCTCGCCGGCTTTCAGGCTCACGCGGGCGAAGCCGCACAACGCGCGGATCTCTTGCGGCTGCGAGGAGGCGGGCGGCGTGGCGTAGAGCTGCACGACGTCGTCGCCGTCGCAGGTGCCGGTGTTGGCGACCTCGACGGTGACGGTGAGCGCGCCCTTGGCGGCGCGGGCGACGCGGAGATCGGCGTAGCCGAAGCTCGTGTAGCTCAGGCCGTGACCGAACGGATACAGGGCTTGGCCGGTGAAGTACCGGTAGGTCCGGTTCTTCATCGAGTAGTCGGTGAAGGCCGGCAGGTCGGCGGTCGAGCGGTAGAAGGTGACCGGGAGATGGCCGGAGGGATTGTAGAAACCGAAGAGCACGTCGGCGACGGCGCGCCCGCCCGCCTGGCCCGGATACCAGGCCTGGACGATGGCGGAGAGGTGTTCGTCCTCCCACGGCAACGCCATGGCGGAGCCGCTGCAGTTGACCATGACGACCGGCTTGCCGGTGGCGTGAAGGGCCTTGATGAGGTCGGACTGCTCGGGCGGGAGCTCGATCTCGGTGCGGTCGAAGCTTTCGCCCTCCTGCGCGGCGGTGATGCCGCCGACGTAGATGACGAGGTCGGCCTGGGCGGCGAGCGCGAGCGCCTCGGCCTTGAGCTCGGCGACGGGGCGGTCGGTGGTGTTGTCCTGGCCGCTCCAGGGGGCGGTGCCGGGCTTGGTCGTGACGGGGCTGCCGAGGGCGTGGAGGATCTTCAGTTCGGCGGCGGCGACATGGCGGATGCCGTCGAGGATGGAGATCGGGGTCGAGGCGGAGCCGTGGTAGTTGCCCTCGAGCATGGACTTCGAGGCGGCGTTGGGGCCGATGACGGCGATCTGCTTGTACTTGTTGCGGTCGATCGGGAGCACGCCGTCGTTCTTGAGCAGCACGAGGGACTGGCGGGCGAGTTCGAGGGCGATCTGGCCGTGGGTGGGGAGGTCGTTATGGAGGAGCGTGTAATTGGAGAACGGAACCTTCTCGGCCGGATCGAAGAGGCCGAGGCGGAAGCGGGTCCACAGGGTGTGGTAGAGCGCCTGGTCGATCTCCTTCTCGGTGATCAGGTCCAGCTGGACGGCGCGCACGAGGGCGTTGTAGTCGCCGCCGCAGCAGAGGTTGCAGCCGGCCTTCACGGCGAGAGAGGCGGCCTCCTCGGCGGTCTTCACGTAGGCGTGTTGCTTGGGGCTGTAGATGTCGCGGATGGCGTCGCAGTCGGAGACGATGTAGCCGTCGTGACCCCAGCGGTTGCGGACGAGTTCGGTGAGGAAGAAGGGGCTGGCGCTGACGGGCACGCCGTCGATGGCGTTGTAGGCGCTCATGACGCCGGCGACCTTGGCCTCGCGCACGAGGCGCTCGAACTGCGGGAGGTAGGTGTCGTAGAGGTCGCGCTCGGTGACGACGGCGTTGAAGCGGTGGCGGTCGAGTTCGGGACCGCTGTGGACGGCGTAGTGCTTGGCGCAGGCCATGGCGGTCATGTACTTCGGGTCGTCGCCCTGGATGCCGCGCACGAACTCGATGGCGATCTCGGAGGTGAGGAACGGATCCTCGCCGAAGGTCTCCTGGCCGCGGCCCCAGCGCGGATCGCGGAAGATGTTCACGTTGGGCGCCCAGAAGGTGAGGCCGGCCCACCACTTGGAGTTGCCGTTGTTGCGGTTGGCGTAGTCGTTGAATTTCGCACGGCCCTCGATGCCGATGACCTGGCCTTCCTGGCGGAAGAGCGCCGGGTTCCAGGAGGCGGCGGCGCCGACACCCTGCGGGAAGACGGTGGCGTAATAATTGTTGGCGACGCCGTGCGAGGCCTCGTTCCAGTAGTCGTAGGCGGGCAGACCGAGGCGCTCGATGGCGGGGGCGGCGTTCTTGAGCTGGGCGACCTTCTCGGCGAGCGACATGCGGCGGATGAGGTCGTCGGCGCGGGCGCGGAGCGGCTTGGACGGATCGCGCCAGATCGCGGGTTCCTTGATCTCGGGCACCTGCATCGCCTGGGCCGAGTAGACGTCGGCGAGTTCATTGGCGGCGAAGGCCAGCACCTCCACGCCAGCGGCGTCGCGGATGGTGATGGTGTGGAACTTCGCGTGACCCTTGGTGGCGGTGAAGGCCAGGCGCATCGGGCCGCGCAGGGCGTCGTCGGGTTTCTCGACGGTGCCCTTGATCGTGGCGAGAAGGAAGGGACCGCCGGCGACGGCGACCGGATCGAAGTCCTTGGCGAGCACGACGTCACCCGCGCGCACGTCGAACACGGTCTCTCCCGGCACCTTGAAGAAGGTCTCGACCACGCCGATCTCGACGCCGTAGCGGCCGGCGGGCAGGTTCGCGATGGTGACGGTGAAGTCCGTGCCGTGGACCTCCTCGCGGTAGGTCTCCGCGCTGAAACCGGTGCCGGATACCGCCGGCGCGGTCTCGATCGTATGGTGGGCGAAGTCGCCGCTGACCGTGACCGCGCCGCCGCAGCTCTGGCAGCTCTCTTCGGCGGCGAACAGGGAGGAGGCGGCGAGGAACAGCGCCGCGAGGAACAGCCCGCGGGTCGGGGCAGCGAAACGGTTGGAGGTGGGCGACATGGGAAGACGGGGTGGGATCAGGTTGGTTCTATTCGTGGGGGCGGATCACTCGGCCGGAATCAGGCGAACGAGCACGACGCCGTGGGGCGCGACCTTGGCCTCGAAGCTGTCCTTGAACGCGCCGAGGTCCTGCTGTCGCCAGAGATCACGCACGCAGAAGGTCATGCCGACGCGCTCGGTCGGCAGGTTGCCCCACGGGCCCCACTTCAAGGTGATGGTGGTCTCGGCCTCGCCGCGGTTGAAGAGTCCGACGGCGTAGGAGCCGTCCTCGAGCGTCTTCGCGTAGACGACCTTGCCGTCGACGTTGCTGAACTGGGTCGCCTGTTTGCCGAGGGAGTCCTGGTTGATGGCGAGCACCTCGTCGTTGGTGAGCAGACCGAGGGTGAAGTCGTCGAGTTGCGCGAGATCGCAGCCGAGGATGAGCGGCGCGGAGAGCAGGCACCAGAGGCTCATGTGCGAGTACTGTTCGTCCGGCGTGAGGCGCGTCGGGTGGAGGTTCGGGCCCCAGCCGACCTTGCCGAGCACGAGCATGTCGGGATCGCTCCAATGGCCAGGCCCGGTGAAGGCGGCCCAGCGGTCCTGCGAGAAACCGAGCCGGGTGACGCTCTCCCACGTGTCGACGATGTCGCCGGTGGTGCGCCAGAGGTTGGCCAGACGCACGTAGTCGGGCGCGCTGTCGTAGATGCCTGTATTCGAAAGGCTGTAGACGATGTCGCGGCCGGTCGCGCGAAGGGCGTCGGTCATCTCCTGCACGTGCGCCACGTCGTTGGGGAACCAGTCGTACTTGAGGTAGTCGACGCCCCACGCGGCCCACTGGCGTGCGTCGGCCGCGGCGAACGAGTGTTTGCCGAAGTGCCAGTTGACCCAGGTGGGCTTCGCGTCGGGCGCCTTCGGGTCCTTGTTGAGGTGGTAGAACTCATCGACGTCGCCCGCGACGACCCAGGGATAGGTGCCGTCGGCGTTGTCGGAGGAACCGCCGACGTAGCCGGCGTAGGTGCCGGTCCACGGGCTGGAGTAGATGCCGAACTTCAGGCCGAGCGCGTGGATCTCGTCGGCGAGGGCCTTCATGTCGGGGAACTTCTTGTTGCCCTGGATGGCGTTGAACTTGCCGCCGCGCGGGGCCTGCCAGCCGTCGTCGATGTTGATGTAGGTCCAGCCGTGGTTGCGCAGGCCCTTCGCGGCCATGGCACGCGCGGAGCTGAGGACGAGCTCCTGGCTCACGGCGTCGCCCCAGCAGTTCCAGCTGCTCCAGCCCATCGGCGGGGTGAGCGCGATCTTGTCGCCGACGACGATGCGGAACTTCTTCGACGCCTCGCCGAGGGCGTTCTTGGCGCGCAACGTGACGGTGTATTCGCCAGTCGAAGCCACGGAGCCGGTGATGCGGCCGGTGGCGGTGTCGAGCGCAAGGCCCGCGGGCAGTCCGTCGACGGCGAACGTCATCGGACGCTCGCCGGTCGCGGGAATCGCGTAGAGGAACGGCGCGCCCGGGCGTACGCCGAAGACGCCGGGGCCGTTGACCCGCGGCGTGGCGGGCGTGGGCGGCGTGAGGTTCGGCGCGGCGATGGGAGGCGCCGCGACCGGGGCGGGAGCGCTGGAGGCTTCCGCGCCCAGCCAGGGCGTGCAGGCGAGTGCGAAGGCGGGGGCGAGGTAACGAAGAAGAGGATGCGATGGCATGGCGGGAAGCGGCGGGTCAGGGGTTCACTTCGCCCAGGCGGCGCCCTCGGGGGTGCGGCGCCAGGCGAAGTAGGTGTCGAGGACCTTGAGCGCGGCCTCGCTCGGCACCGGGCCGACGGAGGCGGTGTTATGGAAGTGCATCACCTGCGGCTTGGCCTCGGTGAAGCGCGGCCAGACCGGCAGCCCTGCCCCGTTGGGATCGCCGAACTTGGCGAAGTTGGTCCAGTAGGTGGCGACGGTCTCGGAGATCGCGAAGTCGCCGGCGGCGAGCTTCGGGTCGTTGCGGTCGAGCGTCTGGAAAACGTAGGGCACATCGACGCCGTGCGGCATGCCGTGGTCGGCCTCGGGCGAGTCGGCGGGGCGCTCGGCGTGCTGGTCGAAGTGGTAGAGGAAGACCTTGGACTTGCCGGTGCGGGACTGGAGGCGGGCCCAGCTCCAGGTGGGCCAGCCGAAGGCGGCGTCGCGCATGAGGTCGCGGGCGGTCTTGCCGACGCGATCCGCACCTGCCGGATACGCCGCGAGCAGCTTCTCGGCGAAGGGGCCGTAGCGCAGGCAGGTGTTGGCGATGTACTCGCCCGGCGTCTTCTCGCGGGCGAAGCTGAGCCCCTCGTCGGAGTTGTAGCCGATGAGGACGTCGACGTCGTTGTAGCGGCCGGCCGCGTAGAGCTTGAACTGGTCGTCGACGATCACCCGGCCGTCGACGATCGGCCAAGCGGACGGATCGCCCCAGCCGCCGGGCAGTTTGTCGGGCGGGAGCTGGCGCAACTCGGCGAGCGAGGCAGCGCCGGCCTTCGCGGCGTAGGCGAGTCCGGCCTGCTCGGCGGCGGCCAGGTCGCGCATGTTCTCGCCGGGGAAGGTCGTCGGGCGGGTCGGGCCGAAGTTGCCGCCGCTTTGGGAGATGGCGCCGCGGAAGAGGCCCTTCGCCTCGGGCGAGCCGCAGAGCATGCTCACGGAAATACCGCCGGCGGACTCGCCGAAGATGGTGACCTTGGCAGGATCGCCGCCGAAAGCCGCGATGTTGCGCTGCACCCAGCGCAGCGCGGCGATCTGATCCTGGATGCCGTAGTTGCCGGAGACTTTGTGCGGGGATTCGGCGCTGAGCTCGGGATGCGCGAGAAAGCCGAGCGAGCCGACGCGGTAGTTGATCGTCACCAACACGACGCCCTTGCGCGCGAGGTGTTCGCCGTTGTGGGTCGGCGTGGAAGTGGAGCCGAAGGCGAAACCGCCGCCGTAGATCCACACGAGCACGGGCAGCTTCTCGCCGGCCGATTTCGCGGGCGTCCAGATGTTCAGATACAGGCAGTCCTCGCTCACGTTGCCCTTGCCGTCGCCCTGGTAGGGATCGGGCGCGAAGGCCACCGCCTCGCGGACTCCGGTCCACCCCGCCGCCGGCTGCGGCGCACGCCAGCGCAGCTCGCCGACGGGCGCGGCGGCGAAGGGCACGCCGCGAAACACGGTCAGCCCGGGCGCGGGGGAGCCCCGGAGGAGCCCCGTCTCGACCCGGACCGGCTCATCCAGCCCGGCCCAGCCGACGACCGACGCGAACAACGAAACGATCAGAACAAGGGACGTTTTCATAGCAAAGAGGACAAAGGACGATGACTCCAGAAGGCGGGGTGACGGCAAAACGCTGCCGTGCCATTCTCCGGCTCGGGTTCGCGCGGCACCGGAGACGGCAGGCGAACGCGCGGGTTACCAGGCACGGTGCACATTCACGGCGGTTGCAAGCGGGCGGCCCCCGGCCGGATCCCACCCAACGCCATCACGCAACAACCCGGGGACCGGAGGTATCCGGGCTCCAGGGATGGGCGGGGCGCAAGGGGGCGGTTCATAGGCGGAGCAGGAGAGCCCGAAGCCCGACAAAACAGCCCAACGGACGCCCCCGCGGCGAATAATCTTTAGTACAAATTCCCGGCGGGAACGGCGCACCGCGACCGGGCGGCGCTCCGCCACGGCACGCACCGCGGAGAGCAGGGGCGGCCGGCGCGGAGCGCGGCGCCCTACTCGATCTGGATGATGCCGCGCTTCACGCCGGCGAGCACGGCCTGCGTGCGGTCGGCGACCCCCAGCTTGGTGAAGATGCTGGTGAGGTGCACCTTCACGGTCGACTCGACGAGGTTGAGTTCCGTGCTGATCTCCTTGTTCTTGAGGCCGCGCCCGAGCAACCGGAGCACCTCGAGTTCGCGCACGGAGAGCTGGGAGGACAGGCGGCTGGCCATCCGGCGGGCCGCGTCGTCGTGCACGACCTGTTCCCCGGCATTGATCCGCCGGATCGCATCCATCAGCTCATCGAACTCCGTCTCCTTGCCGAGGAAGCCGCTGGCGCCCGCCGCCAGGGCGGTGGCGACCTCGTTGCCGTTGGTGAAGCTGCTCAGCGCCAGCACCCGCACGGTCCCGAACTCGCGCCGGAGAGCGGCGATCGTCTCGACCCCGTTGCGTTTGGGCATCCGCAGATCCAACACGACGACGTCCGGCCGATGCAGGCGATAGAGGTCGCAGGCCTCGACGCCGTCCACGGCCTGGGCCACGACCTCCATGTCGGGCTGGTTGCCGATGGCGAAGGAAAGCCCCATGCGGACGATCATGTGATCGTCGACGAGCAGGACCCGGATCTTCTTGGTTTCGTTCTCAATCTTCATTGTGAAATTCGCATGCCTCCGACCGCGGTACCACCACGCGCACGGTGGTGCCCCGCCCGGGGGCGCTGTCGACCTCGACCGTGCCCCCGATCTTGGCGGCCCGGTCGCGGAAGCTCGGCAGGCCGAGGTGGCAGCCGGCGATGGGCACGACACTCGACGGATCGAACCCGCGCCCATCGTCGCGGATCGCCAGGACAATGTGGTCCTTCGCGTAGCTGAGCACCACTTCGATCCGGGTGGCCTCCGCATGCTTCACCGCGTTGCCCAGCGCCTCCTGGGCGATGCGCAGCAGGTGGTGTTCGGTGGCGGGATCGATGCGGCACGGGGTGCCCTCGGTGCGCACCGTCGCCAAGCCCGCCAACGGCGCGAGCTGGCCGACGACCCGATGCAGGGCGGCCTCCAGCGGCTCGGTCTGGAGCACCGGAGAATGCAGGCCACGCACCGCGTTGCGCAGTTCGTCGCGGCAGTACAGCACCATGTCGAGGGCCGCGGCGAGGGCGGTCTTGACCGGTCCGCCGCAGCCCGGCAGGCGGGTCGTGGTCTCCAGCTGGAGGGATAGGCCGGCCAGTCCCTGTTCGAGGCTGTCGTGGATCTCCCCTGCGAGCCGGTTGCGCTCCGCCAGCGTCGCGCTGGTCGTCGCCTCCTCGCGCAGGCAATCCATCGCCGTGCGCAGCTCCGCCGTGCGCAGCCCAACCTGTTGCTCCAGCTCGGCCAGGCGGGCGCGATGGCGATGCGCGAAGTAGCGGGCCAACAGATGGAGCACGAGCAGCCCCAGCAAGGGATAAGCGGCGAAGGCGACCCAGGTCCGGTACCAGGGGGGCGCCACCGAGAACCGGTAGGACGCCACCGAGCCGACCGGCCCAAGCGGGTCCACCACACGGACCTCGAGCGCATAATCCCCCTCGTGCAAATCGGAGAGGAACACCGAGGAGCCCGTGTTGGAGCGCACCCAAGAGGATCCGCCCAGTCGATACTCGTAGGAGAACGCCCGCACCGGCGCGTAGCTGCCGGCGAAGAGATCGAGCCGCAGGCTGTTCTGCGCGTGGGGGAACGCGCCCAGAGCGCGCGCAGCGGGGGCCGGCAACGCCAACCGCCTCCCCGCGCGGGTGTCGTGCAGCGCCACCAGCATCGGGCGGACCGGCGCCGGCGCCATATCGTTGATCCGGTGATCGAGACGATAGAGGGTGTTGCTGGTCGAGGCCCAGACCCCTCCCCCGGCGGGGCACCGCACCAGCGGAGTCGCCTCGTTGATGCCGCTGAAGGTCTTGAAATCCGGCTCGTACCCCCCCGGCCGCCGGCGGGCGAGAAACAGCCCGCGGGAATGCGACACCCAGAGCGCGCCTGCGTCGTCCTGCGCGAAACGCTGCAGCAGGTACGGGGAGCGTTCGACCAGCCTCCGCAGCTCCGGCGCCTCGACCGGCTCGAGGGTGCGGTCGTCGAGAAACATGGGGATCCGCCCGGAACCGCTCAGCACCACGGTGGGACCGACAATGCTCACGTTCACCCAGCTGTTCTCCGCCCACGCAAACTGCTCCAGCAGACGCAGCCGCAGGTGGTCGTCCACCAGCGAGACCTGCGCCACCCGGTTCAAGCCCAGCTCGATCCACGCGGTCCCGCTGCCCGCGTGCACCACATAGGGGTATCCAACTCCCGCGAGCCGGGGC
>DAOOFR010000138.1:0-9328 GCA_035415285.1 Opitutaceae bacterium
CAAGCTGGCGGCGGTGGCGAGCATCACCGACAACTGGGTGGCGATCACGGACCGGGACGGGACGGTCGAGTGGGTCAACGAGAGCTTTGCGCGCCGGATGGGCTTCGACCCGGTCGAGGCGATGGGCCGCGCGCTCATCGACCTGTTGCCGCCGCCGCCGGGCGAGTCGGCGCCGGTCGGGGCGCTGCGCGAGGCGTTCGTGCGGCGGCTGCCGGCGAAGGTGGAACTGGCGACGCTCTCGCGGGCGAGCCGGCATCACCACCTGCAGGGCGAGATCCATCCGGTGGCGGGGGAGGGCGGGGAGATCGTGCGGTTCATCGCGGTGCTGCACGACATGACGGATCGGATCGAATACGAGCGGGGGCTGCGGCAGGCGAAGGCGCAGGCGGAGGCGGCCACCCGGGCGAAGTCGGAGTTCCTCGCCTCGATGAGCCACGAGATCCGTACGCCGATGAACGGCGTAATCGGCTTGGCGCGCCTGCTCCTGGAATCGCCGCTGACGGCCGAGCAGGAGGACTGGGTGCGCACGATCCAGCAGTCGGGCGACTCGTTGCTGGCGGTCATCAACGAGATCCTGGATTTCTCGAAGATCGAGTCGGGGCGGATGGAGCTGGAGCGGCACGCCTTCGTGTTGGCGGATTGTGTGGAGGAGTCGCTGGAGCTGTTCGCGGCCGCGGCGGGGGCGAAGGGCCTCGAGCTATCGTACTGGATCGCACCGGGGGTCCCGGAGTTGGTGACTGGTGACACGGTGCGGCTGCGGCAGGTGCTGGTGAACCTCGTGGGCAACGCGGTGAAGTTCACCACGGCCGGTCGGGTCAGCGTCGAGGTCCGGCCGGGCGAGGATCCCGACGAGTTGGCATTCACGGTGGCGGACACCGGCATCGGCATCCCACCGGAGCAGGTGGAGTCGCTGTTCCAGCCGTTCAGCCAGGGGGATGCCTCGATGACCCGCCGGTTCGGCGGCACGGGGCTGGGCCTGGCGATCTGCCGCCGGCTGGTCGAACTGATGGGCGGCCGTATCGGGGTGACGAGCCGGCCGGACGAAGGCTCGGTTTTCCATTTCACGGCCGTGCTGCCGGGGAACGCGAGTGCCGGCGGCGGGCCGGAGCATGCGCCGGCCCACGTCGGCCGCCGCGCCGCGGTGGTCGATGACGATCCGGTGGCGCAACGGTTCATCGAGCAGGTGCTGGAACGGGAGGGTTTCATCGTGCGGTGTTTCGACTCGCTGGCGGCGGCGCGGGCCGGGTTGGCGGGCGGTGCCGCCCCCGATCTGCTGGTCGTGGATCATCTGCTACCCGACAGCGCGGGCGCCGCCGCGGCGGCGGCCCTGCGGGCGGAATTTCCGGATACAGAGGTTCCGGTGCTGTTCGTGACTCTTGCCGGCCAGGCGCAGGGCAGGGCGGAACTGGACGCGGCCGGGGTGCGGAGTTGCGTGGTGAAACCGTTGCGGCGGCAGGCGCTGCGCAAGCGGTTGGCGGCGGCCATGGCGGTGTGGTCCGATCCGGGAACGGCGGGGCGCACGGCCGCGGGCGTGGCGGCGCCGCCGACGCTGGCGGACCGCCTCCCGCTGCGGGTGTTGCTGGCCGAGGACAACCCGGTGAACAAGAAGGTCGCGCTGCGGCTGCTCGAGCGGCTCGGCTACAAGGCGGAGGCGGTGACCGGCGGTGCGGAGGCGGTGCAGGTCGTGAGCGCGCAGCGCGTCGACCTCGTCTTCATGGATGTGCAGATGCCGGGGATGGACGGACTGGAGGCGACCCGGCGAATCCGCGCGGACCTGCCGGCGGAGCGGCAGCCGGTGATCGTGGCGCTCACGGCCAATGCGATCGCGGGCGACGCCGAGATGTGTCGCGCGGCCGGGATGGACGACTACGTGAGCAAACCGGTGACGCCGGAGGATATCCAGAACGTCATCATGCGGCGGTTCGGCGGCGCGCCCGCGGGCGAGTCGCGCCGGGCGGGAAGCGGCGAATGAGCCGGCCTCCTCCCGGGCGGCGGAGCGGCGCGCCCGCGGCCGCCGGCTACTTGACCGTGACGATGCGCACGGAGGACCGGCCGGCGGGGGCGGGGAGGAGGTCGCCGGCGCGGCGGCCGATCAGCTTTGCGCCCAAAGGCGAGTGCGGCGTGATGACGTAGATCGTGGCGCTCTCGAGCTCGATCTCGAGCCCGCCGCCCTTGGGCCCGACGAAATAGAGGGTCTTCTCGCCGTCGGTCTCGGTCTCGACGAGCGCCCCCAAGGCGATGGCTTCGCCCGCGGCGAAGTCATGTACCGGCAGTTCCTTGATGGCGTCGAGGGCTTCGCGCAGTTCGGCAGCGACGCGGACCTGCCCCTCGGCGAGCACGGAGGTCTCCAGCCCGGGGGTCTCGAACTGGTTCTTGTGCAGCTCCTCGTCATGCGTCGCCTCGTCGTGGGCCGCTTTGGCCGCGTGGGCGATGAGCTCCATCTCGGAGGCGAGCTGGTGGAGGATCGAGTCGACGAGTTGTTTCTTGGTCACGATGCCTTGGGGTTGGTCGCGGCGCGGCAGCGCCGACGCGCGGGTTCACGGATCTGCGTTGGGCGTGGAGACGGAAGGGGCGCGCGACCGGAACGGGGCGATCGCGCTCAGCTCGGGTATTGGCCGGAGATGTAGCTGCGGAGCGACTCGGCCTCGTATTGCAGGCGCTCGACGACCCATTTGTTGATGTCGCCGATGGAGATGAGGCCGACGAGTTTTCCGTTCTCGAGCACGGGCAGGTGGCGGGTGCGTTTCTCGGAGATGAGCGTCATGGCCTTGTCGAGCGTGACGGTCGGATCGACCGTGTAGAGCAGGGGGGACATCACGCAGGTGACCGGAGTGGTGCAGGGATCGAGGCCGGGAGTGACGACGCGGATGAGCAGGTCGCGCTCGGTGAAGATGCCGGCGAGGCGGCCGCCCTCGACGACGAGGATGCAGCCGATGTTGCGCGCGGCCATCGCGGCCGCGGCGGCCTGCACGGTGGCGCCGGTCGGGACGGTGTGGACGGTGGGATCCTTTTGCGCGAGCAGCGCTGAGATCGGGATCTTCATGGGGGCGGCGTTGAAAGACTAGGCCGGATACCGCCGCGCGCAAGTGGCGCCGGCAGAAAGGCCCGGAGAGGTTGGGTTCGGGTTGGTGGTGACGCCGGAACGCTGGGGCGACCACGTGGGTGCGCGGCTCCGGCAGGGGGGCAGCAAAGGGGGCGGACTACGCCGTGGCGTGCTTCGCGGAGCCGGACAGTCGGGCGTCGCGGGCCCAGCCGTAGACCTGCGCGTAACGCTCGGCGGAATGGGTCCAGGAGAAGTCGCGGGCCATGGCGTTGGCGCGGAGGGCGGCGAACTCCTCGGGGCGGTCGTAGAAGGTGGCATTGGCCCAGCCGATGGTGTGGTAGACGGCGTTCTCGTCGGCGTGCTCGAAGAGGAAGCCGGTGCCCTCGCCGGTGCCCTCGCGGTACTGTGTGATCGTGTCGACGAGGCCGCCGGTGGCGCGGGCGACCGGCAGCGTGCCGTAACGCATCGCGTAGAGCTGGGTGAGGCCGCACGGCTCGGTGCGGCTGGGCATGACGAAGCAGTCGGCGCCGGCCTGGATGAGGTGGGCGAGGCGGTTGTCGAAGGCGAGCTTGAGGCCGACGCGGCCGGGGAACTCCCAGGCGGTCTGGCGCAGGTCGGCCTCGAGATCGGCATCGCCGGTGCCGAGGAGGGCGAACTGTGCCTGCATGTTGGTGACGATGGAGGGGAGCACCTCGCAGAGCAGGTCGAGGCCCTTCTGGCGAAAGAGGCGGGAGACGACGCCGAAGACGGGCTTGCGGGGATCGACGTCGAGACCGAGCTCGCGCTGGAGCGCGGCCTTGCAGGCGGCCTTGCCGGCGAGGTCGTCGGGCGTGAAGGCGGCGGGCAGGTGCGGGTCGGTGGCCGGGTTCCAGGCCTCGGTATCGATGCCGTTGAGGATGCCGATGAGGTCGCCGGCGCGGAAGCGCAGCACGTGGTCGAGCCCGAAGCCGAAGGCGGGGGTCTGGATCTCGCGGGCGTAGGTAGGGCTGACGGTGGTGATCTTCGTGCTGTGGTAGAGGCCGGCCTTCATCAGGTTGACGGCGCCGCAGGCCTCGACGTTGGCGGCGTTGAAGAGCCAATCCGGGAGCTTGGCGTAGGCGAGGGCGTGGCGGTGGCAGTAGCCCTGGTGTTCCAGATTGTGGATGGTGAAGACGGTGGCGCAGCGGCCCAGCGGGCCGTCGCGATCGGTGGTGTTGAGCCAGACGGGAACGAAGCCGCAGGTCCAGTCGTGGCAGTGGATGACGTCGGGCGTCCACCCGAGCTGGAGGCAGAGGTTGAGGGCGGCGCGGCTGAAGAAGATGAAGCGTTTGTCGTTGTCGGGGAAACCGCCGGCGGCGTTGGAGTAGACCTCGGGGCGGCCGAAGAAACGCTCGTGTTCGAGCAGGTAGACCTTGGCCTCCGAGCCGGGGAGTCGCGTCTCCCACACGCGCGCGAACTCCGGCCCGCCGGCGAGATCGGCTCCGAGGGGTTGGCCGCGCGCTTCCCAGTCGCCGACGCGCTTGACCGAGCCGTAGAGCGGAATGATGCAGCGGACGTCGTGACCCTGACGGGCGAGTTGCTTGGCGAGCGCGCCCACCATGTCGCCCAGACCGCCGACTTTGACGAAGGGGTCCAGCTCCGGGGTAACCATCAGGATCTTCATGCGGGTGCGCGAAAATCGCGGGGGTGCCGGAGTGGCTCAAGGTTATTTCCGCCGGGGTGGGCGCGGTCGGGCGGCGCACACGAATCTTTTCGCGAAACCAATCGGAGTATTGACAAGCGGCCGCGCGGTCATGTTCTAGCGGCCCTTCTGCCACTGCCCAGTAGCTCAGCGGTAGAGCAGGTGACTGTTAATCACTTGGTCGCTGGTTCGATCCCAGCCTGGGCAGCCATTTTTTCGAAAGCGCACCCGGTGTCAGACGATGACACCGGGTGTCTTTTTTCCTGGAGCTCAATGCTTTGCAGGAGATCGCGGACCTGTTGCAGAAAGTCGGGCCGTGCCACCGGGTGACCGGAATTGTCGGAGCTTTGTGTGCGCAGTTGTGTGCGTATCTCCAGAGGAGAACCCGCTGGACTTTGTGTGCTTTGTGTGTGCGCCGCTCCCGGGGCGGCCTCCTTCCCGGCGACCAGCGCCGGGGTGCCGATCCATGGCAGCTTCGCCACCTCGTCGTGCAGGCCGAGCGCCGGCACATCGGTGTAGACCTTCGCCGTCAGGTTCGCGTCGGAGTGCCCGAGCAGCTCCTGAGCGGCGCGCTGATTGATCCCGTAGCGCACGCCGAGCGTCTGCCAGGTCTTGCGGAACGAATGAAAGTGCAGCACGCGGCCGAGCCCGTCCACGCGTTCGATGCCCGCCCGTTTGAAATCGCTGCGCAGGATGTCGTAGGTCGGCCACGCGTACCAGAACACCGGCCGCGTCGGCAGCACGCCCTTCGGCTTCAATTCCCGCAACGCCTCGACCAACTCCCGCCGCAGCGGCACGGCGCGCTTGTCCTTGTCCTTCGTCGTGTCCGCCCGGAACAGCGCGAACGGCTGCGCCTCGTCGAGATGCAGGTCGGACCACACCAGCGCCCGCACCTCCGATTTCCGCTGCCCGGTGTAGAGCAGCATCTGGTAGGCGAGCTTCCGTTTGCCAGCGATGGCGAAGAGCCGCTGCAACTCGTCCTCCGTGAACGCCCGCGAGAGACGCACCTGTTTCCCGCGCACCTCGACATGGCTGACCTTCGCCAACGGGTTGACGAGCAGCCGCTCCGTCTCGACGAGCCAGTTGAGGAACGCCGACGCCGAGAGGTGGTACTCCTTCTTGGTCTTCGCCGAGCACGTCAGGCTCGCGCGCCATTTCACAAACGCGTCCGGACGGATCTCGCTGACGATGCTCCACCGGTTGTCGTCGATCATCTTCCGGATGCGCGTTGTCGTGTCGCGCACATGCTTCGGCTTCAGCTCGCGGCTCCGCAAGTCCGCCTCGTACTCGTCGACGAGGATCACCAACGGCGTGCCCGCGGCCTCGCGCACGACCTTCGGCGCGATGATGCCCTCCTGCTCTCGCTGCTTCTCGACGATGAGGTCCCGGAGCCGTTTCTCGGCCGTCGCACGGTCGGGCGTGTTCAGCGGCACGGTGACGGTCTTGTCGCCCTGGTTGAGGCGATAGCGGCCGCTGAACAGGCGCGCCTGCACCCGTTTGCCTTCGATCATGCGACAGTGGCGGAAAACGTAAGCGATCATGGCGGTTAGGAATACCGGACGGTGGATGCTTCGAGGTAGCGACGCAGCTCGCTTGGCCTCACCCGCGGCGAGCGTGCGCTCACCTTCACAAAAGCGATCCTGCCGCCGTCGACAAGCCGCCGAAACTGGCGCAGCGAGATCCCGAGCGACCGCGCCGCCTCACCGAACGCGAGCAACGGCTCCAGCCCGTTGCCCGCGTCGGTGAGCGTCGTCGTGCCGGATCGGCGCAGCGCCTTCGGGCGCGCAGTCGTGGCGCCACAGTCGTCCGGCACAGGCGCGGCGGCGGGAACCGACGCAGTGCGCTCCGTTGTCGGGCACGGCGCGACGGCGACGGCCGGCGCAAGATCGCCGGCGAGGAAATCGAGCTGGGTGGCTGAGGTGGTGTTCATGCCGCAAGTCTTCGCTTCCCGGTGACAACGACAACGGCCCACGGCTACCGAGAACGCGGCAGCGCTCATCCCCCAATCGCGGTAGACGCCCGTGCGCCGTTCTCGCGGTTCCGCCAGCCTAGTTCGGGAGTCTTTGCCTTCGAAGAGCCTGCCCGGTTCTTCCACGACTTGCGCGCTTGTTCGGTTGATAGACGCAATACCCTAACGACTTCGTTGGGTTGTAAGTCATTGAAGAACGAAGCCGAAAATCGCGACCAAACGGAGTCCCCGCGCCGTCCTTCGAACCTAGTTCTGGATACCGAAAAAAGGGTAGACGTCTGCAACGCGACGAGTGCGCGATTTCGGGACAAGCGCTGAGCCGCGCGAGCATTGCTCCAGCGTGAAACCAGGGAGCGGAAAATGGATTCGGAATAGGCTCGGCGAACGCAGAATCGAAGGCAAAAAGGCGGCATCAGCACCAGCCGGAACGAGCTCTTCAATGGAGCCCAAACGCCCACTGAAGGGCCGGAATCCTTCGGTTTTGACTCCGCTTTCCGGTGAAGAATGATGGGGCTCGATGTCATCGCGAGCCCCCGACAACCCACGCTCGTTTTGGAGTCCGGGGTATACGATCGATCCGACAGGGGTGTGCCTTTGGCCGTTTTCCAGCTACCGGGCGAGGTGGGCTGACCTGGAGCGGATCGAGTATCTGCCCTATTCGCACAACGGGAGATGGAGATTCCGGTTTCGCTTGAGCTTTGCCGGCGTCAAACGACGCCAGTTGTCGCTTGAGCGTGGAAACGGGCCCAAGGGCCTGCGCGCAGTCGCGACGATGCTCCGATGGATTGGTGATTCGGGCGCCAAGGTTTCAGGATGGAAGGAGTCGGGCGTGGCGGAGATCCTGGGGGCTGCCAAGACGCTGGAGGAGATCGGTCCATCATCGGCAGATCGCTCCGACGCTGATCTTTTTCGCCGGGCGGAGGTCGCCCTTGCGGCCTTGCAGATCAAGGAAGTGATCGGTGCCTGTGCCGCGATCATTGGGCGTCGCTCCGAGCAGGAAGCCGCAGCGGCCCGGCTCAAGATCAAGGCGGAGCTGCTCGACGGACGTGTCGAAAACGCACTCGATACGCTGGCGGAACTGATTCGCTTGCATCCTGAAGAGGTCGAGGCGCGGGCATTGGTCGCGTTTCACCTCGTGAACTCGGACGACAAGCGTGGGCTGCAATTGGCGGGGGCGGTGCTGGACCGTGCATTGGCCAAGCACCCGTCTTTGGTGCTCAGCGTGGCAGGGTACCATTTGCGGAGGAAGGAATGGGACCAGACGGCCACGATGCTTGACCGCTTGGAGACGAGTGGCGCGGTTCTCAATGACTACGACCGCGAGTTCGGGGCGCGAATCCGGGCTGACCTTGAACGGCTCCGGAACGATCCGAAGCAGGCGTTCCGCCAAGTGACGTTCGGCCTCTTCAAGTTTAGGCTGCGCGCTTGGTTGCCGCTGTTGGTCATCGGTGCGCTTTGCTTGTGGCCGCTGTGCTCTTTTGGTCCGCTCTTCGCTCGGGAATCCTGGCACTTACTGCAACTGCGACGGCGGGGCGCGAAGGCGGACATCGTTCATGTCTACCGAGGGAGAGAGTCTATCGGGACGCGCCAGCATTTCCTTGCGTCGATCACTTACGAGTTCGCTCCCGACCGAACCCGCGTGAATCCGCTTACGTTGCGCGAGCCCGAAAAGCTCTCGTACAAAGAATTTCAGGCGTGGTCGGAGATGTCCCGTGCGCAACTGAGGGGAGAAATGCGGCGCGGATGGTATCTGGGCGAGTCGCTCCTTTTTGCGGGAACTGCGAACGAAATCCGAGCGCAGCTGGCGGAACAATTCGTCACCTATCTTCCTGACAACCCGAACGTGAACGCCATCGGTCCCATCACCAACACACGGATCTGGCTGACTTGGCTCGGAGCCCCCAAGGCGATGCTCCCGGGTGTCGCGATGATCGGGGTGTTTGGCTGGATCTCCGTGCGCGAATTTCTCCAGCGCCGGCGCCGTCATTTGCGGGGTTTCGATCCTGCCCAGCCCGTCGCGTAGGAAGTCGCTTAGCGGCGGGCCTGCGCGCGCACCGTTCGTAGCGGTGGCTCGTCCGCCTCACCTCCGTTCGGCGCGCCCGCCAAGCCCGCGAAGTCGGCGCGAAACCG
Source organism: Opitutaceae bacterium (assembly GCA_035415285.1). GTDB lineage: Bacteria > Verrucomicrobiota > Verrucomicrobiia > Opitutales > Opitutaceae > CAJCBL01. Next base: position 8,803 of record DAOOFR010000138.1, read on the forward strand.
GGCAGAAGCGCCCGGCCATTGGCGCTCCAAGCGCCTGCGGCCGAGCCTCGCCGACCTCCGGTTTGAGTGCTGCCGGCCGCAAGATCGGCAAGAAGATCGGCAGGATTTTGCTCTAAACTTACCTGCGACACGTCAAAAGTCATTTTCCATCAACGTTTGACGCCGCGCTGAAGATCGGCATAAAGATCGGCAAAAAATGCTCACCAAGACTGCCATTGAGCCCGTGGTTCCGACCCAGCGGCTTCAGCCGCTGGAGGACTTGGCGTGCATGGTCTTGGAGTCCGCCGCCCGGCTTTCTGCGAAGGTCCGCGAGCCGCTTCGCACCCAACTCGCGGAGCTCACGCGGTGGATGCACTGCTACTACTCGAACCTCATCGAGGGGCAGCAAACCCGCGTCCGCGATATCGAGGCGGCGCTGAAACAGGATTTCGCCGCCGAGCCGGCGAAACGCGACCTGCAACGCCTCGCGCTCGCCCATCTGGAGGTGCAACGCTGGGCGGCGACGCAGACCGGATCGCCGCACACC
>DAOOFR010000139.1:0-9286 GCA_035415285.1 Opitutaceae bacterium
GGAGGGAAACCGTGGTCCGCCGGTTTTTCAACCGCGAATTCCGGACCGCCCGCCGTGAGGTCGGGCAGTAGCCGCCGGATGGCGAGGCCCGAAAACAGAGAAGGCGCCTCCTACGTGGGAGGCGCCTTTTGAAGAGTCAGTCCGCTCAGCGACGCGCGGCCCGGCGGCGCCAGATGGCGAGACCGAGGAGCACGCCCGCGCCAAGAAGACCGTAGGTCGAAGGCTCGGGAACGGCCTCCCCAGCACTGGTCGCGAGGCGGATTGTAAACGCCAAATCATTCTGGCTCATACCTCCATCCCAAGCCTCAGTCGTCAGCGCCGCCTTGTCGGGATTATTAAACCAGACCACTGCGCCACCGTTGTAGGCCTCCGCCCAAAGAAAGCCCCAAGAGTTCGAGCCGACGGGGTTCTGCAAGCCGGTGGTGCTGAAGAAGGCTACGTACTGGGTGTTGCTCGCCAGTTGGAGGTTATTCGTCGATACCGGCACGTTGGCGAACCCGTCGAACCCGGTACCAATATTCATGGGGCCCGATTCGAAGACCATAGTACCGATCCTCCCCGCTTCCCATGTGCCCACGCCCGCCCAGAAATCGACGGTAAGCGGCGCAAGCTGGAACGAGAACGACTGGAGAACCGTAGCTGTCGCACCCGTCGTGAAAGTCTGGCCATAGGTATCCGTAAACCCGCCCGTGCCGAAAACGTTAAGGTAACTCGAATGATCCCAAGCGGACGTCGTATCGATCGTTACGAGCTGGGCGTGAAGCGAGACGGACGCTCCGAGAAGAGCGCCGCCGAGAAGGAGAAGTTTCCCGAGTTTCATAGAAGGCGTTTGCAGCCGAGATCGTCGATCGCCCGTGAGTTCTCGTGAGGGGGGCGCAACCTGAAGTCCGATCGCCAGCGGCGGGATAGGCAGAAGACCCCACTACACCTGTCAAGGGATTCTCAGGTCAGACGCGAGGCAACCGCACGGCCCCGACGGCTCCAGCCGCAGTCCCGAAAGCCATTCCTCGCACCAAGGCGTATCACCGTGCCTCGGGCAGGCCGGTCTCGCCACAGCGATCCCGCCCCTGCCGTAGTGCCGGGTTTGACCCGCGCGCCCGGGTCGACAACATGACGGACCCCGCCCCACCCCGGCTGCCCTTCCGCCATAGAACATGGACGCCCTTCGCCGCAACGCCCCGCCGACCAGGCCCCGCATCTTCGCAGGCCTGCTCCTGCTGGGGTTGCTGGCCACCGCCCCCCGCGCAGAGGCACAGGGATCAGCCGACGCCGGCCCCGACTCGTTCCCTTCGCTGTCCGAGCTCTCGCTCGAGGACTTGGGACGCATCGAGGTGACCACCACCACCCAGACCGCGATTCCGATCAACCGGGCGCCGGCGACCGTCTATTCGTTTTCGGCGGAGGAGATCCGGCTCCGCGGCACCCGCAGCCTGCTCGATCTCGTCAACTTCCAGGTGCCCGGCGCGTTCGTCACCGAGGACGGCGACGAACTCATCGCGGCGTTCCGCGGGGTGGCGGTCGACAACAACTCGAAGGTCCTCTTCCTCATCGACGGCCACAATACGAACCTCCAGTACGCCAAGGGCGCCACCCCGGAGCTCGAGCTCGGGCTGTCGGAGGACATCGAGCGCGTGGAGGTGATCGTCGGCCCCGGCTCGGCGCTGTACGGCTCGGGCGCCACGATCGCCGTGATCAACGTGATCACCAAGGCCCCGCCCGCGACGGGCCGCTCCGGCAGCGCCTATGTCGGGCTGGGCAATGGCGGCACGTTCGTCGCCGACGCGGTCTGGCGCGCCCGGCTCGGCAAGGACTGGGCGGTGACCGCGACCGCGGGCGTGCAACGTTCCGACGGCTTCGCCAAGACCAACGCCTCCGGGCGGGACAACTCGCCGCTCAACACCGGGCGCTACCGGCTAAACGCCCGCAGCTCGCTGCGGCTCAACTACGGCGAACACACCGAACTCTACGCCCGCTTCGACCGCGTCTCCCGCGCCGTCTGGAACAACACCGCCAGCGCGACGAAGCCCTCGCCCCTCGACACCTTCGACTACGCCTTCCTCGAGTTCCGCCAGGGCGTGCCGCTCGCCGACGACCTGCTGCTCAAGCTCACGGCCAGCTACGACACCTACTCCAACAGCAAACGCGACCTCGCCACCGGCCTGAAGATCCGCGCCGTGGGCGAGACGCACACCGCCGCCGCCGCCCGCCTCTTCTACACTCCGCGGCCGGCGCTCACCCTCGTCGGCGGCCTGGAGTACCGCAACGATCGCTACGGCGACGACTGGGCGGGCGAGAACTTCAACTTTGCCCCCACCTACGATCCGGCCAACGGGACCTGGAGCGACGTCACGCCCGACTACGCCCACCGCATGCTCACGCCCTACAGCCGCGACGAGCTGGGCGCCTTCGCGCAGGCTTCGTTCGACCTCTCCCCCCGCCTCTCGCTCGTGCTCGGCGGCCGTTACGATTATCAGGAGACGCCCCACCTGTCCGGCGAACACTCGGCGACGCCGCGCGTCGCCCTGGTCTTCACCCCGCAGCCCGCGCTCACGACGAAGCTGATGTTCACCACCGGATTCCGGCAGCCGATGGCCATCCTCACCACCCCCGACCGGTTCTTCCTCGGCGACGCCGGGCTCTCCACAATCACTAAGCCCGAGGTCGTGCGCTCCCTGGAGCTGAGCACCGCGTGGCTCGTACGCCCGAATCTGAGCCTGACGGTGAACACCTTCTACAACCGCTTCGTCAACCCGCACAGCCTCACCACCGATGCCGCCACGGGAAAACTGCTGTTCACACAGGGCGGCACCGTGGACTTCCTTGGCGGCGAATTCATCGCGCAGGTGCGCCCGGTCGAGAAGCTCTCCCTCTCGCTCGCCCACCAGTTCGTGCGGCTCGGCGACAAGGTCGACGACCCCTACAACACCTTCCGCGCGCCGACCGGGCGCGAGATCATGTTCTACCCGGAGGATGTCACCAAGCTCTCGTGCGACTGGCACTGGAACCGCCACGCCGCGCTGACCCTCGCCGGCTCGCTCGTGTACGACTCGCTCGGTTACACTCCCGCCGGCACGGTCGCCCGCACGGGGACCTACGGTCTCGTCAACGCCGGCCTGCGGTTCGGCGACCCGCACCGCCGCGGCCAGTGGGGCGTGGATGTTCACAATCTGCTCAACGACAAGACCCGCGTGCCGATGCCGGCCACGGTGGGCCGCCCGAGCGACATGGTGCCCCTGGCCGGCCTGTCGGTGATCGTCAGCTACTACCGGGCGTTCTAGCCGTGGTCATGCAGCCCCCACCCCAAAACGCGTTTCGCCCCGGACAGGAAGAAACAGACCGTGGTCTTCGCTGATCGGTGGAGGGCGGTGCTCCGTCGCCGCCGCGCCGACCAACGGCGCCGACGGAGCGGCGCCCCCCAGTACACACCTTGGTGGCGCTGTTTCCGAGGAGTCGGCGTAGGGGGCGAGCTCGCTCGCACCGCTCGGCAAGAGCGACCGCCACCGGGCTGAGCGAGCTCAGCCCCTACAACCGGAAGCACGGGGCCAACCGAGCGAAATTCGCGCCAATTGCATCGTTGGCTCAGGCCGGCGAACCGTCGCCCTCGGCCTCGGCGGTGCGGCCGGGCGGGGTTGGCTTCGCGGTCGGCGGAGTCTCCGGCGACGTCCGAGGCTCCGCCGGCTTCGGCGGCGCCAGCCGCTCCAGATCGCGCCGCGCGAGGCCGTATTCGATGAACCCGACAATGCCCGACTGCACGCAGTTCTCGAGTTCGCGCCGCGCCGTCTCCCGGTCGCCGGCGGCGAGCGCCACCTCGCCCAACGCGAAATACGCCTCGCACTGCTGCTCGGTGGTGCGCAGGTCGAAGGTGTCGCGCGCCGCCTGGAGCAATGCCGCCCGGTCGATCTCCCCCAGCAGGTAGCGCTGGATCGGCGCCGGCCAGGCGGCGTCGCGGGCGAGGTTCTGCTGGAGCCAGCCGCGATCCGGGGCACCGCGCCGCAGCCCGGCGAGATAGCCGAAGATCACCTCGTAGGCGAAGTTGCCGTTGTCGGGCTTCACGGCGCGGAAGAGCGCCTCGGCCTCGGCAAACCGGCCCTCGGCGAACTGGTGCACGGCCAGCGCATTGCGCAGGTAGTCGTCGGCCGGACGCGCTTCCCAGAGGCGCGCGAAGAGCGCGTCCGCCTCGGCGGTGCGCCCGAGGCGCGAAAGGAAGACGGCGCGGTCGATCTGCCACGCCAGAACCCGGGGGCGGAGCTTGAGCGCCTCGTCGAGATCGGCGAGCGCGGCGGCGAAACGGCCGGCGTGGCTGCTGCCGATCGCGCGCAGGCGCAGATGCTGGGCCCGCAGCTCGTCGTTGTCCCCCACCGTCTGGATCCAGAGCGACTCGCGGGCGTATTCCCGCACCGCGTGGTCGGCCAGCAACGGGTGGATCGCCGGGTCCATCCCGTCGAGCACCTCGTCGGGCTGCTCCGGCGGGCGGGTGAGCCGGAACGACGGGATACGGCCGCCCTCGATCCGGGCGAGCAGGCGGTCGGCCTCCACCGGAGGCAGCACCAGCGGCAGGCAGCTGCGCACAAACTCCAGGTCGGCCGGCGCGATGAAGCCGCGCTGCGCGGCCACCGCCCGGCCCGCGATCATCGCCAGCTCGCCGAGCCCCAGCTCGCGGGCCCGGGCGGCGAACTGCACCAGCTCGCGCTGCTCGATCGCACGGGCCTCGTCGACCAACCGCGTCCAGAGCCGGCCGAACTCGGCGGCCGCCCCGTGGTCCTCGGCGTAGCGGGCGGCGGCGACCGGGTTGATCCGGCGCAGCTGTGCCAGAAGCTTGGCGACACGGGCGCGCACCGCCGGGGCAAGCACGACCGGGGCGTTGTCCTCGGGGGAGACCGAACCGGGCGCGAACCCGGCGCGGCTCTGCAAGAGCACCTCGAGCGCGAACCCGTCGGCCGGCCAGTCGCGCACGATCCGCGCCAGCCCCGCCTCGCGGGCGCGGCGCACCTCGCCCCACTCCTTCTCGCGCTCGCGCAGCTCGTCGAGGCGGCGGAAGGCGGTCCAGTGGGTGCGGGCCTGCTGCGTGAACCAGAAGACGCGCTCCTGCACATTGAGCGGCAGCGCCTGGGCGCCGACGGTGAGCACCATCGAGGCGCGGAAGACCTCGCCCGCCTCCATCAGCAGGCTGGCGTGGAGCATGAGCAGGCTGGAGTCGCGCGGGTCGAACTCGAACCAGGCGTGCCAATAATTCGGATTCCGCACCGTCAGCCGGTCGACCTCGTCGCCGTCGAGCCGCTCGCGGCCCTCGCGCTTGAGCCGGGCGAAGGCCTCGGCGATGTCGCGCCGCAGCGCGGCCACCCCGGGGGCCTGGTCGGCGGGCAGGTTGGCGTAGACGCCGAGGATGTCGTCGACCTCCTCGCGGCCCTCGGTGCGCACGTTCGTCAGCGCCGACTGGAACACGGTCGCGGCGGCGGCGACGGCCGGCGGGGGGCGGGGCGCGGTGGTCGTGCAGCCGGGCTGGAGCGCCGCGACGGCCAACGCGAGCGGAAGCGCGAGGGCGGGCAGCCGGGACGTCATGGCGGGGAGGCGACGCCGGGCGCCGGCGCCACCACGCGGCAGGGCAGCAGGGCCGCGTCCTGCATGCCGTGGATGATCTTCTTGTCGGGCGGGCAGAAGGTGGCGAGCGCGCCGCCGAGCCGGACCTGGCCGGCGACGACGAAGTAGTAGGGGCAGAGCCGGAGGCGCCCCTCGTGTTCGTGGGCGTGCCCGTGGGCGTCGAAGAGCGGATGCTTCTCGCGCCGCGGCTTGCGGTAACGCTGGAGCAGGTGGAGGTGCGTGGACGCGCGGGCGAGCGCGGCGTCGAGCGCGGCCTGCCATTCCTCGCGCGAGCAGTCGCTGCCGAGGGTGACGCTGCGCGCGCCCCAGGCGCTCTCGTCGTAGCCGGAGATCTTGATGATGAGGTCGCGCTCCTTCTGCGACGCGGCGGCAAGCTGCCGCCAGTCGGAGATCGGCCGGCCGCCGACGTGCGGCCCGTCGAGCACGGCGCTGGGGGGCAGCGGCGCGGGATCGATCGCCCACGACTCCGGGATCAGCCCGCGCAACGTGCGCAGCGCCGTGCGGGAGAGGTTCTCCGTCCAGTAATCCTGGAGCAGGTGGTGGTGGAAGAGCGCCAGCGCGAGCTTCTCCTCCTGGAACGGCCGCAGCGGCGGGGCGATCGCCACCTCGCCGCCCGCCCATGCCTCGAGCAGGTGCTGGGCGCAGGCGACGTTGGCCAGGTCGAACAGCTCGAAGAAACGGTAGACGACGTCGATCCGTTCGGGCGTGCCGTCGGCGTCGAAATACACCGCACCGCCCAGCGGGAACACCTGCTCGGGCCGCAGGCAGACGACACGGCGGCCGCGCAGCTGCAACTGGGCCGCGAGCCAGTCCATCTCGGGCCGGTAGGTCGCGGCCTCCTCGCTGACGACGAGGGCGATGGAGGGGAGGTCCTTGCCCGGCGCGAGGGCGGCGAGCGCGGCGTAGAAGCCCTCGATCATCGCGTCGCCCTCGCCGAGCACGCCGCCGGCCGGAGCGTAAAGGCGGTTGAGGAAGGCGGTCAGGCCGATGCCGCCGGGCACGGAGTCGAGCTCGGTGAGGGCCCAACCCTCCTCCGTCAGGAGAAGATCGGGACGCAGGATCGGCGGGAGCGCGCCGCGCTGGCGGGCGTCGCGCGCATGGGCGAGCAGGCCGGGCGGCTTGCCGCGGTCGAGGTATTCGGCGATCCAGGGCGCGTGGAGCGGTTTGTTGCGCAGGAGGTTCCGCCCGGCATGGGCGCGCAGGTAGAGGTTCTCGAGCGCCTGGTGGAACTCGAGGCAGGCCTGCCCGATCAGCTCCAGCTCGGCGGCCTGCGCGGGCGCCAGCCGCCAGGCCGAGGGCGAGAGCCGCCACGTCTTGGCTTCGAAGAGCGGCTGCGCGTCGAGCGCGGAGCGGATGGCGGCGTGGGGGAGCATCGGGGGATTGCGGATTTCGGAATGCGGATTGCGGAATCTAGAATTCGGAGAGCAAAGCGTTTCTCCCGGGCTCGGGTGTTTCGGTCGGCTCACTCCGCAATCCGAAATCCGCATTCCGCACTTCCTCAGTCCTCCATCTTGATGTCCTTGTTGCGGTGGCGGGGGCTGCCGGCGCGCAGCCAGCCGTTGATGAAGCGGTCGAGGTCGCCGTCGAGCACGGCGTCGACGTTGCTGGTCTCCACACCGGTGCGCAAGTCCTTGACCATCTGATACGGCTGAAGGACGTAGCTGCGGATCTGGCTGCCCCAGCCGATCTCGCCCTTCTCGCCGTAGAAGCGCTCCATCTCGCTGCGCTGCTCGTCGAGTTTCCGCTCGTAGAGGCGGGCCTTGAGCACGCTCATCGCACTGGCCTTGTTCTTGATCTGCGAACGTTCGTTCTGGCAGACGACGACCAGCCCGGTCGGCAAGTGCGTGATGCGCACGGCGGAGTCGGTGGTGTTGACGCCCTGGCCGCCCTTGCCGGAGGAGCGGTAGACGTCGACACGGATGTCGGTGTCCGGGATGTCGATATTGATCTCCTCGTTGATCTCGGCGATCACGTCGACGGCGCAGAACGAGGTGTGGCGGCGTTTGTTGGCGTCGAAGGGGCTGATCCGCACGAGGCGGTGGACGCCGCGTTCGGCCTTGGCGTAGCCGTAGGCGTTCTCGCCCTTGATGAGCATGGTGGCCTTGGTGATGCCGGCCTGGTCGCCGGCCTGCACGTCCTGCAGCTCCACGGTGAAGCCGCGACGCTCGGCCCAGCGGTTGTACATGCGGAAGAGGATGTCGGCCCAGTCGTTGGACTCGGTGCCGCCGGCGCCGGACTGGATGGAGAAGATGGCGTTGTTGCGGTCGAACTGGCCGGTGAGGAAGGAGGCGATCTCGAGCTCGTCGAGCTCGGTGCCCATCGCGACCACGCTCGTCTCGAGTTCGTGCTCGTACATCTCCTTCTCTTCCGGCGAGGCGGCCTCAACCAGCTCGAGCATCACGCCGAGGTCGTCGACCTTCTTCTGGAAGGCGACGACGGGAAGGACGGCGCGCTTCAGGCCGTTGAGCTTGGCGATGTGGGTCTGGGCGCGCTCCTGGTTGTCCCAGAACGAGGGGGCGCCCATCTGGCCCTCGAGGGCCTCGATCTCACGCTGCTTTTGTTCGCAGTTAAAGAAACCTCCACAGATGGCCGGCGCGCTTGGTGATGTTGTCGATGTGGGAAAAGGTTTCGGGTGCGATCATGGCGAAGCGTCGAGAACATGCGCCTGCCGCGGCTCGCGCAACCGTGAAGTGCGGCGCGCCGGGTGCCGCACCGTTCACGGGGCCAGCAAGGCGCGCTCGAACTCCTCGAGCCACGCGGCAAGGTTGTCCCCGTAAAGCCTTTCGGCATCGGCAAACTCGCCGTCGGTGAGCAGAGACTTCAGGGGCGCATCTCCCCCCCTCCGCCGCAGCATCTCGACCAGCGCGCCAGCCACCGGGTAGGCCCAGGTTGGCTCTGCCCCGGGCCATTCGCGCCACAAACCGGCCACCGAAAGCGTGCGCACCCCGGCCCGCTGCACCGCCTCCCGCGCGATCCGGAGACGATCCGCCTGCGGCTGCCCATCGAAAAGAACCGCCACGCCCTCGCCCACCAACCCGGCCGGGGTTCTCGGATGAAACGCATGGTGATGCAGAACGTGCACGATCTCATGGCCCGGAGTCTGTGCCCGTAGCGCGTGAATCACCGAACACCACGGCACCGCAAACCCAACCTGCGCAAGTCCGGCGCGGCGAGCCGTCGCCTCATCGGGCCACACGTAGAGATCGATCTTCTTGGGCAACTTCGCAGCGAAGAAGGCCTGGTTCGCCTCCAACACCGAGTCCCTCCGCTCGGCAAAACTCGCAGGATCGAGCCCCTCCATTCCCGGCGCCAAATGGACCCGCAGATGCCGAGTCTCGTGCGTCGTCCACCCACGATAGGCCGGGCCGTCGCCGATCAGCAGGAGAAACTTCCCTCCCTCCCTCACGATGGTGGGCGTCGCGGCCTGTCTCACCGCCAAGCGGGCATGCGCACGCCCCGCGTCCATCTCCCCTTCGGCAAACTCGATCCGGGCCAGCTCAAGCAAAGCCCACCCGGTCCGCCAATCGCCCGCCCGACCCTTTTGCACCACTCGCGCGAGCCAAGGGCGAGCTTCGTGCCATCGCCCACACCGGGCGAGCGCACGCCCCGTGTCGATCTGCAGATCGATGTCGTCAGGTGCCCGCTCCAGGGCCGCCAATCCGCGCTCCGCCGCGCCGGAGAAATCCCC
>DAOOFR010000140.1:0-9268 GCA_035415285.1 Opitutaceae bacterium
TCGCCGACTGGGGCGGCCTCACCGCCCTGCGCGGTCTGCGCCGCTCGCCCTTCGGCTAACGGTTTGATCCGGGATCGGGGGGCAGGTCGTGCCGTTTACCGTGCTGGCTGAAGATCGGGTGAACCGACACTCCGGACCGATCCCGAACCGCGCCGTGGCTACCCGCGCCACGTGAACGCGTGGCAGAGCGCCACGCCGGTGGCGTCGGCCTCGTCGTAGGCCAGCGGGCCGGAGGACGATGTCGATGACGGTTAATTGCGATTGATTCCGGAGGAGGCCACAGCAGAGGTGCGCGCATGTCTCGACCGTGGCGTTTCGAAGGAGAAGGGGCGTTGATCATACCGGCTGGGTTAGCGGGTCGTATCCGGAGCTACTCGGCTCGGCGCCCTCGTTCCGGGGTGGCTTTGCGGTTTCGCGCGCACGTGACTGTCACGTGCCTTTTCATCGGGGCGGGGACGGGAATCGAGGCTGGCGGCTTGCGGCGGGAAACCTTTTCGACTGCCGTGGCGCGGTTCCCCCTCAACGAAGACCTGTGCGCCCTGTCCCAACGATGAAACCTTCGCTTGCCGCCATGCTTCTCGCCGCCGCCACCACCACGGCCGCGTTCTCCGCCCCCGTCCGTTTCGACTGGTTCGAATACACGGGGCGCGACGACCTCTTCGCCGCGCCGCTGCCGGCCGGGCACTACCGCAACCCGATCCTCACCGGCTTCTATCCCGATCCGGCGATCTGCCGGGTGGGGGAGGACTACTACCTCATCAACTCCACGTTCTCGTATTTCCCCGGCATCCCGGTCTTCCACAGCCGCGACCTCGTGAACTGGACGCAGATCGGCAACGTGATCGACCGGCCGTCGCAGATGGATTTCTCCGGCAAGCGCATCACCCGCAGCCTCTTCGCCCCCACGATCAAACACCACAACGGGGTCTTCTACGTCGTCTGCACCCATGTGGACGGCCGCGGCAATTTCCTCGTGACCGCCACCGATCCCGCCGGTCCGTGGTCCGATCCGCAGTGGCTCGATTTCGACGGCATCGATCCGTCGCTGTTCTTCGACGACGACGGTCGCGCCTGGATGCTCAACAACGGCAATCCGCCCGACAACAAACCGCTCTATGAGGGCCATCGCGCGATCTGGATCCAGGAGTTCGACGTCGCGAAGCGGCAGCTCGTCGGCCCGCGCTCGATCGTCGTCAACGGCGGCGTCGACCTGAGCAAGCAGCCGGTGTGGATCGAGGGCCCGCACCTCTTCAAGAAGGACGGCTGGTACTACATCTGTTGCGCCGAGGGCGGCACGAGCATCAACCACTCGCAGGTCATCCTGCGCAGCAAGTCGCCCACCGGGCCCTTCCTGCCGTGGGAGAAGAACCCGATCCTCACCCAGCGCGATCTCGACGGCACGGCGCCCCAGGCCGTGACCGCCACCGGCCACGCCAACCTGATCGAAGGGCCGGACGGCCAGTGGTGGGCGGTGTTCCTCGCGTGCCGGCCGATCAAGGACGGCTACCAGACCACCGGCCGCGAGACGTTCCTGCTGCCCATGAAGTGGACCGACGACGGTTGGCCGCTCATCCTGCCCCCGGGCGAACGCGTGCCGTACACGCTGGCCGCGCCGAAGGTCGCCGCGGCCAGCCCGGCGCCCGTGCCGCTCTCCGGCAACTTCACCTGGCGCGACGAGTTCGATTCCGGCGCCGCGCAGCTCGCCCCGCTCTGGCTGATGTTGCGCACCCCGAAGGAGACCTGGTGGAGCCTCACCGAACCGAAGGGTGCGCTCAGCCTCACGCCGCGCGCCGAGACGCTCGACGGCCTCGGCAATCCCGCCTTCTTCGGGCGGCGCGTGCAGCATGCGAAGTTCGAGACATCGCTCTCGCTCGTGCCGGCGCAGGCGGGCGACGTGTCCGCCGGTCTCGCCCTCGTGCAGAGCGAGCAGCACTTCTACTATTTCGCGGTGCGCCGCGCGGCCGAGGGCCTCGTGCTCTTCCTCGAGCTCGCCGACGGCGGGAAGCCGGCGGTGGTCGTCAGCAAGTCGCTCCCGGCGGCGGAGTCCCTCGAGTTGCGGCTCGTGGCCGACGACCTCTGCGGCACGTTCGCCTATCGTACGGACGGCGGCGAATGGCAGCCGCTCGCGGTGGGGGCCGATCTGAAACCGATCACCGCGAAAGCCGCCGGCGACGGCATGCACTTCACCGGGGCGGTCGCCGGTCCGCACGCGCGGATCGAGCCGTAGGCGAAGCCGGCCCCACGGGGGCGGGCGGCGGCGGGGCCTCTTCGCGGAGGCCCGCCACTCGCGCGCTCACGCCTTCGCGCCGGGCGCGGGCCGCAGGGTGCGGCCCTCGATCCAGCGGCTCTCGACCATCTCGATACGTGGATAGACCGGGAGGCCGAAGTCCTGGTTGTGGAGACGGGAGACCAGCAGCTCGACCGCCCAGGTGCCCATCACCTGCTGGTTCTGCTGCATGCCGGTGAACGGCGTGCCCTCGAGAATCTGGCTGATGGCGACCACGCCGAGATCCTCCGGCGCGCGGATGCCGTTGCGTTCGAGGACCTGCTGCAGCTCGCCCAGCACGTTGTAGAGATGGACGAAGATGACGACGTCGGGCTTGTGCTTGCGGAGCCAGTCCATGAGCGGCTTCTCCTCGACCCGGTTGGTCCGGAGCACGGGGACCGGGGCCGGGTTGCCGTAGGTGTGTTCGCACCAGCCCAGGTAGGCGCTGGTGTAGGCGTGGGCGCTGCGTTGCTCCTCGTAGTAGCCGAGCACGATTCCCGGCCGCCGGTAGCCGCGGGCGTGCGTGGCGGTGAGCGCGTGGGCGAGATCGTTGTAGAAGTGGCTGGTCACGCGATGCAGGGGCGTGGCGATGCTCAGCCCCTGTGTGACGATGGCGAAATGGTCGAGTTCGGGCGGGAAGCTTTCGTCCAGGACCGGGCTGCCGAAGCAGAGCATCCCCTGGATGCCCCGCGTATCCAGGATCTTCAGGAAGCGGGGAAGGGTCATCCCCGGGGCCTTCAACCACAGCGGCTCGAGCCGGTAGCCGAGCTGGTTGGCCCGCCGCTGCATGCTTTCGAAGACGCGGGTGAGGTGCAGGGATTGCTCCCACGGCCGGGGGGAGTCGTAGAACGAGATCACCCCCAGGCAGGCCTCCTGGGTGCGGTCGCCGCTGTGGCGCAGGTGGCTCATCAGTTCCTTGAGCTTGGCGTTGGGCCGGTAGCCGATGCGCTCGGCTTCGCGGGCGACCCGTTCGCGGGTTGTGGCAGGAATCTTGGGACTGTTGCGGAGGGCCAGCGAGACGGCGGAGGGCGAGAGGCCCAGGGTGGCGGCGATGCGGCGCAAACTCATGGGTCAACGTTTACCGGCGGGGCAAGGTTGGGCAAGCAGCGGAAAGGGCGGAACCGAAGATTTCGGGCCCGTGCTGCCGGGCCCCGCGCCGGCAAGGAGCGCGGCGCCGAGCGGGCGGCCTCGCCGCGCGGTCGCGGCGCTGTGCGGCGAGGGCGGGTGCGCCCATTGAACGATGACCGAACTCTTTGCGCTCGGCCTTGCCTCCCGGGGGTGGCGCGATTGCTTGGCACGATCCACCGTGCCCGGCTCCGGGCGCGGTGGGTTTCCGCCCGGGCCCAACCCCGACTCCGACACTATCCCCAGCGTCTTCCCGAGATGAACAATCCCCCCGTTTCGCTCCGCCGAACCTCGTTCCGTGCGTTCTGCGCCCTGGCGTTCGCCGCCCTCCCGTTGCTTGGCTTCGCGCTCGGGCAGGAGCGCTTCGTCACTTTTGCCCCGGACGCGCAATCCGCTGCGCTCGTGGCCGGCGGCGCGGCTGCGCCGCTGCTCGTCGACCCGGCCGATTGGCCGGGGGTGCGGCGGGCGGTGGGCGATCTGCAGGCCGATGTCGAGCGGGTCTCCGGCCTGAAGCCGGTGGTGCGATCGGCCGACGGCACGACGGCCCAGTTTGCCGTGATCGTGGGCACGGTCGGGCGCAGTCCGCTCATCGACGGGCTGGCCAAGGCCGGCAAGATCGACGTCTCCGGGATCGCGGGACGCTGGGAGGCGTTCCTGCTCCAGACGGTCGAGCGGCCGCTGCCGGGGGTCGAGCGCGCGTTGGTCATCGCCGGCAGCGACAAGCGCGGCACGATCTACGGCGTCTACGAGCTGTCGGAGCAGATCGGCGTGTCGCCCTGGTACTGGTGGGCCGACGTGCCGACCGTGCACCGCGACACCGTCCACGTGCGTCCGGTGCGACTGGTCGACGATGGCCCGACGGTGAAATACCGCGGCATCTTCCTCAACGACGAGGCGCCGGCGCTCTCCGGTTGGGCGCAGGAGAAGTTCGGCGGCATCAACAGCAAGATGTACGTGCACGTCTTCGAGCTGATCCTGCGACTGCGCGGCAACTTCCTCTGGCCGGCGATGTGGAACAACGCCTTCAACGACGACGATCCCGAGAGCCCGCGTCTGGCCGATGAATACGGCATCGTCATGAGCACCTCCCACCACGAGCCCATGAACCGCGCGCAACAGGAATGGGCGCGCTACGGCAAGGGCCACTGGGATTACGCGAAGAACGCCGAGGCCCTCCGGGAGTTCTGGCGGGTCGGGGCCCGCCGCGCCAAGCAGTACGAGCTGATCACCACGCTCGCCATGCGCGGCGACGGCGACGAGCCCATGTCCGAGGAGGCCAACGTGGCGCTGCTCGAACGGATCGTCGCCGACCAGCGCGCGCTGCTCGCCGCGGAGGCGAATCCCGACGTCACCCGGATCCCCCAGGTCTGGGCGCTCTACAAGGAGGTGCAGGACTACTACGAGCGCGGCATGCGCGTGCCCGACGACGTCACGCTGCTCTGGTGCGACGACAACTGGGGCAACCTCCGCCGCCTGCCCACCGCGGCCGAACGCCAGCGCGCCGGCGGCGCGGGCATCTACTACCATTTCGACTACGTCGGCGGGCCGCGGAACTACAAGTGGCTCAACACCGTGCCGCTCACCAAGATCTGGGAGCAGCTGAACCTCGCCTGGCAGCACGAGGCCACGCGCATCTGGATCGTCAACGTCGGCGACCTCAAGCCGATGGAGTTCCCCATCGAGTATTTCCTCGCGCTGGCCTGGGACCCGGCCGCGTGGCCGTACGAGCGCATCGGCGAGTTCTCCACGTTGTGGGCGGCGCGCGAGTTCGGCCCGGAGCACGCGGCCGAGATCGCCGCGCTCGTCAACGGCTACACCAAGCTCAACGGCCGCCGGAAGCCCGAGATGATCGCGCCCGACACCTTCAGCCTCGTGAACTACCGCGAGGCCGAGCGGGTGCTCGCGGAGTGGGCCGACCTCCGCACCCGTGCCGAGAAAGTGGAGTCGGCGTTGCCCGCCGCCGCGCGCGACGCGTTCTACCAGCTCGTGCTTTACCCCATCGCGGCCTGCGCCAACCTCAACGAGCTGTACGTCGCCGCCGGGCGCAACCACCTCTACGCCGTGCAGGGGCGGACCGACACCAACGCCGAGGCCGCGCGCGTGCGCCGGCTCTTCGACGTGGATGCCGACCTCGTGCGGCGCTACCACACGCTCAACGGCGGCAAGTGGAACCACCAGATGGACCAGGCGAAGTTCGGCTACACCTTCTGGCAGCAGCCGCCCGCCGAGGTCATGCCCGCCGTCTCCGTGCTGCGACCGAACGCGGGCCCGGTGCCGGCGCTCGCCCTCGAGGGGCGCCCCGAGGGCCTGCCGGTCTGGGGTGCGCCCGCGCCGAAGGTGCCTGCGCTCGATGTCTATTCGCAGGCCACGCGCTGGGTGGAGCTCTTCAACCGCGGCGACACCGCGTACACCTTCACCGCCACTGCCGACCAGCCCTGGCTGAGGATCACGCCGGCCAGCGGCGAGGTGAAGGCGACCACGCGGATCGAGATCGGCGCCGACTGGGCCGCCGTGCCCGTGGGCGCTCCCGACGCGAAGGTGACGCTGGCGACCTCCGCCGGTGCGACGTTCACCGTCACGGTGCCGGTGGTGAACCCCGCCGAGCTGCGCCCGGGCTCGTTCGACGGCTTCGTCGAGATCGACCACCATGTCGCCATCGAGGCCCCGCATTTCTCCCGCGCCATCGGCGACAAGCTGACGGAGTGGCGCACGCTGGCCGACTTCGGCCGCACGCTCGGCGGTGTCACCACCTTCCCGGTGCTCGCGGCGGAGCGCACCCCCGGCGGGGAGTCGCCGCGACTTGAGTACGACATCCACTTCTTCTCGGCGGGCGCCGCCACGGTGGAGTTCCATGTCGCGCCGTCGCTCGACTACCAGCCGGAGCGGCCGCTACGCTTTGCGGTTTCGTTCGACGACGCGCCGCCGCAGATCATCGCCATCGGCACGGATCCGAACCAGTGGGAGCCGTGGGGGACCGCGGTGGGCGAGGGGGTGCGGCGTGTGCGCTCGACCCACCAGATCGGGAAGCCCGGCCGGCACACGCTGAAGGTCTGGGCGGTCACGCCCGGCGTGGTGCTCGAGCGCATCGTCATCGACACCGGCACGGCGAGGCGCCCCGGCGTGCGGCCGAGCTACCTCGGGCCGGTCGAGAGCCCGCGGGCCGGCAAGTGAGCGGGCGGCTGCGGCGGTGCCGTTCGCCAGAACGGCGCAGGCAGGGCGGAGAGGCAGAGCGCAGTGGGCCATGGAACACGGGTCTGGAGACCCGTGCCACGGGACAGGGCACCTGCGCCCTGATATGCCGCGCTCGGGCGGTACGCGCGAATCCGAGAGCGAAAACCTCCGGTGCTTCGCACTGTCCGGTCTCCGTCGACCGTCTCGGCGGTTGTCCCGGAGCGGCCGTGCCGCCAGCCTCCGGACCTCCTCCATGAAAAAAGAAGCCGTACTCGCCAAACTGAAGACCGAGAAGGTCATCGCCATCATCCGCACCGATAGCGCCGATGGCCTGCTCGACTGCGCCAAGGCGCTTGCCGCCGGCGGCCTCACCTCCATCGAGCTGACGATGACGACGCCGGGGGCGCTCAAGATGCTCGAACGCGCCAGCGCCGAGATGCCCGAGTTTCTTTTCGGACTGGGTACCGTGCTCGACAGCGAGACGGCCCGCGCCGGCATCCTCGCCGGGGCGAAGTTCATCGTCACGCCGGCGCTGCGGCCCGAGGTGATCGAGTGCTGTCACCGCTATTCGGTGCCGGTGTGCGCCGGGGCGCTCACGCCCACGGAGATCATCGCCGCCTGGGAGGCGGGCGCGGACGTGGTGAAGATCTTCCCGGCCGAGTTCTTCGGCCCGAACTACATCAAATCGGTCAAAGCGCCGTTCCCGCAGGTCGAGATCATCCCGACCGGCGGCGTGACGCCCGAGACCATCGGCGCCTTCCTCAAGGCCGGCGCGATCGCCGCGGCGGCCGGTTCGGCGCTGGTCGACCAGAAGATGCTCAAGGAGAAGAACTGGGCCGCCATCACCGCGCGCGCCGCGCAGTTCGTCGAGGCCGTGAAGGCCGCCGGTGTGAAGTAGGCCGAACGCGGACACCGACGACCTGCTCCTTTTCGAGCCCGCGGCAGCGCAGCCGACCGCGGGCTTCCCGTGGGCGGGTTCCCTCGCGGGGGCGACCGGTGCCGGGCGGGCGGGGGTGGGCGGATCGGTGGTTTTAAAAAAACGGAGACGCGGCGTCCGGGCCGTTCGCCGCGGTGTTTTCCGCGGGGGAAAGGTGAGGGGACCTCGCCACACACGGGGTGCCGGTCGGGCGTCACCGGGCCGAGGCCGGGCGCGGGCTGGGGCGGGCGATCCTGCGGCCTGAAGCGAACACTCTGTGCGATGCCGCACGCGGGCCGCGTTGGCCCGGTGGATCGAGCTACGACGAAAGTCGTATACCGTTGCCCGGTGATGACTCTTTACCCCGGCAATGGGCTCCCGCAACTTAGCAGCCCCCACATGGTTTGGTCCGGCTGCAGCACCCCATCCCGACAGTCTGGCGACGCACGCCCTCGCAGGCGGCGCGCGTTGCGGTGGCTCGCGGTCCGGGGCTGGCTGGTGCCGCTGGGTTTGTGGGCGGCGGGCCTGCGGGCGGAGGTGGCGGGCGTGCCGGCGACCAGGCTCTATCAACTCGAGGAGATTGGGGGCACCGCGCGCAACTTGCAGCTTCTGCACGATTCGTACGGCCGGGTCGCGGTGGCGCAGCAGGACGAACTGTTTCTGCTCAACGACACCAGCTGGCAGACCGCCTGGCGGGGCGACGGGACCGCCCTGAGTTTCAACCGGGTCGTGTGCAGCCCGGACGGGGAGATCTTCTTCAGCACCTTCGGCTCCTGGGGCGTCATCCGGAAGAGCGCGACCGGGGAGTTGTCGCCCGTCCCGCTCGTGCCCCCCGAGGCGCCGGCGTGGGTTCAGTCCTGCGAGTTTCGCGAGATCTACTGCACCGGCGATGGCGTTTTTTTCTGGGGACAGGATGGGGTGGTGCATCTCGACCGGGCCAGCGGCACCCATCGCTACTTCCCGCTCGGCGGCGTTTCCTGGCTGTTCCCGTTCGCGGGGAAGTTCGTCGTGTCCACCTTCGGGGCGGAACAGTTTTTCCTGGATGTCGCGACAGGGGCCCTCACGCCTGCATCCCTCGGGCGGGACTCGCTGCCCCCGGTGATCGGCTCGGCGGGGGATGGGGTGTCCCGCCTGTTGCTAGTTCTGGCCAACGGGGATCGCCTGGTCCTGCGGGACGGGCGGCTCGAGCTGGTCCGCCACGCGGAGGCAGGCCGTTTCCCTGGCCCGGTTGGCGCGATGGTCGCGCTGGCCGAGGGCGGGTTTGCGCTGTCGTATGTCGGGCACGGAGTACTGCTGCTCGATCACCGCGGCGAGGTGCGCCGCGTGCTGGACGGTTCGGATTTCAAAGGAGTGACGGCGCTGAGCAGCCACGAGCCCGGCGTGCTCTGGGCCGTCAACAAACGTGGGGTGCTCAAGATTCTCCACCGGCAGCCCTTTTCCTCCTTCGGGATCGAACAGGGCCTGTCGGTCAGTTGGCCGCAGGTGGTGCGGTGGCGGGACCGCACGCTCGTAGCTTCCGGCGGGTGGGTGTTCGAGGAGTATGCGGATCGCTCGGAGACCGGGGGCGGGTTCAGGCGGTTGGCCGGGCAGCCGGGGTATCTGGTCTGGGGGATTGTCTCGATGGGCGACTCGCTCCTGATCGGAGACGGGGCCGGGGTTCACGAGATGACCTCGTCGGGCGAGCCGAAACTGGTCCTCCCCGGGGTCAATGTGGCGCGACTGGTCGCGCTGGACGACGAGACGGTCCTGGCGATCGCCACGGACACGATGGTGGCTCTTCGTCGCCGGAA
>DAOOFR010000141.1:0-3909 GCA_035415285.1 Opitutaceae bacterium
AGCGGAAGCGGCCGCGCGGCGCGCGGCCTCCTTCTCGGCCTCCATGTACGGAGTGAGCACGGCGACGGCCTTCTTCATCACGCGGGCGGATTTCACGACCTGCGGGAGAAACATCTTCCCGGCGCCGAAGAGATCGCCGACGACGCGCATGCCGTCCATGAGCGGCCCCTCGATGATGTGGAGCGGGCGCGGGTACTTGGCTGAGTTGGCGCGGGCTTCCTCGGTGTCGGCCTCGACGAAGGCGTCGATGCCTTTGACGAGTGCGTGCGAGAGGCGTTGTTCGACGGGGAGCGAGCGCCAGGCGTCGGGAATTGCGGATTGCGGATCACGGATTGCGGATTGGCCGGAGGCGGCGGAGGCCGCTTTGATTTCCTCGGCGAGGGCGACGAGGCGTTCGGTGGCGTCGGGGCGGCGGTTGAGGAGGACGTCCTCGATGTGGGTGAGGAGGTTGGGCTCGATCTCCTCGTAGACGCCGAGCATGCCGGCGTTGACGATGGCCATGTCGAGGCCGGCGGCGATGGCGTGGTAGAGGAAGGCGGCGTGCATCGCCTCGCGCACGGGGTTGTTGCCGCGGAAGGAGAACGAGACGTTGGAGACGCCGCCGGAGGTCTTCGCGTGCGGGAGGGTGCGCTTGATGATCCGCACCGCCTCGATGAAATCGACGGCGTAGTTGTTGTGCTCGTCGATGCCGGTGGCGACGGTGAGGACGTTGGGGTCGAAGATGATGTCCTCGGGCGGGAAGCCGACATTGTCGACGAGAAGGTGGTACGCGCGCGTGCAGATGCGGACCTTGTCGTTGCAGGTGGCGGCCTGTCCCTGCTCGTCGAACGCCATCACGACCGCGGCGGCGCCGTAGCGGCGCAGCAGGCGGGCGCGGCGGAGAAATTCCTCCTCGCCCTCCTTGAGCGAGATGGAGTTCACGATGCCCTTGCCTTGCAGGCACTGCAGACCGGCCTCGAGCACGGTCCACTTCGAGGAATCGAGCATGATCGGCACGCGCGAGATCTCGGGCTCGGCGGCGATGAGGTTGAGGTACTTCACCATCGTCGCCTCGCCGTCGACGAGGGCCTCGTCGACGTTGATGTCGATCACGGTGGCTCCGGCCTCGACCTGCTGGCGGGCGATGGACAGGGCGGCGTCCCAATCGCCGGCCTTGATGGCCTTGGCGAACTTCGGGGAGCCGGTGATGTTGGTGCGTTCGCCGACGACGAGGAAACTGGAGGCGCTGCGGGTCATTTCGGAAAATGGACGAGGTGGACTTGGTGGACGAAGTGGACGCGGAGCGGACCGCGCGGATCAGGCGAGAGGGTAGGCGAGCGCGCCGAGGGCGGCGAAGGTCGCGAGGGTGGAGAGAATGAGCAACACGGAGGTGCGGCGGATGTCGCGGGCGTCGGCGCCGGGGGCGTCGGTGGGCTCGCCGAGCCAGAGGTCGCAGACTTGCACGCCGTTCTTGAAGAGCGGGCCGATGAGGCGCCGGCGCAGCGCACCGGCGATGGTGCATTCGGGCCAGCCGCTGTTCGGGCCGGGCACGAGTGCGTGTTGGGCGAGGCCCCAGCGGAACGCGGAGCGGCCGTCGTAACCAGGCAGCAACGCCGCGAGGCCGGAGAGCAGAAGCCAGCTCCAGCGCGCGGGGAGAAAGTTGGCGACATCGTCGGTGCGCGCGCCGCACCAGCCGAAGCGCAGGTAGCGGTCGGACTTGTAGCCGACCATGCTATCCATGGTGCTCACGATCTTGTAGAGCACGGCGGCAAGTGGGCCGAAGAGCAGCAGGAAGGCGAGCGGCGAGAGCACGCCGTCGACGAGGTTCTCGGCCATGCTCTCGACCGCGCCGCGACCGCAGGCGGGGAGGTCCATCTTGTCGATGTCGCGGCCAACCAGCATGGAAACATGGTGACGCGCGGCGGTGAGGTCGCCGCGGGCGACGGCGCGGGCGATGCGTTCGCCGTGGGCGATGAGGTCGCGCAACGCGAGGCAGGCCCAGCAGACGAGGCCGGCCGCGGCATCGAACGCATAGGGATGGAGCGCGTGCGCGCCGGCGAGAAAGGCGAAAACCAGCGGCAGCACGGTGCCGGCGAGCAGGAACAGCAGTGCGATTCCTCCGGCGTAGCCGTTGGCGCCGAGGCGGAAGAGCACGCGCTCGTAGAACGCGAGCAGCCGGCCGAGGAGGCGGATCGGGTGCGCGGCGAAGATCGGGTCGCCGATCAACGCATCCAGCGCGAGACCGAGCGCAGCCCAGAGGAAGAAACGCGGTTCGAGGAATCCGACGGAGGCGTGCAGCACGTCGGCGAGAGTGGCGGCGAGGGTAGGCATCTCAGGTGCGGCTCGTGGTGG
Source organism: Opitutaceae bacterium (assembly GCA_035415285.1). GTDB lineage: Bacteria > Verrucomicrobiota > Verrucomicrobiia > Opitutales > Opitutaceae > CAJCBL01. The sequence goes on from DAOOFR010000141.1 coordinate 2,332, forward strand.
TTCCGGTGGAGGGCGGCGCTCCGTCGCCGCCGCCGCGAAGTCCATACGGCGCCGACGGAGCGGCGCCCTCCAGCGGAGAGGCGGGGTGGGGGCGAGTGCAGTGTCGGCCGGGGCGGGCTGAAGCACCGCCCCACGCGCAGGCGTGGGGCTGGGCTGCGCCGTTGTAGGGCGCGAGCTTGCTCGCGCCGGTCCGGTCTGGGCGCTGGGTTGCGGCCTCAGCAAGCTGAGGCCCTACAAGCGGAAGCGGACGGCGAACAGTGAAACTCATGGCCGGGCTCAACTCTGCCACTTGCTCACCCAACCGAGGGCGATGGCGCGGGTGACGAGTTCCACGGCGGCGGGGAGCAGCGACTCGGGCGCGACGGACAGATCGACGGGTAGGGCGTCGACGAGCGCGGCGCGGAGCGTCGAAAAATCCTCGGGACGGGTGGCGAGGCCGGCGGCGAGGAGCGCGGCTTGGTTGATGAGCGCCTCGCGGGCGGTGGCGGGCGCGAGCGTGCCGGCGAGCGTGCGGTCGAGCACGGCGGCGAGCGCGTAGGCGGAGGCGGCAGACTGCGGCTCGTAGATGACGGGGTTCCAGTTGTCCTTGAGAAGCTGGCACTGGGCGGCGTCGAGATGGCGGGCGAGCTGCGTCTTGAAGGTTTCCTCCTTCAGCCCGAAGCGGCCGAGGGCGTGGAAGATCGAGCGGGTGTAGCTGCGTTCAAGGCCGTTGCCCCAGCGGAGCGCTTCGAGCGTGGCGTCGCGCACGGCGCGGCCGATGAGCTCGCCGGCCTTGGTGTGTTTGCCGGTCCAGGTGCGTGCGGACGGGCCGGCGGCGGGCGCGGCGATGGCGTACTGGTCGGTGCCGGTGCCGGTGGCGAGGCGCCAGGAGGAGAGGCTGCCGATGGCGAGTTCGAGGAGCGCGGAGGTCTTGGCCTCGGTCATCGTCATCGCGGCGCGGGCGAGGGCTGAGTCGCTGAGGGGGGCCGAGAGGAGGAGCAGGGTGTTGATGGTGCCGCTGTGCGTGCCCGGCGGCTTCGCGGCGGCCTCGGCCGGCACGGTGCGGACCCATTTGCCGTCGGCCTCGTCGTAGCAGGCGGTGTCACCGGCGCTGCCGGCGTTGCCGGTCACTCCGCCCGTGACGATGGCGGTGATGGAGAGGTCGGCGAAGGTGTGGGTGGCGATGCCGAGGTACTGCATCGCGGCGGCGGTGCCCATGACGGCGGTGGTGGCCGGCGCGAGGGCGAGCTCGTCGCAGACGGAGCGGTGGTAGCCCTCGGGGCCGAGGCCGGTGATGTAGGCGAAACGCTCCTGGTGTTTCACCGGCTCGCAGCTCTGGTGGTTGACGAGGTGGCGCACGTCGGTGCGCAGGCCGCCGTTGACCGAGCAGGTGCTGAGGACCTTGGCCGGCATCCGCAGTTCGGCGACGACATGGCGGCCGCGGCGCGCGACGAGGGCGAAGGGCGAGTCGAAGACCGGCAGGGCGTGGGCGGCGGAGGACATGGATTGCGGATTTCGGAATGCGGATTGCGGAATGAGGACCGGAGCGGAAGACGGAGGTGGAGAGGAGAATGTGGAAATCAGGGAATCAGGAAGGGG
>DAOOFR010000141.1:4009-9227 GCA_035415285.1 Opitutaceae bacterium
CCGCTGAGGCGGAGGGTGGGGGCGAGGGACGGGGTGCGGCGGGGCGGGAGGCCTTTCACGGCGGCGGCGATGGCGGCGATGTGGTCGGGCGTGGTGCCGCAGCAGCCGCCGACGAGGTTGAGCCAGCCTTGGGCGGCGTAGTCGCGGAGGATGGCGGCGGTCTCGGCGGGTTGCTCGTCGTAGCCGCCGAAGGCGTTGGGCAGGCCGGCGTTCGGATAACACGTGACGTGGCACTCGGCGAGGGCGGCGAGTTCCTCGAGGTACGGGCGCATGTCCTTCGCGCCGAGCGCGCAGTTGAAGCCGACGGAGAACGGCCGCACGTGGCGCACGCTGTGGTAGAAGGCGGATACCGTCTGGCCGGAGAGCGTGCGGCCGGAGGCGTCGGTGATGGTGACACTGATCATCACCGGAATCCGGATGCCGAGTTCGTCGAAGAGCGACTCGGCGGCGAAGAGCGCTGCCTTGGCGTTGAGGGTGTCGAAGATCGTTTCGATGAGGAGAACGTCGACGCCAGCAGTCAGGAGGGCGCGGATCTGTTCGGTGTAGGCAGCGACGACCTGCGGCCACACGACGGCGCGGAATTCCGGGCGGTTGACGTCGGGCGACATCGAGAGCGTGCGGTTGAGCGGGCCCACGGCGCCGGCCACGAAACAGCGGCGGCCCGGCGTGGCGGCCTCGGCGGCGCGCGCGGCGGAGCGGGCGCAGGCGACGGCGGCGGTGTTGATCTCGGCGGCGAGGTGCTCGGTCTTGTAGTCGGCCTGCGAGATCGAGGTGGCGTTGAAGGTGTTGGTCTCGACGAGGTCGGCGCCGGCGGCGAAGTAGCGGGAGTGGATCTCGGTGACGACGTCGGGGCGCGTGAGGCAGAGCAGGTCGTTATTGCCCTGGAGATCGTGCGGGTGGGTGGCGAAACGCGTGCCGCGGAAGTCGGCCTCCTTGAGCCCGTAGCCCTGGATCATCGAGCCCATGGCGCCGTCGAGGATGGCGATGCGTTGCGCGAAGAGCGCGGCGAGGGCGGCGGCGGAGGCGTTGGTGTAGACGTGGGCGGCCATGGTGAGGTGCAAGATGCGGAAGCGGTACGCTTCGTCAAAGGGAAACATATCAACGAAGCAGGATGCAATGATTCCAAAAAGGTTATCCCCGCTCGTACCAGCTCCGCCCCTTCCTACTCGGGCCGGAGCTGGAACGCTGTGGACGAGTCGACCTCGGAGCTGTTGCCGACGAAGACTTGGAACTCGCCCGGCTCGGCCTCCCAGGTGCCTCGGGCGGTCGTGAAGGCGAGGTCGGCGGCCGTGAGGGTGAAGGCGACCTCACGACTTTCGCCGGGCTGGAGTTCGATCTTGGCGAAGCCTTTTAGCTCCTTGACCGGGCGCGTGAGGCTGCCGACGACGTCGCGCACGTAGAGTTGCACGACTTCGGCGCCGGCGCGGGCGCCTTTGTTGGTGAGGGTGGCGGTGACGCGCAAGGTGTCGCGCGGGCCGATCGCGGCGGCGCTCAGACGCGGCGCGGAGAGGGTGAACGTGGTGTAGCTCAGGCCGAAGCCGAAGGGGTAGAGCGGGGAATTTGGTGTATCGGTATAGTGGGACCAGAAGACGCGGCCGTCGCCACCGGTGGGACGACCGGTGTTCTTGTGGGCGTAGTAGAGCGGGCACTGGCCGACGGTGCGAGGGAAGCTCACCGGCAGTTTGGCGGAAGGGTTGCGCAGGCCGAAGAGCACATCGGCGATCGCGTGGCCGGCCTGGGAGCCGAGGTGCCAGGTGGCGAGCAGCGCGGGCGCCTGCTCGGCGACGGCCCCCAGCACGAGCGGACGTCCGCTCATCAGCACGACAACTGTGCGCGGGTTGGCGGCGCGCACGGCGGCGAAGAGTTCCTGCTGCAGGCCCTTGAGGCCGATGTCGGCCTGGCTGCGCCCTTCGCCGGTCTGCCAGGCGTCTTCGCCGACGGCGAGCACCACGACATCCGCGCGGCGCGCAGCGGCGACCGCGGCGCGGAAGCCGGAGCGGTCGGTCGTGTTGTACTGCGAATCCGTCCACGCGACACGGTCGCCGATCGTGACTGCCGCGCCTTCGGCGTAGTCGACCACGGTGCGCGGGCCGACCGCGGCGCGGATGCCCTCGAGCAGCGAGACGGCGGAGTCGCGCCGGCCCTCGCCTCGCCAGTTGCCCAGCGGTGCATCCTTGTCGGCGGCGAGCGCGCCGATCACGGCGATGCGCCGGACCTCCGGGTCGAGCGGCAGGAGTGAGTCGGAGTTCTTCAGGAGCACGATGGATTCGCCAGCGATCTCGCGGGCGGCGGCGAGGTGCTCCGGCGCCTCGAGCAGACGGCGTTCGCGCACGGGATCGCAGCGGCGGTAGGGGTCGTCGAAGAGCCCGAGGGCAAACTTCACCCGCAGGACGCGGCGTACGGCCTCATCCAACACGGCACTCGGCACGGTGCCATCGGTCACGAGCTCGGCGAGGTGGCGGTCGTAGGCGGAGGACTCCATGTCCATGTCGTTGCCCGAGAGAATCGCGAGCTGGGCGGCGTGGCGCAGGTCGGTGGCGAACCCGTGCGGAAGCGTTTCGCGGATGGCGCCCCAGTCGGAGACGACGAAGCCGGGAAACTGCCACTCGCCCTTGAGGATCTCGCGTTGCAGGCGGGCGCTGGAGACGGAGGGCAGACCGGCGATCTCGTTGAACGACGTCATCACGGTGGCGGCGCCGGCCTCGACGGCGGCGCGGAAGGGCGGCAGCACGACATCGTGCAGCGTGGCCGCGGAGAGATCGACGGTGTTGTAGTCGCGCCCGGCCTCGGCGAAACCGTAGGCGGCGAAATGCTTTACGCAGGCCGCGACGGAGTCGACCGCGCGCAGATCGGGGCCCTGGAAACCGCGCACGCGCGCGGCGGCGAAGGCCGCGCCCAGGAACGGGTCCTCGCCCGCGCCCTCCATGATGCGGCCCCAGCGGGCATCGCGGCAGATGTCGACCATCGGCGCGAACGTCCAATCGATCCCGGTCGCCGCCGCTTCGGTGGCGGCGATTCGGGCCGAGCGCTCGGCCGCCGCGGGATTCCAGCTCGCCGCCTCGGCAAGCGGCACCGGGAAGATGGTGCGGAAGCCGTGCACGACATCGTAGCCGAAGAGCAGCGGGATGTGCAGGCGGCTGCCGTCGACGGCGAGTTGCTGGAGGCGACGGACCGCCGCGACGCCGTGCACGTTCAGCATCGAGCCCACCTGACCGTTGCGGATCTTGGCGACGCGGGCGGCCTCGTCGGGCGCTTCGGGCATCGGGCCGGTGGGATCGAAGAAGCTGCTGAGCTGGTGGAGCTGCCCGACCTTCTCTTCGAGGGTCATCTGCGCGAGCAGTGCATCGATGCGTTTCTCCGTGGCGGGATCGACCAGCGGGGCCGGAGCCGCGGACACGGCGAGGGCGGCGGCGAGAGCGAGGCAGAGGGGGAGGAGGCGAGAGAAGGTTGGGCGCATGAGGGAGCGGGAAAAGGGGGACGATCGGGACTTCCGCGGACGGAGTGTTTGCGACCAATAGCCGCAGGGCAATCATCCCGAACGTCCCGCCACGAGCTCTCCCGTGGTCTTGCCTTCCGGGCCGGTGGCGGTTCGCATGGCCGCTTTTCCCTATGCGACGCTCCCTTTTTGTTTTCGCGACGACTGCCGGGTTGTTCCTCCCTTTCGAGGCCTCGACTTGCGGAGCGCCGACCGGCTCGCGCGAGCCGGCGGCGGCGCTCGTGCCGCCCGCCGCGGGCGCCTTGGGCGTGGCTGAGCGGGAGCAGTTGCGCGACCTCGCGCGTCGAGCCGAGTCCGAGTTGCGCACGAACATCCTGCCGTTCTGGCTGAAGCACGCCCGCGACCGGGAGCGCGGCGGTTTCTACGGCGTGATCGAACGCGATCTGAAGGTGCGCAAGGACGCCCCACGGGGGGCGTTGCTGACCGCGCGGATCCTCTGGACGTTCTCGGCGGCGCACCGGCGGTACCAGGATCCTGAGTACCTGAAGATGGCCGCGTGGGCGTATGACGACCTGCTGAAGCGCTTCTGGGATGCGGAGCACGGCGGGGTCCGCTGGACAGTGAAGGCCAACGGCAAACCGCTGGAACAACGCAAACAGATCTACGCACAGGCGTTCGCCCTCTACGGATTGGTCGAGTACCACCGCGCGACCGGCGACCCGGTGGCGCGGGACCGGGCGGCCGCCGTTTTCCGGTTGATCGAGGAGCACGCCTACGACCGGGAGCAGGGCGGGTATTTCGAGGCGTTCACGCGCGACTGGGCTGCGCTGCCCGAGGGCACCCGCAGTCTGATGGACACCGCAGAACCCAAGTCGCAGAACACGATGCTCCACATCATGGAGGCGTACACGAACCTCTATCGGGTCTGGCCCGACGACCTCCTGCGCCGGCGGTTGGCCGAGTTGGTCGATCGCATGATGACCCGGGTGCTGGATCCGAACACGAAGCACCTCCATCTGTTGCTGGCGGCCGACTGGTCGCCCCGCTCGCAACGGATCTCCTACGGCCACGACATCGAGTTCAGCTGGCTGCTCACCGAGGCCGCCGCCGTGCTCGGCGACCCGTCGCTGCGCGAACGCGTGCGGCCGCTGGCGGTCGAGATCGCGCAGGTCGTGCGCGCCGAAGGGCTCGATGCCGACGGCGGGCTCCACAACGAGGGGGGGCCGGAGGGGCTGCTCGATGCATCCAAGGACTGGTGGCCGCAGGCCGAGGCGACGGTCGGTTTCCTCAACGCCTACCAGCTCTCCGGCGAGGCGAGCCACCTGCGTGCGGCGGGGCGCTCGTGGGACTTCATCGAGCAGCGTATCGTCGACCGCGAGAACGGCGAGTGGTTCTGGGGGCGCGACCCGAGGGGCCGCGTGATCGCCAGGCAGCCGAAGGCGGGGTTGTGGAAATGCCCCTACCACAACGGCCGTGCCTGCCTCGAGCTGATCGAGCGGGCGGAGCAGCTGCTCGGCGCCGGCGCGGCGGACTGAGTCCGCGGTCCAGGGCTGCGCCTGGCGCGCGTGCCCGCGCCGCGGGTGGGTGGGGCGCCTCCGCGACTCAGGAACGCCCCGGGTCGAGCTTGGCCACGAGGTCGGGCAGCGCGGCGCGTACCGGCGAATCCAGAAGATACTGGCGCGCCTCGGGGCGTTTGCCGCGGGCGAGCAGGCCGGCGTAGACGTGGAGTTCGAACTGGAGCGTGAGCTGCGCGTGCTCGAGGTCGACTGAAGGCAAACCTTA
>DAOOFR010000142.1:0-9129 GCA_035415285.1 Opitutaceae bacterium
GTGCCGCGAGGGATCCCATGGCGGGATGCTTGCGGCGCGGTCGCGGCGAGGCAAGCGCCGGGTGTTGGGTTCGGGCGGACGGAGTCGCCGCGCCCCGGTTACGTGCCGGCCGCACGCGGCATGGGGTCACGGCTGCAGCAGGTTTCGCAGGTAGGTGCCGTAGGAAGACTTGCCGAGGGCGGCGATCTGGCGCTCGAGGCCGGCGCGGTCGATCCAGCCCTGGCGGAAGGCGATCTCCTCGAGACAGGCGATCTTGAGCCCCTGTCGGTCTTCGATGACGCGGACGAAGTCGCCGGCGTCGAGCAGCGAGGCGTGGGTGCCGGTGTCGAGCCAGGCGGTGCCGCGGCCGAGGATCTCGACGTGGAGCTGGCCGGCCTCGAGATAGAGGCGGTTCAGGTCGGTGATCTCGAACTCGCCGCGGGCGGAGGGCTTCAGGTCGCGGGCGAGGCGACACGCTTTCTCGTCGTAGAAGTAGAGCCCGGGGACGGCGTAGTTGGACTTCGGTTGCTTCGGTTTCTCCTCGAGGGAGATGGCTTCACCCTGCCGATCGAATTCGACGACGCCGTAGGCGGTCGGGTCGGAGACATGGTAGCCGAAGATCGTGGCTCCGGAGGTGCGGGCGCTGGCGGCCTGGAGCGAGGCGGCGAGGTCGTGGCCGTAGAAGAGGTTGTCGCCGAGGACGAGGGCGGAGGGGGCGTCGCCGACGAACTCGGCGCCGATGTGGAAGGCCTGGGCGAGGCCCTCGGGGCGCGGTTGCTCGGCATACTCGAGGCGGAGGCCGAACTGGGAACCGTCGCCAAAGAGTCGGCGGAAGAGGGGGAGGTCCTGCGGGGTGGAGATGAGCAGGATCTCGCGGATACCGGCGAGCATCAGGACCGACAGCGGGTAGTAGACCATCGGCTTGTCGTAGATCGGCATGAGCTGCTTGCTCACGGCGATGGTCAGGGGGTAGAGGCGGGTGCCGGAGCCGCCGGCGAGGATGATGCCTTTGCGATTCATGGGAACAGGGGTGTGGGCTGATCAGGCTTTGGTGCCGAGGCGTTCGCGAGCGTACTTCTTCGAGGTGATGTCGTCGCACCAGGCGCGATGGGTGAGGTACCAGTCGACGGTCTTGGCCAGGCCGGTCTCGAAGGACTCGCGGGGCGCCCAGCCGAGTTCCTGCTGGAGCTTGGTGCAGTCGATGGCGTAACGGCGGTCGTGTCCCGGGCGGTCGGCGACGTAGGTGATCTGCGTGGCGTAGCTCCGGCCGTCCTTGCGGGGCGACTTCCGGTCGATCAGGGCGCAGATGGTGCGGACGACTTCGAGGTTGGGGCGCTCGTTGAGGCCGCCGATGTTGTAGGTCTCGCCGGTGCGGCCGCGCTGGAGCACGGTCCAGATGGCGGTGGCGTGGTCCTCGACGTAGAGCCAGTCGCGGATCTGCTGGCCGTCGCCGTAGACGGGGAGCGGCTTGCCGTCGAGGGCGTTGAGGATGACCAGCGGGATGAGCTTCTCGGGGAAGTGGAACGGTCCGTAGTTGTTGGAGCAGTTCGTCGTCAGCGTGGGGAAGCCGTAGGTGTGCTGGAATGCGCGCACGAGGTGGTCGCTGGCGGCCTTGGAGGCGGCGTAGGGGGAATTCGGGGCGAAGGGCGTCTCCTCGGTGAAGGCCGGGTCGTCGGGCGTGAGCGTGCCGTAGACTTCGTCGGTCGAGACGTGGAGGAAACGGAAGGCGCTCTTCTTGGGCGCGGGGAGTCGGCTCCAGTAGCGGCGGGCGGCGTTGAGCAAGCGCAGGGTGCCGACGACGTTGGTCTGGACGAAGGGCTCGGGGGAATCGATCGAGCGGTCGACGTGCGACTCGGCGGCGAAGTTGACCACGGCGTCGATCTGGTAGGCGGCGAGCAGGTGGTGGATGAGCGCCTCGTCGGCGATGTCGACCTGGGCGAAGACGTAGCGCGGGTCGCCGGCGAGGTCGGCGAGGTTGGCCGGGTTGCCGGCGTAGGTGAGCTTGTCGAGGTTGACGAGCTTGGTGAGGGCGGAGCCGGCCTCGGTGAGGCGCTGGCGGATGAAGTTGCTGCCGATGAAGCCGCAGCCGCCGGTGACGAGGAGGTTCATGGAGGAAAGGAAAGTTGAAGTGAGAAGTGGCGGTTGAAGTGGATGGCGGAAGTCGGAGGGCGGAGAGCGGAGGGCAAACGTGAGAGGTGGGAGGCGTTCGGATCTAGACTTCAACTTTCAACTTCAACTAGAGCCGCTTCCGGCGGCTACCGCTCCACGACCAGTTTCAGGCAGTCATGCCAGTCGGGCAGGCGCAGACCGAAGGCGCGTTCGAGCTTGGCGCAGGACATGACCGAGTAGGCGGGGCGCTTGGTCGGGGTCGGGTACTCCGACGAGGCGATGGCCTCGACTTCGCGGCATTTCTTCTCCTCGGCGGGCATCAGGTCGATGATGGCGCTGGCGAAACCGTGCCAGCTCGTCTGTCCGCTGCTGCAGAGGTGGTACACACCGGTGAGCTTCTCCGCGGTCGCGCGGTCGGCGCCGCGCGCGAGGGCGAGGGCGGTGGTTTCGGCGATGATGCGCGCGGTCGTCGGGCAGCCGATCTGGTCGCGCACGACGCGCAGCTTCTCCCGTTCGCGGGCGAGGCGCTGCATCGTGAGCATGAAGTTGTGGCCCCGCGATCCGTAGACCCAGCACAGGCGGAAGATGAAGTGACTGCAGCCGCTTTGCTGGATGGCCTGGTCGCCGGCGAGCTTGGTCCGGCCGTAGGCGCCGAGCGGGCCGGTGGGGTCGGTCTCCACGTAGGGCGTGGTTTTCGCGCCGTCGAATACGTAGTCGGTCGAGTAGTGCACCAGCAGCGCACCGAGGCGCTTGGCCTCCGCGGCCATGACGCCGGGCGCCTCGGCGTTGATCTGCATCGCCAGCGTGGTGTCGGTCTCGGCCTTGTCGACGGCGGTGTAGGCGGCGGCGTTGACGATGATGTCGGGGGCGGTGTCGCGGATCTGGGCGCACACGGATTCGGGGCGAGTGAAATCGACCTCGGGATAGTCGACGACGACCAGTTCGCCGAGCGGGGCGAGCGTGCGGCGCAGTTCCCAGCCGACTTGGCCGACGCGGCCGAAGAGGAGAATCTTGGGGAGGGACATGGATGGATAGGCGGGGCGGTCGGCCGAAACCGGACGGGTCAGAACAGCAGCTCGGTCGGGAGTTCGCGAAACAGGGGCGCGGCGGCGTCGCGCGGCGACAGGATCGGGTCGGCGATCGGCCAGCGGATGCCGACCTGCGGGTCGTCCCAGCGGAAGCCGCGCTCGTGGTCCTTCGCGTAACCGGCGGTACACTTGTAGTGGAAGAGGGCGGTGTCGCTGAGGACCACGAACCCGTGGGCGAAGCCGGGCGGCACGAAGAACTGGTGCTTGTTGTCCGCGGAGAGCGTCGCGCCGTGCCAGTGACCGAACGTCGGCGAGGCGCGCCGCAGGTCGACGGCGACATCCCAGACCTCGCCCTGCCACACCGACACCAGTTTGCCCTGCGCGGAGGGGTTCTGGAAATGCATACCGCGCAGCGTGCCGCGGCGCGAGAACGAGAAGTTGTCCTGCACGAAGTCGAAATCGACGCCGATGGCGCGGTACCGTTCCCGGCTCCAGGACTCCGTGAAGAATCCCCGGTGATCGCCGAAAACGTCAGGCTCGATCAGCAGCAGCCCGGCCAGTTCGCAGGTGGTGACTTTCATCCGGGCCCAGCAGACCGGGATCGACATCGGGTTTCCAGCACTTTTACGACGGACATCGTCGCCCACGCCGAGTTTCCGTGGTCGCATAGGGCTGAGTGGTCCCGGAACTTAGCAAGAAGCTAACACGAAGAGGTTTGTCAGGTGCCCCGGAATCTCTGTGATACGGATCATCCAGTTATGCCAAAATCGAATTTTATCCCCAGTATTGTCTTCGGTGTCGGCCTTCTGCTTTCGGTCGGGGCCTTTGCGCAGGGGGTCACGACCACCCCTGTCGGAATTATCAACTACACGATCGCCGCCGGCACGCAGCAGGCGCCGAAGATCACCTCGGTGTACTTCAGCCTGACCGGCCAGCCCGCCAACGCGGGGGCGACCACCGGGCGTATCAGCGCGGTGGGTTCGGCGACGTTCGGTTGCCAGGGGGCGGGCTGGGCGGCGGGCGGCTTGTCGGCCGCGGCCACTCCGTATTTCCTGCGGGTCACTTCTGGCGCGGCGGCCGGCACCACGTGGCAGATCTCGACGACGACGGCGAACACCGCCGACACGGTCACCGTCCTCAACAACGGCGTGAACCTGACCGGCCTCGGCATCACGGCCTCGAGCAGCACCGGTGACACCTTCGAGCTTTTCCCGGCGCCCACGCTCGCCTCGTTGTTTGGCACGAACCTCCCGGTTCAAGGCACCGCCCAGGCTGCCGGCAAGCTCGCGGGCGGCACCTCCTCGACGGTCGCCGATACCATCAGCGTGTGGAACGGCGCGATCTGGTTGACCTTCTACTACGACACCGGGCTGGGCTGGTGGAAACGTGATGTGGATGGCACGGAGTCGGCGAACAGCCGCAACAACTTCGTGATCCGCCCCGACACCTGCGTCTTGATCGCACGCAAAGGTGACGCGGTGACGCTTCGCAGCATCGGCCGCGCGCCGGCCTCCGCGCTGAAGGCCCGGTACCTGTCCGGCGGTTCGGCCGGTGTCGCACTGTTCCCGATCACGAACACGCTGAGCGCGCTCAATCTCCAGAGCCTTCCCGGCTGGGTCGGCATCGCGAATACTTCGGGCCAGAACGTGGGATCGGCCGACCAAGTCTCCGTTTGGGACGGTACGGCTTGGCTCTCGTTCTACTACGACACGACTGCAGCGTCGCCGCGTTGGCGCCGAGTCGGAACCGGGGCTGATTCGAACAGCTTCACGATCCAGACGCCCGACCGTCCGTTCATGATTCAGAAGGCGGGGGCTGGCGCCGGTTCCGCTTTCGTCTCCCAAGCCCGTCCCTATTGATCCCCCAATCCTTCGCCTGACGATCCAATGAAGACCAAACTTGCGCTCATTTTCGCCTCGCTGTTGGGGGTTGCTTCGGCCTCCGCGCAGACGGTGCTCCACGATTTTTCTGCGACCACCGGTCTGAACGCCGGCGGTTCTTGGAAGGGGACATTCACCACCGGCACCGAGAACGGTACCGCCTTCGTCAAGGTCGGGTCGCCGGCGACGGACGCCGGCCAGGCCGATGTGCGCTTCGGGTCGCAGCCGGACTTCGCCCGCCTGAAGCGGGTAATGCTCCGTTATCGTCTGGAGTCGGGCAACAATGTCTCGAACGTGGCGTTTGTGGTGACCGATCGTAATCTCGCGTCGAAGGCGACGAAACTGACTCTCAACACCGGTGGCTCCGGTTGGCAGACCACGACTGCGGAGATCGATCTCTCCGGCTTGGACTCCACCGGTGGCTTCAAGGACTGGTCCTTGGCCGGTGTGAGTGCGACTGGCACGCCCTCGTCGGCACTTCGGATCAGCTTGGACAATATTATGCTTCAGCCGTTGGTCGTTCCATGTGCGGCCGATTTCAACCAAGACTGGAGCATCGATTTGGCGTTGCAGAACACGTCCACTGGGGAGCGGAAGATCTGGCTGATGAATGGCACGAGCAAGGGCAGCGAGGTTTCGCTGGGGCAGGTTCCGCTGGAGTGGCAGATCGCTGGGACGGCGGATTTCAACGCCGATGGCAAGACGGACATTCTGTGGCAGCACAGCGTGACCGGAGAGCGAGGCATTTGGCTGATGAACGGCACCGGGGTGGCGGGGTGGGTTTCTTTGGGCACGGTTTCGCTGGATTGGCAGATTGTCGGGCCCGCCGATTTCAACAACGACGGTAAACCGGATCTGCTCTGGCAGAACACTGCAACCGGGGAGCGAAAGGTTGTGTTGATGGATGGCACAAGCCTGGCGAGCGAGGTCTCGTTGGGTACGGTGCCGACGGATTGGCAGATAGTGGGTACGGGCGACTTCAACAGTGACAGCAAGGTCGACCTCGTGTGGCAGAACCAAGTCACAGGAGAGCGCAGCGTTTGGCTGATGGACGGCACGACAGTGGTTGCTGGCGTTCAGATGGGCACGGTTCCGGTGGAGTGGGAGATTGCCGGTGTCGTGGACCTCAATGGTGACGGCAAACCCGACTTGCTCTGGGAGAACACCATGACAGGCGGTCGTGGCGCATGGCTGATGGACGGCACGAACGTCCTGAGTTGGGCCGACTTGGGCACGCTGTCGTTGGACTGGCAATTCGGCCGTACCAGCGCACGCCGGCCACCGGTGGGTAGTGCCGACTTCAACGTCGACGGCAAGTCCGATCTGGTGTGGCAGAACACTGCTACTGGCGAGAGAAAGATCTGGCTGATGAACGGCACGGCGCTTGGCAGCGAGGTGTCGTTGGGCACGACTCCGTTGGAATGGCAGATTGTCGGTGCGGCGGACTTCAATGCTGACGGCAAGACCGACGTGCTCTGGCAGAACAGCGTGACTGGCGAGCGAGGGGTGTGGCTGATGGCTGGCACCTCGGTGACTGGCTGGAAATCGTTTGGTACGGTTCCTTTGGAGTGGCAGATCGCTGGCACGGGCGACTTCAACGCCGATGGCAAGATCGACATCCTCTGGCAGAATAGCCTGACCGGGGAGAGAGGCGTGTGGCTGATGAACCGGACCAACGTGCTCAGTTGGGCTACCTTGGGGACGGAGTCGCTGGTCTGGCAGATTGCCGGTACGGGCGACTTCAACGCCGATGGCAAGGTCGACATTGTCTGGCAGAATAGCGCAACGGGAGACCGGCGTGTCTGGCTGATGAATGGCACTTCCGTTGCCAGCGTCACGACATTGAGCACGGTGCCCGTGGCGTGGCAGATTGCTGGGGTCCTCGATCTCAACAACGACGGCGCTTCGGATATCCTCTGGGAGAACTCTGTCAGCGGCGAGCGCGGTGCGTGGCTGATGACCGGCACCAACTTCAATAGTTGGGCTGCATTGGCCGGTGGCCCAGCAGTGTGGCGAATCGCCAACTAGCCGAGAAGCTCGAAGGAAAGCAGTGCCAGACCTCGACGAGGCTCCTATCAAGGGGCCTCTTCTTTTTGGGACACAATGTTGAAGGCCTGTAGGGGTGTGCAATGCTGCATGCTGGCGGATATCGAAAGTTAGAATCCTGATGAGACTGCAATTTCCCGTCTTGCGACGACCTTAACAATCGAGACGTTTCTCCATCGCCATAGGAGCTTTCCGCCATGAATCCCCACGCCCCTCGTTCTTCCTCCCTCCGTACCCGCGGTTCACTCCCGCTCTCGCCCCGTCGCGCGCCGCGGCTCGCCGCTTGGCTAACGGCTCTTGCCGTCGCTTGCGCAGTGACGGCCAAGGCGTTTACGCCATCCGGCCCGCCGATGGCAAACGGGCAGACCAAGTTTCTGGGTAGCTGCTACAGCACGTCGCAGACCGCGAATTTCGCCGCGTACTTCAACCAGGTCACCCCGGAGAACGCGGGGAAATGGGGCAGCGTCGAGCAGACGCGCGATGTGATGAATTGGACCCAGCTCGACGAGGCCTACAACTTCGCGAAGGCCAACGGGATGAAGTTTCGCTTCCACATCTTGGTGTGGGGCAGCCAGCAGCCATCGTGGATCAGTGCGCTGTCCACGGCGGAGAAGCTCGATGAGATCAAGGAGTGGTTCGCGGCCGTCGCGGCCCGTTATCCCGATCTTGATTATGTGGAGGTCGTCAACGAGCCCCTCCACGCCCCGCCGAACGGCGGCCAGATCGCGTACTCGAATCCGGCGGTCTATGCGGCCAACTATTCGGATGCGCTTGGCGGCGCCGGTACTTCAGGCTGGGAGTGGCTCGTCCAATCCTTCCGCCTCGCCCGCCAGTATTTTCCGGGCAAAAAGCTGGTGCTGAATGAATATGGCCTGCTTAACGACTCCTACTCGGTGTCGCGTTACGTGCAGATAGTCAACCTGCTCAAGGCCGAGAACCTCGTCGATGTGATCGCGACCCAGGCGCACGCGTTCGAGACCTACGGCGTTCCGACCCAGACGTTGACGAACAACTTGGCAACTCTCGCCGCCACTGGCCTGCCGATCATGATCACCGAGATGGATATCGATGGGCCGACCGACCAAGCGCAGTTGGACGAATACAAGCGAGTCTTCCCGATCTTCTGGAATCACCCGTCCGTGATCGGCATCACGCTCTGGGGCTATCGCCCGGGCCTCTGGCGCAATGCGCAGGGCGCCTACCTCGTCCTGGCTGACAATACCGAGCGGCCGGCGATGCAGTGGTTGAAGACCTTCGTCGGCAACTTTCCGCCGGTGGTGACCGCGAGCCAGATCTTCCCTGTCCAGACTTCGGCGGTGAATGGCACGGTGGTCGGCACGGTTCTGGCGACCGATGCCAATGCGGGCACGACATTGCAGGGCTGGGCGATCACGGGCGGTACGGGCGCATCGTATTTTGCCATCAACGCGACGACCGGGCAGGTGACGGTTTCCAACCGGGCCGGCTTGGATCTTGCCGGCGTGGAATCCTTCACGCTGCAAGTGACTGTTGGGGACGGCATCGCCACCAGCACCGCAGGGACCGTCACGATCCTCACTCCCGCGAGTGCGCCCACGGCGACCGCGCAACCGGCTGCCGCGGCAGTTGCGGTGGGGGCCAATGCGAGTTTCACCTTTGGGGTCTCTTCGCCGATCGCGTTCACGCGGCAATGGCAGTTTAGCAGCGACGGTGGGGCTACATGGAATGATCTGGCGAACGGAGGAGTCTACTCGTCGGTTGCCAGCGATACTCTTCATATCACTGGAGCGACGATGGCGATGAACGGTTATCGGTTCCGCTGTGTCGCGACGAATTTGGCGGGCACTGCCACCAGCGCCGGAGCGATGCTGACCGTCTCTTCGGGAATGGGTTCCGACTTCAACTACGACGGGAGCGCTGACCTAGTTTGGCAGAACACGTCCACTGGGGAGCGGAAGATCTGGCTGATGAACGGGACGAGCAAGGGCTCGGAGGTGTCGTTGGGGAATGTGCCGGTGGAGTGGCAGATCGCCGGGACCGCGGACTTCAACGGGGATGGCAAGACGGACATCCTCTGGCAGAACAGCTCGACCGGGGAGCGCGGGGTG
>DAOOFR010000143.1:0-9072 GCA_035415285.1 Opitutaceae bacterium
ACCGGCACGGCAGAAATGGGCGGCGCGGGCGGTGCTGGCGCTCGGCGTGGCGCTCGGGCTGCTCTGGCTCGCGCGGCTCGACTACGCGGCGAAGGTCTCGACGGACGTGCTCGACCTGATCCCGAGCGGCGAGCGCTCGCCCGAACTGGCGCTGGCGCGCAGCATGGCCAGCGAACGCCAGGCGCGCGTGGCGCTCTTCGCCCTCGGCGGGCCCGATGCCGAACGCCGCGAGCGCGCCGCCGCGCTCTTCGCCGACACCCTCCGCGCCGATCCCGCCTTCGCCGAAGTGCGGCCGATGGGCGACACCGGCCCGCGCGACGCGCTTGGGCGACAACTCTTCGCGCAACGTTTCGAGCTCCTGCTGCCCGGCTGGCTGGCAGCAAAGGAAGCCGAATACGCCGCGGCGAGACCGGTCGAGCCCTGGCCGGAATGGCTGGCCGAGCGGGCGGCGGCGGAGCTCGAGGCGTTTCTCGCCAAGCCGGAGGCGATGGCGTTCCAGGATCTGGTGCCGGCCGACCCGCTGCTGCTGCTGCCCGGGCTGGTGGCGCAGATGCCGGGCTTCGCGGAGGCGAACGGTGCGGCAGGCGACCGGGCGTTGGTCTGGGCGCGCACCAGCGCGGCACCGCTGAGCGAGGCGGGGCAGGGCCCGGTGATCGCAGCGGTCGAACGCGCGCTGGCGGCGGCACGGACGATCGAACCGGAGGCGCAGGTGCAATGGGCGGCGATCGGGCGCTTCGCCGCGGAAAACCGCCGGCTGATCGAGGGCGAGATGTCGTCGCTCAACGTGTTCTCGCTGCTGGCCGTGCTCGGGGTGGCGGCGTTGTGCCTGCGACGCGTCTGGCAGGCGGTGCATCTCGCCCCGGTGGTCCTCGGCGCGCTGCTCGGCGCGTGGGTTGGAGTGACGTTGTGCTTCGAACGGGTGCACGTGCTCGTGTTCGTGATCGGTTCGCTGCTCGGCGGTGTGGCGATCGACTACGGTTTCTATCTCTATCTCCAGCCGGCGGTGCGGCCGGGCGAGCGGTACCGCGAGAAGGTGGCCCGGCTCATCAAGCCGCTGCTGGCCAGCGCGCTCACCACGATCCTCGGCTTCTCGCTGCTGTTCTTCTCGGAGCTGCCGCTGATCCGGCAGCTCGGGCTGTTCGTGAGCTGCGGGCTGGTGGCGGCGCTGGGGTCGGCGCTGCTCTGGTTCGCGCAGCTCGACCGGCCGTACTCGGAGACCTGGGCCTTCGCCCGCTCGCGGCTGCACGGCGAACATCCGGCGTGGCGGCGCGGCGCGCGGCTGCTGTTGCTGGCCGGCGCCGCCGTGGCGCTGCTCGGTCCGTGGCGGCTGCACTGGCGCGACGATATCCGCGAGCTGGAGGCATTGCCGGCGGCCGCGCGCGCGGAGGCGCTGGCGGTGCGGGCGCTGTTCGGCGAGTCGCCGCAGCGCACGGTCTACCTCACGCGCGGCGAGTCGCCGGGGGCGGCGCGCGCGGCGCTGGGGCGTTTCCTCGGCTGGCATGCGCAGCAGTTCGCCGGGGTGCCCGTCGCCTCGCTCGGGCTGGCGGTGCCGACGCCGGCGGAGTGGGAGGCCGCGGCGGCCAGCCGTACGGCGCTCGGCGGTTTCGAGCCGGCCTTGCGCGCGGCGCTGGAGCGGCACGGTTTCGACGCGGGCGAGTTCGGCCCGTTCTTCGCCGGCTGGGCGCAGTGGCTGGCGGCTCCGGCGGGTGACTACACCGCCGCGGTGCGCGCGCTGGCCGGAAGTTTGCAGGGGCCGGTCGCGCTGACGATGGCGACGGAGCCCGGCGCGAGCTGGTTCGTGACGGTGGCGGAGCATCCGCCCGGGGCGGAGCCGCCGGCGGAGCTGGCGACGATCGGGCTCGACCAGCTGCAGTCGCTCAACCGGTTGTTCACGCGCTACCGGGTGTCGGCCCTGCGGCTGAGCGCGCTCGGGCTGGGGCTGGTGGGCCTGAGCGTGTTCGTGCTCTACGGGCTGCGGCGCGGCGTGCGGATCTTCGCACTGCCGGCGGGCTCGTGCCTGTTCGCGTTCGGCGCGCTCGGGCTGGCGGGGGCGACGTTGAATCTCTTCCACCTGCTCGGGGCGTTCCTCGGCGTGTGCCTGAGCCACAACTATGCGATCTTCAGCGCGGAGAATGCGGCGCGCGGCGACGAGCCCCCGCCCTCGATCCGGCTCTCGGCGCTGACGACCGCGGCGTCGTTCGGCGTGCTGGCGCTCAGCTCGATCCCGGTGGTCTCGGCGCTCGGGACGATGGTGGCGCTGATCGTGGTCGCCGCGCTGGCGGGCGTGGAACTCGAGGCGATGGCGCGACGTTCGAACTTGAGCCGCCGCGGGAAACCCAGCACCTAGACACGCTCCATGTTTCCAACCGTCCCCGAGCCGGCGCCCGCGCGGGTGTTGCTCGTCAACCTCAACAAGTACGACCAACCGTATCCGGTCTATCCGGCGGGGGTGGCGTACATCGACGGGGCGCTGCGGACGGCGGGGCATGTCACCGAAATCTGGGATGCGCGCATGGCGGGCGAGCCGCTGGAGGACTGCGTGGCGCGGTTCCGGCCGGATTTCGTGGGGCTCTCGCTGCGCAACATCGACAACGTGCAGTGCCACAACCCGAAGTCGTTCATCCACGAGCTGGTGGGGTACTGTCGGCGGGTGCGCGCGGCGACGGCGGCGCCGATCATCCTGGGCGGCAGCGGCTTCTCGGTGTTCCCGCGCGAGATCTTCGAGCTCGGCGGGATCGACTACGGCATCCACGGTGCGGGCGAACGCACGATCGTCCGGCTGATCGCGGCGCTGCGCGCCGGCGGCGGCGAGCCGGCGCTGGACGGGATCGCGGGCCTGGTCTTCCGCGGTGCGGACGGGGCGGTGCGCGCCGTACCGTGCGACGCGGAAAGCGCGACGTTTTCGACGGCACCGCACCACGAGCCGGCGCTGCTGCGCGCGTATCTCGCGCAGGGATCGCTGCCGGGCGTGCAGACGCAGCGCGGCTGCCCGCTGCACTGCTGCTACTGCACGTATCCGCTGATCGAGGGGGCGCGCAGCCGGTTCCTCGGGGCGGAGGCGGTGGTGGAGGAGATGCGGCGGCTCGCGGCGCTGGGGACGAAGTACGTGTTCTTCGTCGACTCCGTGTTCAACACGAGCGAGGCGCATGTGCACGCGGTGTGCGAGGCGCTCATCCGGGCCGATCTCGGCGTGCAATGGGAGTGTTTCCTGCGGCCGCGCGGGCTGACGCGCGAGCTGCTGCGGCTGATGCAGCGCGCGGGGCTCAGTCACATCGAATACGGCTCGGACAGCCTGTCGGACCCGGTGCTGCGCCGCTACGGCAAGAGCTTCACGTTCGAGGACATCCACCGGTCCAGCACGCTGGCGCACGAGCTGGGGATGCGCTACAGCCACTTCATCATCTTCGGCGGCCCGGGGGAGACGCGCGCGACGGTCGAGGAGACGCTGGTGCGGGCGAAGGCGCTGCCCGGCGCGTACTACTTCGGCACGCTCGGCATGCGGATCTATCCCGATACGCCGCTCTGGCGCGAGGTCGCGCCGGAGGCGCGCGGGGAGCGCGCGGCCGACTTCCTGGTGGCGCCGCGGTTCTACATCGCGCCGGAGTTCACGCTCGAGTCGCTGCATGCGCGGCTGCGCGACTACCAGGCGGAGAACCCGAACTGGATCGTGGGCGACCCGCCGCCGGCCTTCACGGAGACGATGGAGAAGCTGCGCCGGCGCGGCGTGCACGGTTCGATGTGGGAATACGCGGAGCTGCTGCAACGGATGCAGCGGGCCTGAGCCGGAAGACGCAACCGGGCCGACAGAAGGGAACGAAGTGCGGGAGGTGGGTTGGGCCAGGGGCCGTCGAGCGCCGGCCTCCAGCGGGCACGCCGCAGGCGGACGGCGCGAACAGGCTCCCTGCCGTCGCGGCGCTTCGTGCGAACGACTCCGGCGGCTCAGCGTGACGATGCAATTGGCGCGGACTTCATACTGTCGCGCCGATGCTTCCGGTTGTCGGGGCTGAGCTTGCTCAGGCCGCCGAGCGACACTCTTGCCAAGCGGTGCGAGCAAGCTCGCACCCTACGCCGACTGCCTGACCACGGTTCAGTCGCGCAGTTCCTGCAGGATCTCGGAGAGGATGCGCTGCGAGACGGGCTTGTCGCCGAAGGCGCCGACGCGGATGTCGAGGCGGGTCTGGATCGGCGTGACCGAGGTGATGGTAATCTCGATCTTCTCGTCGCGGGCGGTCTTGGCGGTGACGATACCGGAGAGGGCGTCGGCCTTGGTGACGACTTCGGCGAACCGGAGGTTGTTCAGCGCGGTGGTCGTGGCCTTGACGGTGCGGTCGAGGGGGGCGTCGACGGTGGTCTGGAGGGCGTCGCGTACCCAGGCGACGGCGTCGTTGGTGGCCTCGCGAACGTGCGTGCAGGCGCCGAAGGCGAGGGTTGCGGCAGCGAGGAGAACCAAGAGGGGAAGGCGAGCTTTCATGTGCAGACGAGTGTTGTGCGGCATGCGACCGCGGCGGCAAACGGAAGTTCAATCGGCGGCGCAGTGTACAAGCTCCTTACGAGTTGTCCTGAGAAGCGTCGATCGGACCGACAGAAGGCAACAAAGGGACGGAAGACGAGAAAGCCGGAGGGAAGCCGCCGGGCCCTCGTCTCCGCGCCGCGCGACTCCAAACGTTCGGCCGAGAGCAGTCTCCGGAGACCCGCAGCCGACCGTGGCGGGGCCGGCACCTCTGGCCGGGATCGCCGCCGCCGGCTTCAGCGGAACGCAAACCGCCCTACCGGTACTCGATCCACTCGGTGCTGGTGTACTGGTCGATGAGCGCCTGCTCCTCGTCGTAGTTGAATTCCGGCCAGCCGGGGTGCTCGACCTCGGCGGCGAGGGTGGTGGCGAGACGGGCGGTGAATGCGTCGTGGAACGCGTCCCAGTCGACGGGCGCGGCGCAGGAGGGCTTCCAGAGCGAGCCTTGGAGGAGCAGGCCGTGCTTGTTCCGCTTCTGGGCGGCGCCGGCGATCTTGGCGCGGCTGGCGGTGTGGACGACGTCGTAGATCTCCGCGCGGTGGAAACACACGCCGGCCGGGCCGGCGGCGCCCGCGGCGGTCGGGCCGGCCGGCGATGGTGCGGCGGGCTCGGTGTCCTCGGCGGTGGCGGTGCGTTTTTCGAGCTCGGCCGGGATGGCTTGCTCGACGAGGGCGTCGGCCAGCGCCTGGTGGACGACGCGATAGCTTTCGGTGGCGCGGGCGTCGTAGAGCGCGTGGCCGCGCGGGATGACGAGCGCGTACGTCCAGTCGTCGGTGTGGTCGACGACGCCGCCGCCGGTGGCGCGGCGGGTGAAGTCGCGGGCGTCGACGGGCAGCTGGGCGCGCACGAAGGCGATCTTCTGGCTGTAGCCGAAAGTCCACGCCGGGCCGCGCCAGTCGTAGTGGCGAAACCGGGCACGGCCCGGTTCGGGGTAGCGCTGGAGCAGCAGGAAGTCGTGCGCCATGTTCTCCGGGGCGTTGGCGGTGCGGACCGGGAGGACGTCGAGAAGCATGGCCAATGGGGTGGCGCAGCGCGGCCGGCGAGGGAAGGCGGAAAACGTGGCCCCGGGGGGCGTGGGCATCCGGATGCGGCAGAATGCCGGACGCGCGGTCCGCGGGTGGTCCCGGGTCATGGCCGTGCGGCAGGTGGGGCCGCGGATGCCGAGGCGCAGCATGCCGCGGGGCCGGCTCGCGCGTCGCCGGAGCGGACTTGTCGTTGGGGGTGGCGCACGGTCGGCCTTGTCCGCGGTCGCCCCTCGCGTGCGCAACTCCGCGCAGAGCGCCGTCTCCCGAGCCTTCCGTTTCCCGGCGCGGATCGAGCCGCGCCGGCTCGGTCTCCCCACCCTATCAATGTCGGAAAAAGGTAGAACCGGCCCGCTTCTGCTGCCTTGTTGCTCGGCTGGCTCGCCTGGCGCCGGCGCCCGGTCCATCCTTCCGTCTCCGCCTCATGACCGCCCCCGCTCCGGAAATCTCCATCGTCCTGCCCTGCCTCAACGAGGCGCTCACGCTCGCCTCCTGCCTGCGGGAGATCTCCGCCGCCTTGTCCGCGAACGGCATCGACGGCGAGATCGTCGTGGCCGACAACGGCAGCACCGACGGCTCGCCGGCGATCGCCACCGCGCACGGGGCGCGGCTGGTGTCGGTGACCGCGCGCGGCTACGGCAACGCCCTGCGCGGCGGCATCGCCGCCGCCCGCGGCCGCTACGTCCTCATGGGCGACGCCGACGGCAGCTACGACTTCTCCCACCTGCCGCGTTTCCTCGACCGGTTGCGCGCCGGTGTCGACCTCGTGATGGGCAACCGCTTCGCCGGCGGCATCCGCCCGGGGGCCATGCCGTGGAAGAACCGCTACATCGGCAACCCGGCGCTCTCCCTGATCGGGCGCGTGCTGTTCCGCACCGGCATCCGCGACTTCCACTGCGGCCTGCGGGCGTTCTCCGTCGAGGCCTACCGGCGGATGGACCTGCGCACCACCGGCATGGAGCTGGCCAGCGAGATGGTGATCAAGGCGAAGCTGCTCGGCCTGCGGCTCGAGGAGGTGCCCACTGTGCTGCGCCCCGACGGGCGCGACCGGCCGCCGCATCTGCGCCCGTGGAGCGACGGTTGGCGGCACCTGCGCTTCATGCTCCTGTTCAGCCCGCGCTGGCTCTTCCTCTACCCGGGCCTGACCCTGATGTTCGGCGGCGTGCTCGGCATCGCGGCACTGATACGCGGGCCGGTGCGTCTGGGCGGGGTGGCCTTCGACGTCCACACCATGCTCTTCGCCGCCATCGCGGTGCTCATCGGTTTCCAGGCGGTCTCGTTCGCGGTGCTCGGGAAGTTCTTCACGATCCGCGCCGGGCTGCGCGCGCCCGAGGCCCGTTTCGAAAGGCTGCTCAACGCCGCCACGCTGGAGGCGGGCCTCGTCGGCGGTGCGGTGCTGGTGCTCATCGGCCTCGCGCTCTCGGCGGGTGCCGTCTGGATCTGGCGGCAGCAGGGCTTCGGCGATCTCTCGCCGGCGGCCATGCTGCGCCTGGTCATCCCCGGCGCGCTCGGGCTCACCCTCGGCTGCCAGGTCGTGTTGACCAGCCTCTTCCTCGGCGTCCTGCGCCTGGATACCCGCGAGGAGCGGGCCTGACGGCCGGTCGGCCTTCGCCGACCGGCCGCCAGACAACGGGCCGCGCCCGTTTGGGGGGCTGTGGGTGAGGAACGGACACCGGCCCGGTTGGCGCGGCCGAAGGACGCAGGCCCGCTCCGCCTTGCGGGCGGGGACCGGGATGCCCCGATGCCGTAGCCCCCCGCGCCTGCCGGACCGGGTGCCGCAGGATCCTCGAACTGGCCGCGCGCAGCAGGCTCCAACAATCGAGAACGCGGCCCGGCCGGTTCATCCGGGCCGGCCGCACCCTCCTCGGCCGCGCGAGCCCCCGGGGATGATGCGGCGCCGCGCACCGCGCGGGGCGAGCGATCTGGCGTCAGCCGCAAGCCCGTCCACACGCGTGGGCCCGCGACGAAGGGGAGGCTGAAGGGGCGGGACGGACGAGCGCGCGGTTGCCAACCGCGGCGGGTCGGATGCAGCGTGGTGCGCGTGTCCGTCGTCGCCATCGTCCTGCCCGTCTTCCTCGTCATCGCGCTCGGCGTGGTGCTCACGCGCACGCGGTTCATCGGCGCGGAGCTGATCGCCGAACTCAACCGGCTCACGTATTTCGTCGGCCTGCCGGCGTATCTGTTCTCCAGCATCTCGGAGGCGACGCTGGGCGGGGGGCGGGCGCTGACGGTGTTCGGCGTGATGGGCGGGGCGACGCTGGCCGCGCTCGGCGTGGCCTACGTGGTGGGCAAGATCCGCGGCGTGCCGGCGGAGTCGTTCGGCTCGTTCCTGCACGCGGCGATCCGCGGCAACCTCGCCTACGTGGGGCTGCCGGTGATCTCGCTGGCGTTGGCGGCGCGCGGGGCGGGCGGCGTGTGGCCGGTGGCGCCGCTGGCGATGGCGCCGCTCACGGTGATCGCCAACGCGCTCGGCGTGCTGTTGCTGCTCGTCGGCCACGGCAAGCCGGGGCCGGGGGCGTGGCGCACGTTGAGCGTGCAACTGGCGACGAATCCGCTGCTCCTCGCCAGCGTGGCCGGGGCGGCGGTCGCGGCTTCGGGGCTCGCGCTGCCGCAGTGGCTGGCGCAATCGATCGCGGTGACCGGCCAGATGGCGTTGCCGTTGGCGCTGCTGTGCATCGGCGGTTCGCTGGTGACGATGCCGCTGCGCGGCAAACGCACGCAGGCCGTGCTCGCCGCGGTGCTGAAGGTCGGCGTGACGCCGTTGCTCGGCTGGCCGCTGGCGCGCTGGTTCGGGCTCTCGCCCGACGAGACGTTGATCGCGCTCCTGTTTCTGGCGACGCCGACGGCCGCGGCGAGTTTCACGCTCGCCGGCAAGCTCGGCGGCGACGAGGCGCTGGCGGCGACCAGCGTGGTGGTGAGCACCGCGCTCTCGCTCGTGTCGTTGACCCTGGTGCTGGTGCTGGTGTGAGCGGGGGCCCGCGGCCTGCGGCTGGCCGGAGGGTGAGGAACCGCTGCGGAGGGCGCCCATTGGTGCCCCTTGGAACGTGTCCTTCGGCTGATCGCCTGCGGGGCGGTGTGCTTGGCGCCCGCCGATCGCGGGCGGTGGGCGCGCTACGCGATCAGCTGCCGGACCTCGTTGCTGGGGTACTCATCGCGGATGGCGGGGCCGGGCGGGCCCTCGGCGTCTTCAAGGAGCCGGCACGGGAGGCCGTTGGCGAAGGCGGCCGGGAGGCGGCGAAAGAGCGTGGGGCGTTTCTCGTGCAACAGCGCGGCGAGCCAGTGCCGGAGGAAGACGTGGAGCTGGTCGCGGCCGCGATCGCCGGAGCCGCGGACCCGCCGGCGGAACGAATCGCTGTGTGCGTACACGCGGCGGGCGCGGTGCGCGAGGCGGGCGGCGAAGCGCTCCGGCAGCGGCCGGCCGACGAGCACCGCGGCCTCGTCGAGGACACAGCGCGCGGCGGCGAGCGCGGCCAGCGGAGTGTCGACTTCGAGTTGGGGGCGGCGGGTGGAGGATCGGGCGGGCATGGCGGCGTCCCGGGT
>DAOOFR010000144.1:0-6921 GCA_035415285.1 Opitutaceae bacterium
CCCAGATGGATCAGGTCACGCAGCGCAATGCCGCCAATGCCGAGGAGAGCGCCAGCGCCGCCGAAGAACTCAACGCCCAGGCCATCTCCCTGCAGGAGAATGTCGGCCAGTTGCTCGCCCTCGCGGGGAGAACCGCATCAAGAGAGCAATCTGCCGCGCCTTCCTCCGCGGCTTCGCGCTTCACGTCGCCGGCCCGCGACGACGTGCCCAAGTTCGCTCCGGCCCACCCCAAGCATGCCGTGGTGCCCCCGGCGGCAGGGCCGCATGATCAACACTTCGCCGACTTCGTAGCGGCGCAGCACCGCTGAAGCGGCAGCGGCGCGTCCAATATCGGGGCGTAAAGCCCCTCCCACAGTTCTCGCCGACCTCGCGAGGCCTGCCTTTTACGCGGCCCACTCCTGTCATGACTGTGGGAGGGGCTTTATGCCCCGACGCCTGTCCCCAAACGGAGATGTGCCCCTTCCGCCCCCCGTGCTCGCTGAATCGTAGTAGCCTCTTCAGGAGGACTCGCTAACGTGCCGCTGCCCCTCTCCCTCACCTGCGCACTGCACGCGATGTCCGCCGCCCTCAAATCCGCCCATTTCTGGCTCGGCCGCCCCCTCCCCGAGGAAGTCCGCGATCCGGTCCTCGGCCTCTGCCTCTGGCTTTCCGCCCTCGGCAGCTTCGTCATCCTGAGCATCGGCTTCCGCCATCACCAGGCGGCCTTCTGGTCGATGCCGATCTGCTGGCTGCACGGGCTGCAGTTGCTCGCCACCATCGCCGCCGCGCTCTGGCGCCGCGGCCCGCTCGCCTTCCGCGGCACTGTGCTCGTGACCTTCGGCCACCTGGTGGTGCTCGGGGTCTTCGCCTATCGGGGCGTCTCGCCCAACTCCGCACTGTTTCTCACCCTCGCCACGCTCTTCGCCGGTCTCCTCTTCGGCCTGCGGGCCCTGCTGCTCTCCTACGCCGCAGGCCTGAGTTGGTACGCGCTCGCCTACCTTGGCTGGCATGCCGGTTGGCTGCCCCTGGGATCGGGCCAAGCCGCCGAAGGCGCCCCCACCGCCAACTACTGGTTTGAGAACGCCCTCGGCTTCACCCTTAGCTGCAGCATCATCGTCATCCTCGTCGGCTTTCTCATCCGACGCCTCGGCCTCCACCACGAGCAGGTTGCGGTGACGTCGGCCACGCTCGCGCGCGAGCAGCAGCTCCGCGCCCAGTCCGAGCTGGCGCACTTGCGAGCCGAGCACGCCACGCAGGCTTCCCTGCGGCAGAGCGAACTGGAGATGCGCAGCCTTTTCCAGTCCGCCCCGGTGGGCATCGCCGTCGTCCACCACCGGATCATCCGCCGCATCAACGAGCGCTACTCCGAACTCTTCGGCTACTCCGCCGACGAACTGATCGGCCACAGCACCCGGCTGCTCTATCCCGACGACGCCTCGTATGAGCAGGTCGGACGCGCACTCCACCAGACCGCCAACCTCAACGCGCCGACGCGGGTCGAAACAGTGCACCGCCGCAAAGACGGCACCCTCGTCGACGTACTGTTGAAGAGCGCCCTGATCGATCCCTCCGACCCCGACAGCGCCCGCGCGGTGACGATCATGGACATCACCGCCACCAAGCAGGCCGAGACCGCCGTCCGGCGCAGCGAGGCCCGCTTGCGCGAGACGCTCGACCACACCAGCGACATGATCTTCACCGTGCGAGTCGAGCCCGACGGACGCTTTGTCTACGAGGACATCAACCAGGCGGTCGAGCGCCTGGGCTTGCCGGTGGCGACCTTCCGCAACGGCACAAAGACTCCGGCCGACCTCTTCCCGTCCGAGGCGGCGGCCACCTTGGTCGGGCAATACCGGGAGTGCGTGGCGGCTCGGGGCATGATCGAAGTCGAACAACGGCTGATGACACCGCAGGGCCTCCGCCTCTTCTCCACCAAACTCGTGCCAGTCTTCGGCGCCGATCAGGGACTGGTGGTCCGCCTGTTCGGTTTCGCTCGCGACGTGACCGAACAGCAGCGTGCCGAGCAGGCGCTGCGCGACAGCGAGAAACGGCTCCAATGGCTGCTGAGCAACTCCAACGACCTCTTCCTCGTGATCGACGGCACCGGAGTCTACCGCTCGGTCCACGGTCCGATCGAGGCCGTGCTCGGCTTCACGCCGGCGGAGCGACTCGGCCGCAACGGCCTCGACGACATCCAT
Source organism: Opitutaceae bacterium (assembly GCA_035415285.1). Lineage (GTDB taxonomy): Bacteria > Verrucomicrobiota > Verrucomicrobiia > Opitutales > Opitutaceae > CAJCBL01. Next base: position 2,178 of record DAOOFR010000144.1, read on the forward strand.
CCCGATGATCGGGTCGCCGCCACCGCCAACTTGGAGCGCTCCCGTTCCACCCCGGGGATCACCCTGCGAATCGAATACCGCATGCGGCACAAGAACGGCGCGTGGGTGGACTTCGAGGCGGTGGGCACCAATTGGCTGCACGACCCCGCCATCAACGGCATCGTGCTGAACTGCCGCGATGTCACCGAGCGCAAGCGTGCCGAGCAGGCCCTGCGCCGCAGCGAAGCCCGTTTCGAAGCCGCCCAGGAACACGCCCGCATCGGAAGTTGGGATCTGGATATCGCGGCCGACAACGGCTACTGGTCGAAGGAGATGTTCCGGCTCTTCGACCTCGAGCCCGCAGAGACCCCGCCTCCGTTCACGGAATACCCCCGCTTCATCCATCCCGACGACCGCGAACAGCTCGCCGCCTCTTTCCGCGCCGCCATCGACTCGGCCCAGCCCCAGGTCTTCGTCCACCGCACCAATCCCGCGGTCTGCCGTCCTCGCTACCTTGAGTCGGGCGTCAGGCCACAAGTCGACGCGGACGGGAAGGTCCGCCATCTCACAGGCACACTCCAGGACATCACCGACCGGATGCTCGCCAATCAGGCGTTGCAGGAGAAAGAGCGCCGCTGGTCCACCCTCGTGGAGAATCTCCCCGGCGTCGCGTACCGTTGCGCCAACGACCGGCAGTGGACGGTCGAGTTCATCAGCGCCGGTTGCCGGGATCTGCTCGGCGTCTCCGAGCAGGACTATCTCCTCAGCCGCAAGGCGCTGCTCGCGGACATCATTCCACCGGAGCAGCGCGAGTCCGTCTGGCACGAGGTGCAGCGCTGCCTCGCGGCCCGCACCCCCTACCGGCTCAACTACCGGGTCGCCACGCGCACCGACCGCGAGGTCTGGGTCTCCGAACAGGGCCAGGGAATCTTCAACTCGGTCGGCCTGCTCCTCGCCCTTGAGGGCGTCATCATCGACGTCACCGAGCTCAAGCGCACCGAGCAGGCGTTGCGCGCCAGCGAGTCCGACTATCGCGGCATCTTCGAGACCGCCCTCGAGGGCATCTTCCGCAGCACCCCGGAGGGCCGTTACCTCGCCGTCAACCCCGCCATGGCCCGCATGCACGGCTATGCCACGCCGGAGGAGATGGTCACCACCATCACCGACATGGCCACCCAAGTCTATGTCGACCCCGCGGACCGGCGCAGCATCCTGCGCTCCCTCGCCGAAACCGGTCACATCAACACCATCGAGTACCAGGCGCGCCGCAAGGACGGGCAGTTGATCTGGGTCCTGCTGAGCGGCCGTTCCGTCACTGATCCCTCAGGACACCTGCTCTACTATCAGGGCACCTGCCTCGACATCACCGAGCACAAGCACATGGCCGAATTGCAGGCCGCAAAGGCCCAGGCCGAGATCGCAAACAAGGCCAAGAGCGTGTTCCTCGCCAACATGTCGCACGAGATCCGCACGCCGATGAACGCCATCCTCGGCTTCAGCCAGCTCATGCTCCGCGACCCGGCGATCACCCCCGAGCAGCGGGCCAACCTCGAGACCATCGACCGCAACGGCGAATTCCTCCTCGCCCTCCTCAACGACGTGCTCGAGCTCTCCAAGATCGAGGCCCGGCGCGCCACGCTCAAGCTCGCCCCCTGCGACCTCCGCCAACTCGTCGCCAACGTACGCTCCACATTCGCCGCCCGCATCGCCGCCAAAGGCCTCACGTTCACCGCCGAGATCGCCACAGATCTGCCCACCGCCGTCCTCGCCGACGAGGCCAAGATCCGCCAGATCCTCGTCAACCTCCTCGGCAACGCCGTGAAGTTCACCGAACACGGTTCCATCGCACTGCGCCTGCACGCCCTGCCCCAGGATCGTGAGCACTGGCTGGTCCATGCCGAGGTCGAGGACACCGGCCCCGGCATCGCGGCCCACGAACTTGACCGACTCTTCCAACAATTCGAGCAAACGGCCGCAGGCCGCCGCGCCGGCTCGGGCACCGGCCTCGGTCTCGCCATCAGCCGCGAGTTCGCCCGCATGATGGAAGGCGATATCGCCGTGCGCAGCGTCGAGGGCCGCGGCAGCGTCTTCACCGTCGCCCTCCGCCTCGGTGCCACGCCCGACGAACCCGCCCGCCAGCGCGCCACCGCGCCACCCCGCGCGCTCAGCCTCGCACCGGACCAACCGCCATGCACGCTCCTCGTCGTCGACGACCAGGAGGACAGCCGCCGGCTCCTCCAGGCGCTCCTTCGCTCGGTCGGCTTCGAGGTCGACACGGCGGCAAACGGCCTCGAGGCCGTCGCGCGGTTCCAGCAGCGCCGCCCCCGCGCCATCCTCATGGATCTGCGCATGCCCTACATGGACGGTGCTGCGGCCACCCGCCGTATCCGCGAGCTGGAAGGAGGCCGCGACGTCCGCATCCTCGGCCTCTCCGCCAGCGTCATCCAGGAACTGCGCGACCCCATGGAGGGCGTCGACGACTTCCTCGGAAAACCCTTCCGCGACGACGAGCTTCTCGAGCGCCTCGGCCGCCTGCTCGACCTGCGCTACGAGCGCGCCGCGACCGTCCAAGCAGCCGGTCCCCACAGCACCGCCACGCTCCCGACCCGCTTCGTCGAACCGCTGCGTCAGGCCGTGGCCGCCGCCGATCTCGACGCCACGCTCGCCCTGCTCGACGAGCTCGCCGCCGAGTCGCCGCCACTCGCCGCCGACCTGCGCACGCTCACCGACCGCTTCGAATGGGATCGGATCGCCGCCTACCTTCCGCCGCCCCCTCCGGCGCGCCGTCATGAGCACCGACCCGCACCCGCCTCCCGCTTCCATCCTCGTGGTCGACGACACGCCCGCCAACCTGCGGCTGTTGGCGAACATGCTGCGCGACGGCGGCTACAAGGTCCGCCCGGTCTCCAGCGGCGAGATGGCCCTGCGCGTCGTCGAGGCCACCCCTCCCGACCTCATCCTGCTCGACATCACCATGCCGGACATCGACGGCTACGAGGTCTGCCGCCGCCTCAAGGCCGACGAGCGCTGGCGCGACATCCCGGTGCTCTTCATCAGCGCCCTCACCGACACCGCCGACAAGATCCGCGCCTTCCAGGCCGGCGGCGTCGACTACGTCGGCAAGCCCTTCCAGTTCGAGGAGGTCGACGCCCGCGTGCGCACCCACCTCGAACTGCGCCGCAAGGAGCTCGCGCTGGAGGCGAACCTGACCCGTCTCAAGGAGTTGGAGCTGCAGCGCGACACGCTCACCCACATGATCGCGCACGACATGCGCTCGCCCCTGCTCGCGCTCCAGCTGTCGGTCGAGCTGCTCGCCGAGCTGGTCCCCGGCCACGACCCCGAGGCCGCCACGCTGGTCGCCGCCGCCCGCACCGGGGCCGCGCAGGTCGTCGAGATGGTCTCCCAGATGCTCGACGTCAGTCGCCTCGAGTCGGGCAAGATGGAGCTGCACCGCGAACCCGCCGACCTCGTCGGGATCGCCCGGGCGGCGATCGACACCCTGCGCCCCCTGGCCGCCGCGCGCACGCTCGCGCTCGCCGGCGCCGCCACCGCGCCCGCCGCAGTCGACGGCGATCTCATCCGTCGGGTGGTGGTCAATCTTGTCGCCAACGCCATCAAGTTCACCGCCCCCTCCGGCGCCATCCGCATCGAGATCGTCCCGACAGAGGGGCAGGTGCGCCTCGCGGTGACCGACGACGGCCCCGGCATCCCGCCCGAGCAGCACAACCGCATCTTCGAAAAGTTCGGGCAGACCGCCGCCGGCGCTCGTCAGGGCGGCTCCGGCCTCGGCCTGGCGTTCTGCAAGATGGCCGTCGAGGCCCACGGCGGCGGCATCGGCGTCGAGAGCGCACCGGGCCGCGGCAGCACCTTCTGGTTTTCGCTGCCCGCCTCCCCCGCTCCGACCTGAGGCGACACCCTGCCTGTAGCGAAAGCCGCCAAGGCGTTCGACCTTGTCTCGCAGTACGCACTTCCAGCGTATCGCGCGATACCATCGGCTACCCGAAACCGGACTTGCCGTAGCGGCGCGGTATCCGCGCCGTCCGGAACCGGAACGGTTACCCGCCTTCGGCGGCGCCATAGGCGACCAGGGTTTACCCGCCTAGGATTCCGCTACGGGAAGGCAAAGGAGGAAACGAAGGAACGTTGGCATCACCCTGAAAAGCGCAGTTGGACCGCAAAGAACCTAGCGCGGCTCCGCCGCAACCGAAGGGGCAGAATGATGAACCACGGATTTCCCGGATGGGCACGGATTCCGGGGTTCCCCATCCGTGGAATCCGTGGGATCCGTGGTCAACTTTCCCGACAGGGCGGAACAGAGGGAAATCGTGCACAGAATGCAGCGTTTGCAGGGATAGCTGTGCAAAGATCACAGAGAGAGAATTCATTGAGGCGCTGACATTGGGGGCTTCACCCAGCAGGTGCGCGATCCAGTGGTGCTCTTTCTGTTGGAAGAACGTATCCTTGTGTTCTTTGCGGTCTTTGCGGTTAAGCCGAGCGGCGGAATCTAGGATCACAGCACTCATTCATCTCCCCGGTGGGAATGCGAAGTTTCCCGGGCTAGCCCGCCGGTTTGCCACCTCGGGCCCCTTCGTCACTCTAGCGGCGCTGCCATGACCACCCAAACGCGTTTTCCCACCGTCATCGGCGAATGCGCCCTCTCGTGGACCGACCACGGCCTCACCGGCTTCGCGCTCCCCGCCACCCCGCACTTTCCGCCCCGTAGCGTTGCGCGTGAGCGCAACGATTCCTCCGCCCGCTGCCCTCC
>DAOOFR010000144.1:7021-8986 GCA_035415285.1 Opitutaceae bacterium
TCCGTCGACTGCCCGCCCTCCATCGCCACCATCGTCGCCCGCGTGCAGCGCCATCTCGCCGGCGACCTCCAGGACTTCGCCGACCTGACCTACGACTGGTCGTGCGTCACCGGATTCCAAAGCCGCGTGCTCCGCGCAGTCCTCGCCATCAAACCCGGCCGCACCGCCACCTACGGCGACCTCGCCCACGCGATCGGGGCGAAACCCGGCGCGGCGCGCGCCGTCGGCGGCGCTGTCGGGGCCAATCCTTGGCCACTGCTGATCCCCTGCCACCGCATCCTCGGCGCCGGCGGCCGGCTCACCGGCTACTCCGGCCCCGGCGGCATCGCGACGAAACGGGCCCTGCTGGCCCTCGAAGGCGTCGAACTCCCCACCGGGTGAATCCCCCAGCGCCGTCCTCGCTCGCACGCCCCGCCCCGGTCGCCCGGAAAAAATCTCCAACTATTTTGCAACCAAATCGCCCCTCGTGCGTCCTACTCCCCGTGCTTGTTTGCTTTCCCGCCTAGCGGGACATTGGGGTTAGATTCCGACAATCAGACGGACCGCCAAGGGGTTGGCGGTCCGTTTCTTTTCGCCCCACAACGTCGCCGAGCGTTCCCTCCAACTCTCCGAGCTCGCGTACGAGTTCGATGGTGACTGACAGCAGACCGCCGCCACCCTCGCCTCCCTCGACCAGCTCCCCCCGGAGCGTTTCGGCCAGATCCTCGCCGGGTTCGCCGCGCCCGCCACCCGCCGCCCGGTCGGCGAGCAGCGCCCCGCCAAGGACCACCAGTTGAAGCAGCCGCCGCAGCCCACCGCCACCGACCGCGACCCGATGGAGGCGCACCCACAGGTAGATGTCAGCCCTCCGTCGTGGCGCGGCTCTTCAGACCGCGCCGGCCGACCCCGTCCGCCCCCGGCGGTATCATCGCACCACCACATTCCGGGACTCCGAACCGGCATGTCTGACCTTCTGTTTCGTTCGGCGGGGGCTGAAGCACCCCGCCACGGTAGCCTCTTCGCTCGACACCCCGCGCCCGGTCACGGCGCACCGGCGCGCCGCAGCCGTGCGAGCGTGCGGGCGGCGAGCGCCGGCCGGAGCGCATGCTCCCAGATCCGCAGCACCGTCCACCCCCGGGCCCGCAGCTCGCGCGCCACCTTGCGGTCGCGCGCCCGGTTGGCGGCGATCTTGGCATCCCAGAAAGCCCGACGCGACTTCGGCCGGGCATAATGCCGCGGGCAGCCGTGCCAGAAGCAGCCGTCGACAAACACCGCGAGCCGCCGCGTGCCGAAGACGAAGTCCGGCCGCACCGGCAGCCGCGAGCCGCGCCGCCAGCCGGTGATGCCGTGCGTGCGCATCAATGCGATCAGGCGCAGTTCGGTCGCGCGGTTGCCGGTGCCGCGGATCCGCGCCATCACCGCGCTCCGCTCCGCCTTCGTGAAGATGTCGGCCATCAGTAACGCGTTTCATCGGTTGCCGGCAACTGCCCGCGGATCTTCCGCAGAATGTCTCGATAGTCCGCGGCGACCGCTTTCGCCTCCGCCTCATCGCGACACTCTTCGGCGATGAAAAGGTCGTCCGCAGACATCTCGCCGGTGCGGAGATAGTCCGCGGTCCGTTCCCACGCCGTCGCGCGGACCTCGAGTCCGTCGAGAATCTGACCGATCTCGCCGCGGGTGAGCCTGAGAGTGAGGTTCTTCGCCATGATAGAACCTGACCTGGCGCATTCCATCCCCACGACAAGTACGAATCCCCCCCCTCGCCACCCTGCGGCACAGCGCGCCTGCCGAGGTAGGGACGTTTCTCCGAAACGTCCGTCCGCCCCGCCCGCGGCAGACGCACCGGGCACAGGTAGGCTCACGGTAAGCGGACGTTCCGCGCTACCAGCGGAAGGGGGCACGAGAAGCGTCCCTACCAGACAACCTAGGGGCAAGGCTCGGCGCCGCCTCTCGCAATTGCATCGCAGTTGATTGCCGGCCGCTCAG
>DAOOFR010000145.1:0-8980 GCA_035415285.1 Opitutaceae bacterium
ATTTTCATCCTTGCCTGCGACGCCTTCATAGCAGGTCCAGTCTTCGACTGGACCCACCAGCTCTCGCCCACTCCTCCGGCTCATGTCCGACGCGGCCGGTCGGAGACCGGCCCTACCCGCGGCACGCCTCCCCAGTAGGTCCAGTCTCCGACTGGACCCACGAGCTCTCGCCCACTCCTGCGGCTCACGCCCAAAGCGGCCGGTCGGAGACCGGCCCTACCCGCGCCGTTTCCCGTACTCCACGCGCCAGAGAAACAGTCCCTTGGCGGGCGCGGTCTCGATGAGATGCGCCCGCGGTTGCCCGTCGAGCAGCGCCGCCACCTGGGCGGGCTTCAGCTTGCCCAGCCCCACCCCGACCAACGCGCCGACGAGCGTGCGCACCATCTTGTAGAGAAACCCGTCGGCCTCGGCCACGACGCGCAGCCGCCGCCCGCGTCCGAGCACGTCGAGCCGCCGCAGCGTCCGCACCGTCGTCTCCCGCTCCACGCGGTTGAATGCACTGAACGCGCGGAAGTCGTGTTTGCCGACCAGCCGTTTCGCCGTCGCGCGCATCGCCTCCACATCCAGGGGACGGTCGCCGAGGGACCAGCAGAACGGATCGTCGAACGGATCCGCGCGCCCGCGGTGGATGAAGTAGACGTAGCGTTTTCCCGTCGCCGAAAACCGCGCATGGAAGTCCCGCCGCGCCCGCCGCAGCGCCGTCACCTGGATCGCGGTCGGAATCCCGGTCGAGATCGCGCGCAGCAGTTTCTCCGGCCCGTGTTTCCAGTCGGCGTCGAAGTGGAACACCTGCCCGCGGGCGTGCACGCCGGAGTCGGTGCGCCCGCTGCCGTGGATGCGGATCGGGCGCCCGAAAATCTTCGCGAGACAACGCTCGATGTGGTCCTGCACAGCACGCCCGCTCGCCTGCGCCTGCCAGCCCTCGAACGTCGTGCCCACGTAGGCACACGTGCCCCGCCAGCGCATCTCGGTCGGCGGCTTCTCCGCGCCCGCCCCTGCCACGTCGTCATCCTCCCGTGCCATGAGTTCGCTCACGTTTCCTCCTCCGGCATCTCCGCGAGCGGCGGCGGGAACCGCTGCTGCAGGTAGTCGCCGAGCAGGATCGCCGCCGCGCGAGAGTCGACCACGCCCGAACTGCGCACCTGTCGCAGCTTCTTCTTCGGGATCGACTGCTCGGCGAGATGCGAGGTGAGGCGCTCGTCGACGAGGTGCACCGGCAACCCGAAGCGTGCGCGCAGCTCGGCCGCGAACGCCTCCGACTTCTTCGCCGCCGGCCCCGTCGTGCCGTCCATGTTGAACGGGCAGCCGACCACCATCTCCGTGATACGCTGCAGCTTCACCAGCGCGGCCAGTGCCGCCCAGCGCTCCTCGGGTTTGCCCTGCGTGAGCGCTGGCAGCGGCGAGGCGATGCCGAGATCGTCGCCCACCGCCAGTCCGATTCGTTTCTCGCCCGGGTCGATGCCGAGGAATCTCATGGCTAAACGCACCGCTCAGCGGCGCCCACTCCTCCGCCCCTCGTAGGGCGCGACCTTGGTCGCGCCGCACCCGCGGGTCTGCCCAATGGCCCGGCCGGCGCGAGCAAGCTCGCGCCCAACAAGCGGAAGGCTCGATGCAGGACTCGCAATCATCGCCGCACTCAGAGGAACCGTTTCAGCTCCTCCGCCGATTCGCAGCGCTTCAGCAGCGCTTTGATCTCCTGCGCCTTGTCCTTCGGGCAGACGAGGGTGGCATCCGGCGTGTGGACCACGATCAGGTCCTTCACCCCGAGCACCGCGACCAGATGATCGGCGGTGGAGACGACGAGGTTGCCCGCCGCCTGTTCGAGCACCGCCAACCCGCGCGCGACGTTGCCCTCCGCATCCGCCGGATAATGCCGCGTCACCGCCGGCCAGGCGCCCACGTCGTCCCAGTCGAAGTGCGCCGGAAGCACCGCCACATTGGTCGCCTTCTCGATCAACGCGTAGTCGACCGAGATCTTCTGCAATGTCGGATAGATCGCCTCAAGCGCGGCCTCAAGCGGCTGGCCGGCGGCCAAGGCCGCGTCGAGTTTGCCGAGGTCCGCCCAGAGTTCGGGCACGTGCTGCGCGAACGCCGCCGCGACCACCGGCACGCGCCAGAAGAACATCCCGGCGTTCCAGAAATACTCGCGTGTGGCGAGGTAGCCCTGCGCCACCTCGCGGGTCGGTTTCTCCACAAAACGGATCACGTTGAAGACCGACTCCGCCCCGGCGCGCGCCGCGCCCCGGTGGATGTAGCCGAAGCCGGTCGCCGGCTCCGTCGGTTTGATACCGAGCGTGACCAGCAGCGGCTCGCGCTCCGCCGCGCCGAAGGCCCGCTCCAGATCCGCCCGGAACATCACGGCATCGTGGATCACATGGTCGGCCGGCAGCATGCAGAACGTCGCCTCCGGGTCCCGCCGCCGCACCAGCACCAACGCCAAGCCCACGGCCGCCGCGGTGTCGCGGCCCACCGGCTCGGCGATGATGTTCTCCGCCGGCAGCGCCGGGCACAGCGCCCGGATCGCCGGCGCCTGCTGCCGGTTGGTGATGATGAGCACCCGCTCGGCCGGCACCATCGGCAGCACCCGCTCGATCGTCTGCACCAGCAGCGCCCGCTCGCCGACGATCGGCAGAAGGTGCTTGGGCATGGACAACCGGCTCTGCGGCCAAAAGCGCTCCCCGCGCCCGCCGGCCATGATGACAACATAACGATTCGCCATGCGCCGAGGCTCCCGGCTCCCCTGCCCCGGTCAACGGCGAAGTGAGCGCCCACGCGCGTCATTGCCAAGACCACGCGCCTCGGGTCCAGTCGGGACCACAATCTACCCGTCCACCATGCCCGACTCGCTCCCTCCGATAGAAGTCGATGTCGCCACTGCCCACGCACTCCTTGAAGCCAACGAGGCGACGCTGATCGACGTCCGGGAGCCCGATGAACACGCCATCTGCCAGATCAAAGGCAGCCGGTTCCTGCCGATGCGCGAGATTCCCGGGGCTCTCGCTTCGCTGCCGCGTGACCGAAAACTGCTCGTGCTCTGCCATCACGGTGGGCGCAGCGCCCACGTGACCCAGTATCTCCGCGCCCATGGTTTCGACCGCGCCATCAACGTGCGCGGCGGTATCGACGCTTGGGCGACCGACCTCGATCCGTCGCTGGTTCGCTATTGAGCGTGCCGCAGGCGCCGGTCGCCGGCACCCGCACTCAGCTCCATCCGCGCCGCCGCGTACCCCCGCACGCGCCCCCCCTCCTCCTCCCCGCCAGCCCGTCACCGGGCAGGGAAGTCGAGCATGTCAACCAATGGGCGACATGCTCGACTCGACCGTCGCGCTAGTCCCGCGCCTCGATCCGCATGCGCCGGGCATCGCTGTTGGCCCGGATCTCCGGTACATACATCGCCTCGATCTTCACCGGCAACGCCCGGAAATTCCCCGGTGTGACCGCGCGCATCCCGAAGCGGATCTCCCACGTACCCGCTTCCAGCCGGTCGAGGAAGAACACGCTCTTCTCGTCCCGCTCCTCGCGGTAGATCGCGCGCGCCGAGTCCTCCATCGGCCTCGGGCCGCCGCCTGCCGTCGTCCGTCCTCTGCCATCTGTCTTCAGTTCGCCGTCCGCAACCCGCCGTATCCGGGCGTCCCAACCACTCAGGGCGTTGAGCGGCTCGCAGCCCGCCGGCTTCGGCACCTCGACCATCACATACTCCAACTCGTTCGGCACCGTCACTGTCACGACCGCCTGCACCTCCTCGCCGGCCACCGCCGCACCGCCCGAGACCAGCGGTTCCGGGTCGATCCGCAACGTTCCGACCAGCGTCGGTGTCGCCTTCTGCCGGACGAACCCACGCGCGACCTGCGCCATGTGGCCGGCCGGCTTCACCGTCGCGCCCGCCGCCCACGATTCGGCCAACGCCACTGCATACGCCGTCCCGTCGCCGGACACGCGCCGCAGTTCGATCGGGTTGTTCCCTCCGTGCAGTGCCGCCGCCGGCAGCACCATCTCCGCCGCCCCGGCCAGCAACGTCTCCCGGTTCAGCGTCACCCGGCCGACCTCCGCGCCATCCACCAGCACCGCGACCGCGGTTTCCCCCTGGGCCTCGCCACGCACCTGCACGAACTTCGCCAACGCGAGCACCGCAAACGCCGTGTCGCGCGTGCTCGCCCAGTGCCCGCTGCGCCGGTTCAGCACCAGCCAGTTCATCGCCGGCTCGACCAACGCGTGTTGGTGATCCAACTCCAGCAACGCGAGCAACGTCAGCGCCGTGTTCTCCACCGCGCCTTCGCTGGCGCGCCAGTAGCCGCTCGTCGCGCCCCAGTGCACCGTGTCGCCAAGATCTGTCGACTCAGCCCGCATGGCGCCGTTCTCCAGATTGCGCAGCACCACCGCGCGCTCTTCCGGCGTGCCGAGTTTCGCCGCGGCCAGCGCCAGACACGCACGCCCGGTGGCCGACAGCTTCTCGCGCTCCGCAAAGCAACCCACGAAACCTTCCCGCAGCCACTTCGCCGCGCTCTCGTCGAGCGGTGCCGCGGCCAGCGCCGCAAGCGCCCACGCGGCACAGTCGCTCGATTCGTTGCCACGCGGCCGGAACCGCCGGATCGACGCATGGATGCGCTCCGCCATCTGCTCCGGCAACGCCACACCCGACGCGCGGGCCAGCTCCAGCCCCCACGCGACATACGCCGTCATCCACAGATCGGGCACCTGCGCCCCCGGCCACCAGCCGAAGGTGCCATCGCCACGCTGCGCCTCGACCAGCCGCGCCAGACTCTTGGCGATCACCTCATCGAGCCGACCAAGCCCGGCGGTCTTCGCGCGCCGCGCCGCATCCGCCGGTGTCTCCTTGCCAAGGATGCGCGACTCGACCGCCGCCGCGTTGAAGCCGAGTTCGCCCAGCGTCTTCCGCGCAACCACCGCCGGCAGGATCCGGCTCATCGTCTGCTCCACGCACCCGTACGGATAGTCGGCGAGGTACGGCAACGCATCGAGCAGCGCCGCCGCGTGACTGCCGGTCAGTTGCACGCGCACCGTCGTCCGCGCCGGGTCGAACGGTTCCGGAAGTTCGAGCGTCAGCACGCGCGCAACTTCGCCGCGCGCCAACCGGCCGCTCGCCGCCGTTTCCTGAACGATGCCGTCCTCCAGCACCGGTAACTTCAGCTCCATGCCGTCGCGCTCCGCCTCCGTCCACGCCTTCAGCGTGAACTCCGCCGTGCCCGATTTCTCGGAACGCACCGGCCACGCCACCCGCGCCGAGCCCTGCGCCGCGATTGACACCACCTCCGCCCGTAGGGTCGCAGCTTGCTGCGACCGCTCCGTTGCCGCCCCCGCCGCGCCGCCGACCTCCAACTCCGCCTGCGCCTCCAGTGCAGCGCCGGTCCGATTGACCAGCGTCGCGCCGACCTCCGCGCTGTCGCCCGCCACGAGGAGCCGCGGCAGATTGAGCCGCGCCTGGAACGGCAGCGATGTCCGCGTGAACGTCGTCGCCGTCCCGAACGAATTGCCATCCGCGCCCACTGCATAAGCCTCGATCCGCCACTGCGTGAGGTTGTCCGGGTATGTGAACGAGACCGTCGCCTCGCCCTTCGCATCCGTCACGATTTGCGGCGCCCAGAACGCCGAAGCCGAAAAATGCCGCCGCACCTCGATCTCGGGTATCGCCCGAGCGCCGGCTGCCATGATCGGCGGAGCCGCCTCGCGCAACTCGGTGCGGAGCCGCGTTCCGGCCAACGTGGTGGTCGCGCAGTAGCCCGTGTCGGCATCACACGCCACCTCGAACGGCGACAGCACCACGATCTCCTCATCGGCTCCGCCCACCGAATCGGCAAAGACACGCAAGGCCGCCCCCATTTTCGCCAAGTCGGCCAGAGCGCTCACCGCCAGTCGAGGGTCGGAGGTAGACGGGTTCCGGTAACCATCAACATCGCCCACAATCTCGGTCCCCGGTTCGTGCACCGGCGAGAACCGCGACAGGAACAGCGGCTCCGGCTCACGCCAACCGGCGAGCTGCGTGAGTGCCTCGTCCCACACGGCCACCGCCACCGCCGCCGGCTCCCCCCCTCGCCCGACCTGTTTTGCATGCAGCCTAACCGTCGTCGTTTCGCCCGGCCGTGCCAAGGCCGCCGCCGGTTCCAGTCCCACCTCCAGCCGCGTTTTCGGATCGGGCAGGTCGTACCAGCGCCGCTCACGCTCCAGCGAGTCACCACGCGGGAATGTCATCTCCAACCCAAGTCGGCTGCCCAACTGCGGCAACCGGTCGGTACGCACCCAGACCGCACGCTGGCGTGTCGCGAACCGCAGGCACTTCGCCTCGTCCTCGCCCTGCAACACGAGCCAGCCCACGCCTACTCCCTCGGGCAACACCGCCAGCGCCGCAAACGGCCCTTCGCGCGACACTCGCGAGGGCAACGCAAGCACGGCCAAACTCGGAGGCAGCGCCGGCACCGCCATTTGCCGATCGGGCACCAGCACCGTGGAGTAGAGCTGCTCCGCACCGAGCACCGGCACCGCACCGCCGGCGTTTTTCAACCGCACCGTGAACAGTCCACCGCCCGGCATCCGGAACTCGGGCACAATCGTTCCCTCCGCATCCGCCCGCACGGCCGCCTCGGCGACCGCGGTCTCGCGGTAGCCGGCATGCACTTGCCGCCAGCCCTCCGGCATCGAGTCGCCCCAGTCCAACTCCAGCGACCGCCGTTCCGCGCCGATCCGCGTCTCGTCGACGATCCGCCCGTCCGGCGACCGCCAGAGTTCGGACCACCGCCGCTCGACCAGCACCGCCGTGCCGACAAACACCGCCGGCCGCTGCATGCCGTCCTTCACCGCCAAGGGGAACGCCACGCGTTCACCCGCCTCGGCCACGCGGAGGCCGCTATATTCGGTACCTGTCGGCAAGGCGCACAGCCCGCCGCGCGCGATCCACAACCCGCTCCGAACTTCCACCTCCGGCAACCCCGTCGGCATCACCTTGCCCTCGAGCGTGCAACTGACGCCGTCCGGCAGATCGGCCGGCAGTTGCACCGTCAATCGCACTTTCCCGTCGGCCCCCGTGGTGCCGGTCAGCGTCTTCTTCCGCATTTCATCGGCCCATGCGCGCCAGGGCGCCTCCTCACTCTCAGCCCGCTGCCAGTCCGCTTCTGTCGAATTCGAGCAGGCGAGCGTGCAGGCCACCGTCGCCCCGACCACCGGCCCGCCAGACAGGTAGTCCGCACCGACCTCGAAAACCAACTCGCGCCCGGGCTGGAGCGAGTCCGCACCGCTCGCCAGCTCGACACGAGCCGCGACCTGCGGTGCGACAAAATTGTCGACACGGAAACCCAGCCAGTTGCCCCGCGCAATGTCCGTCTCGGAGTCGTCGGCCCACCCGAGCTTCATCCGGAAATAGCCCGGCCGCGCGCTCGCCGGGATCGTCAACTCGCCGCTTGCCGTGCCGAAGACGTCGAGCGCCAGCGGCTGCTTCTCCGCCAACACCGTGTCTTCGCTCCCGGCGTCGAGCACCAATGCGCGCGTCAACCGCGGTAGCGCAAAACGGCCATCGCGCCGCTCCCGCAGGATCAGTTTCCAGCGCACCGTCTCGCCGGGCCGGTAGATCGGCCGATCGAGAAACAGATCGGCGATCAGCCGCTCCGACTCCTCCGTCACCCGATCAGAGACACGGCAGAGCAGTGGGCGCCCTCCCACAAACGCGGCCACCATCCACTCCCGATAGTGATCGTTCTCAGGCGCCTGCGGCAGGTGGAGCCGGCCATCGGCATCGGTCCGCCCCTTCAGGTCTGCGACAACGCCCTTCTCCGGCAGAAGAACACCGCGCACTTCCGCATCGGCGACCGGCCGAGCTGCCGTGCCATCGAAAACGAAGAGATCGTGGCGCCCCTCCGCGACACTGAACGCCGCTGCGCGCAGTGCACCGACCAACAGGGTCTCGCGCCGCTGGATCACGCCCGTGGCGGTGCGGCCTTCTGTCTCCACGGTATAGATTCCGGCAGGGAGCGTTTCCGCCGCCACTATCTCGCCCCGCTGCCACCCAAGCGCCGGGCCTGTCGACAGCTCCACGGTCTTCCGCAGGACCAACTCCCGCACGTTCTCGAGCACCGCGTCCCAATCCGCGTCCTCCTGGCCCGAAAGCCGCCTCGCCTCAGCCAAAATCCGATCTCGCGAGTGTCGGTAGACGGCAATGTCGATCTGCCGGATACCGCAGGCTCCGTAGCTCAATCGCAGCGCCCGTCCGGCCTCGAGTTCCCGCGGGACGGGGAGCGTGAACCGCGGCTGGGCCCAGAGCGCGCGAAGCGCCAGCATCGCCTTCGCGCACTCGTGGTCCTCGGCGCGTGGCGAGAGTTCGCCCAGTCGGCGCAGTTCCTCGATCTCCGCCTCCCAACGGGCGTACTCGGGCACCGCTCCCGTTGCGGGCTTCTCGCCTTCGCACAGCCGTACTCGCCACAGCAGCTCCTGCGCGCGCACCGTCAGCTTTATCGTCTGGCCGCGTGCCGCCGCCAACGCTTCGCTCCAGCACCGCCGCCGCTCCTCCATTGAGCGCTTGGCATCGCCGCCGACAAAGCGAGCCAACTGCCAGCACGCCCAGGCACGCTCATCGGCAGTGCCGGCCGCCTCGCGCGCCTGCCCGAAATGCCGGATCAACCGCTCGCGCACGGCGTCGCCATACTGCGTGCCCTGTTCGATGCGCTCAGCCTGACCACGAAGAAACGCGAAGTACTCGCCACGCCCGGCATCGTCCCTCGGCTGTTCGGCCAACCAGTCCGCCACCGCGAGCCAGTCCTGCCACGCCGTGTCGTTGTACGCCCACCGGTCCTCGCCGCGGAAGCGTGCCCGGGCTTCGAGCACAGCGCGCCAAAATCCGTCGCGAGCCAGCCCTTTCCCGTGCGGTTCGAGCAACCGGGCGAACTCGTCCTCATGCCGTTGTTGCCAGGTCGGCCTGGCCGACCAGTCCGATGCCGGCATGAGGACGAGTTCGCCCGGTTGCTCGAACCGCACGGGA
>DAOOFR010000146.1:0-8948 GCA_035415285.1 Opitutaceae bacterium
GCCGGACAGGGCGGTGTCGAAGGTGAAGAGCTTGCGCAGACTGCGGGAGAGGGCGGCGAGGAGGTTGGGGTCGTCGTCGACGAAGAGGATGCGGTTGTTCATGGCGAGGCGGCCGGGGCGGTCGGCGGTTGGAGCGGGAGCAGGATCCGGAAGGTGGTGCCGCGGCCGGCCGCGGTATCGTATTCGATACGACCGCCGTGGCGACGGACGATGTTGTGGACGACGTGCAGCCCCTGGCCGGAGGCGACGGCGGCACCGCGGCTGGTGACGAAGGGCTCGAAGAGGTGCGGCTGGACCGCGGGAGGAATGCCGGTGCCGTCGTCCTCGATCTCGACGACCGCGTGGGTATCGGTGGTGCGGGTGCGGAGGGCGATGCGGCCCTTGTCGGTGCCGCGCTGCTTGAGGGCGGCGGCGACGGCCTGGGCGGCGTTGATGATGAGGTTGAGGAGGAGTTGGTTGATCTCGTCGACCACGACGGGCACGTCGGGCTGTTGCGGGTCGAGGGTCGTGACGAGGTCGGCGACGTACTTCCACTCGTGGCGGGAGACGGCGGCGGCGGTTTCGATGAGCCGGGCGAGGCTGGCGGGGGTGCGACCGGTGGCCGCGGGGTGGGCGAAATCCTTGAGGGCGCCGACGATGCGGGCGATGCGGGCCATGCCGTCGAGGGATTGGCCGATGCAGCGGGGCAGCTCGCTGCGGAGGTAGTCGAGCTCGGCGGACTGCTCGGCGGCGGTGAGGGCGGCGAGCGGTGCCTGCAGCGCGGGGACCGTGGCGGCGGCGAGGCGGAGTTGCTGGGCGGCGGCGAAGAAACCCTCGAGCTGCCGGACGGACTCGGCGAGGAAGCGCAGGTTGTCGGCGACGAATTGGCCGGGGGTGTTGATCTCGTGGGCGATGCCGGCGGAGAGACGGCCGATGGACTCGAGCTTCTTGGCCAGGTCGAGCTGGGTCTGCAGCTCCTTCTGCTGTGCCTCGGAACGGAGTCGCTCGGTGATGTCGACGGCGGTGACGACGATGTCGCCGCCGGGGTGCGTGGGATCGAGCGGGGCGGCGGCGAGCTCGATATCGACCCAAGTGCCGTCCTTGCGGCGCCAACGGGTGATGGCGGCGTGGTGCGGGGGGGCGCCAGCGTTGCCGTAGAGGAGGGTGCCGACCCGCCGGTACTCGGCTTCGTCGGCGTAGAGCATGTGAAAGCCCATCCCGACCAGTTCTTGGACCGAGTAGCCGCCGATCTGGACTATCCTTGGGTTGGCGGTGTGGATGGTGCGGTCGCGGACGAGCGCGATGCCGATTGGCACAGCCGCGAGGAGGCCGCGCAAGGTGGCCTCGCTGCGGCGGAACTCCTCCTCGGCGAGCTTCTGGATGGTGATATCGCGCGAGATGCCGAAGGTGCCGATGATCGCTCCGGTGAGATCGCGGAAGGGGACCTTGCTGGTGGAAACCCACGTCACCCGCCCGTCGGGCCAGGTCTCCTTCTCCTCGCAATCGAGAAGCGGCTCGCCGGTGGCGACGATGCGCTGCTCGGCCTCGAAGGCGGGAGCGGCGTGCTCGGGCGTGAAGAGATCGAAGTCGCTGCGGCCGACGAGGGCCTCGGGGCTGGCAGCACCGGCCTTGCGGGCCAGCGCGGCGTTGACGCGGATGAAGCGGCTATCGCGGTCCTTGAAGTAGATCGAGTCGGGGAGGTGCTCCAGGATCGCGCGCAGGAGGACCTGGTCGGAGGGCGGCACGAGGCCGGACGTTGGAGGATCGTCGGGCATGCGGAAGCGGAGACGGACCGCCGCGGGCCCCGGGGGCGGTGGCGGGTGGGGTGCGGAGCCGGCGGTTACGAACCGGTTTCGAGCGGGACGGTTTCGAGCAGCTGCTGCTTGAGCTCGGCGGAGGTGAACGGCTTGGCGAGGAAGGCGTCGAAGCCGGCGTGGAGGCACTTGTCGCGGTCCTCGCGGAGGGCGTTGGCGGTCATCGCGACACAGCGGGGACCGGGGCCGCCGGCCGTGCGCTCGCGGATGGTGCGGAGCACATCGTAGCCGTCGACATCGGGCATCTGGAGGTCGATGAGGAGCAGGTCGAACGGGCTGGCGTGGGCGAGCTCGAGACCCTGGCGGCCGCCCGTGGCGACGACGGGGGTGTAGCCCATCTTGGTGAGCATGCGGCAGGCGACGAGCTGGTTCATCGCGCTGTCGTCGATGACGAGGATGCGCAGGGGATGGGCCTCGGCGAGGCCGGCGTCGAAGACGGTGGGCTTGGGGCGCTGGCTGTGATGGGTGTGCGACGGAAGCGCGAAAGGGATCTCGCAGATGAAGGTGCTGCCTTCGCCCGGGCGGCTGGTGGCCCAGATGTCGCCGCTCATGAGCGTGCAGAGCGATTTGCAGATGGCCAGCCCGAGGCCGGTGCCGCCATAGACGCGCGTGGTGGAGGCGTCGGCCTGCGAGAACGGCTTGAAGAGGTTCTGGATGGTGTCGGGCGCCATGCCGATGCCGGTGTCGGCGACCTCGAAACGCAGGACGGCCGGGGCGTCCTCCTGGGGTGTATCCGTGTTTCGGACGAGCTGGATGTCGAGGGCGACGGAGCCGTGGTCGGTGAACTTGATGGCGTTGCCGAGGAGGTTGAGGAGGATCTGGCGCAGGCGGGTCTGGTCGCCGACGACCTGAACGGGAACGAACTCTCCGATCTCGTGCCGCAGGCCGATGTTCTTGCCCTGGGCGAGCGGGCGCATGAGGCGGAGAATGTCGTGGACGAGGTGGTGGAGATCGAACGGCTCGTGCTCGAGGACGAGCTTGCCGGCCTCGATCTTGGAGTAGTCGAGGATGTCGGAGAGGATGACGAGGAGGTTCTGGCCGCACTCGCGCAGGGTGCGCAGGTCGGCGCGTTGTTCGTCGTCGAGATCGGAGGCCTCGAGCAGTTCGGTGAGCCCGAGGATGCCGTTCATGGGCGTGCGGATCTCGTGGCTCATGTTGGCCAGGAAGCGGGACTTCACGAGGGCGGACTCCTGGGCGGCGGTGAGGGCGACCTCGAGCTGTGCGGTACGCACGCCGACCATCTGCTCAAGATCGGCGTTCTGGCGCATGATGCGCAGCTGGAGGGCGGAGTTCTCGAGGGCGTAGGCGCCCTGCCCGAGGATGATGGTGAGCAGGCGCATGCCGATGTCGTTTTCGTGCATGCGGGTGCCGCCCATGAGGCCGACGAACATGCCCAGGCAGCGCGAGCGCGTGGCGATCGAGTGCAGCACGAGGGTGCCGGCGGGCTGGGAGTTGGTGTGGGTGAACAGGGGACGATTCTGGCGGAGGGCCCACGCGAACGTGCCCTCCTGGATGGCGTGGTCGACGGCGCGCTCGACCGCCGCGCGCTGGTCGGGGGGATCGCAGTCCTCGAGGAGAAACTCGGCGGTGTCGGGGTCGACGAGGAGGAAGGCGGCGGTGTGGATCGGCAGGAGCTGGCGGAGGTGGATCCGCAGGCTCTTGATGATCTGGGAGGACTCGCCGCTGTTGAGGCTGAGCGAGCTGCCGAGCGAGGAGAGGATCTCGAGCAGTTCGATCTGCTCGAAGGGGCGCAGCGTGCGGATGTCGCCGGCGGGGATGCTGGAGGGATTGGGCGGTTCCATGACCGTGGGAGGGGTGCTCACAGCAGAAAGGTCTTCGTGACCTCCTCGAGCTGGCGATGGATCTCCTTCTGGAGCGGGGCGAGCATCTCGACCCCGAGCCCGGCGAGTTCCCAGTGCGGGGCGTGGAGCGGGGGGACGAAGCGCTCGCCGCTGGTGCCGCAGCGCATGGCGTTCACGATCACGTCGGCGGTGTGCAGGATCGCGGTCTCGACCGGGTAGATGCTGCCGGCGGTGTAGTTGTGGTGCATCTTGATCGGCTCGCAGAGGCGGCTGGGCAGTTTCCAGGTGCGGAGCAGCTCGTAGCCGATCGCGGCGTGGTCGAAGCCGAACACCTCGAGCTCCGTCCGATGGAGTGGGCGCTGGTCGCGCCCGGCGCTCGCCAGCGCGACGGCGGACTCGGCGGGGAGGTGCTGGAAGAGGACGAGGCGGCCGATGTCGTGCAGCAGGCCGAGGAGGAAGAAGCGCTCCGTGTTGGGCTCGCGGCGACGGGCGGCGATGAGGCGGGCGGTGACGCCGCAGGCGATGCTGTGTTTCCAGAACAACTCCATGTTGACGAGCTCGCGCGGCACGTGGCTGAAGATCGAGGCGACGCAGGTGCCCTGGACGAGGGCCACCATCTGCTCGGCCCCGATCATCGTGACGGCGTGGCTGATCGTCTCGATGCGGGAGGGGAAGCCGTAGAAGGAGCTGTTGGCGAGCTGGAGGATGCGGGCGGAGAGGGCCTGGTCGGCCATGAGGACCTCGCCGATGTCGCTCATGGAGCTGTCGGGGTTCTGCACGACTTCCTGGAGACGATGGAACGTCTGCGGCAGGGAGTAGACGGTGCGGACCTTGGCGATGAGCTGGGAGATGGTGACGCTCATGCGGCGGGAGGGGGGGGCGCAGGCGGCAGGTGGAGCCGGAGCTCGGCGCGGATGGCCAAGCGCATGAGCTCGGCGATGGCCGGGTGGGCGGGATCGGTGTGCTGGAAGCGGGCGGCGACGGCGGCGTGGGCGCGGTCGAGCAACTCGGGGGAGGCGCGCAGCAGGAGCGTCTCCTCGGAGTCGGGCGGGGTGGGGCCCTCGATGTCGACCTGCTGGATGCCCCATGAGCGGAGCACGCGCAGGTGCTTCTCGGTGATCTCGGTACCGGACCGCAGGAGCACCTGGCCGGACGCCTCGATGACGTCCTTCCCGACCTTCATGCCCGGGGTCAATGAATCGATGTCCAGCAGAGCCATGGTGTGGTGTGCCGGTCGGAGCTGCTCCGGTGCGGCACGCCCCCTCTCATCGGGTCGAACCCCGAGAAGTTTAGGGTGCGTCGCAACCGGGGGCGGGAAGGCAGGGCCGGGGAGAGTCCCCGGGGCTGGGGGCGAGAGCGCTTCCGCGGCTGCGAGGCCTCGCGCCCGGCCGGGCGAAAGAAAAAGGCGGGGCGCTTGGGCGCCCCGCCTCGGAAAGGGTGGCCGGCACGGCCGGCGGCGGTGCCGCGGTTCAGGCCTGCGTGTACGTCGCCTGGTGCCAGGCGGCGCCGCGCTGGCGGGTCACGCCGGACTGCGGGTTGGCGGCGAGGTGTTCGAGGATCTTGAAGACGGGCTCGGCGTCGGCGCCCAGCCGGGCGGCGAGGGCCTCGGCGGTGAGCGCGGTGCCCGGATCGGCGGCGAGGGCGGCGGTGATCTTCTTCTTGAGCGCGATCACGGCGGTGGCGGCCTTCTTGCCGGCTTCGACGCCGGGCTGGTGGTAGGCGTTGATGTTGACCAAGGAGGCGTAGAAACCGACCGCGCGCTCGTAGAGGGCGATGAGCAGGCCGACGGTCCGCGGCGAGACGTCGGGCACGGTGATGGTGAGCGACTCGCGGCCCTTCTCGGTGAGGGCGTCGCGGGTGCCGAGGTAGAATCCTTGCAGGTAATCGCCCGAGGTGATGCCACCGGCCTCGACTTCCAGCGAGCCGGCGGTGCGGTCGCGCAGGACCTCGATGAACGTCACGAAGAAGTTGTTCACGCCCTCGCGCAGTTGCTGCACGTAGGCGTGCTGGTCGCTGGAGCCCTTGTTGCCGTAGACGGCGATGCCCTGGTTGACGACGCGGCCGGCGAGGTCGAGCTCCTTGCCGAGCGACTCCATGATGAGCTGCTGGAGGTAGCGCGAGAAGAGCAGCAGGCGGTCCTTGTAGGGGAGCACGACCATGTCCTTCTCCCCGGCGCCCCTGGTGGCGAGGTACCACGCGGCGGCGAGCAGGGCGGCGGGGTTTTCGCGCAACTTCGCCGTGCGGGTGAGCTGGTCCATGGCGGCGGCGCCGGAGAGCAGTTCACCGACGTCGAGCCCCTGGAGGGCGGCGGGCAACAGACCCACCGGCCCGAGCTCGCTGGTGCGGCCGCCGACCCAGTCCCACATCGGGAACCGGGCGAGCCAGCCTTCGCCTTCGGCGATCTTGTCGAGCTTCGAGCCTTCGCCGGTGACGGCGACGAAGTGGCGCGGGTAGTTCAGGCCGGCGGCCTTGAAGGCGGCGGCGGCCTCGAGCATGCCGTTGCGGGTCTCGACGGTGCCGCCGGACTTGGAGATGACGAGCGCGACGGTCTCGTGGAGTTTGCCCGCGAGGGCGGCGAGCACGGTGTCCATGCCGTCCGGATCGGTGTTGTCGAAGAACCACACGGCCATCTTGTCGGTCTGCGGGTGGCCGAGGGCCTCGCGCACGAACTGCGGCCCCAGCGCGGAGCCGCCGATGCCGATGACGAGCACGTGCTTGAAGGGCCCGCGCGGGCCGGCGACCTCGCCGCGGTGCACACGGCCGGCGAAATCCTGGATACGGGTGAGGGCGTCGGAGATCGCGGTCTTGATCTCGGGCGTGGGGGCGAGTCCGGGGGAGCGCAGCCAGTAGTGGCCGACCATGCGCTGCTCGTCGGGGTTGGCGATGGCGCCCTGCTCGAGCATGGCCATGTCGTCGAAGACCTGGTGGAACTTGGGCTCCAGGATGGCGAGGGCTTCGGAGTCGAAGCCCATGCGGCTCAGGTCGAGCGTGAACGCGAGGCGTTCGTCGTGGAAGGACAGCGAGGTGAAACGGGACCAGGACATGGCGGGAAGGATGATGGACCGAGGAGGGATGACAAACGGGCGTCGGTCGACGACCGGGGAGTTGGAGCGGCGAAATTGCCGCGCGGCGCGACCGCTGGCGAGCGAAAGTGCGGGGCCGAAGGGGGGGGCCGCAGGTTGAGCGGCGCTCGCCCGAAGCGCCGGCTCAGCCGAGCTCGGCGTCGGTGACGGCGCCGCGGGAGGCGGTGGTCACCAGGGCGCGGAACTTCGCGAGCACGCCGCGGGTGACGGTGTCGGGGCGGCGCTTCCACGCCTTGCGGCGGGCGGCGAGCTCCTTGGCGGGAAGGTCGAGGGTGAGGGCGTTTTTCACGGCATCGATCGTGATCGTGTCGCCGTTTTTCACCAACGCGATGGGGCCGCCGTCGTAGGCCTCGGGCGTGATGTGGCCGACGACGAAGCCGTGGCTGCCGCCGGAGAAACGCCCGTCGGTGATGAGCGCGACGTCCTTGCCGAGCCCCTTGCCCATGATGGCGGCGGTGGGCGAGAGCATCTCGCGCATGCCGGGGCCGCCGCGCGGGCCCTCGTTGCGCACCACGACGACGTGGCCGGCCTTCACCTTGCCGTCGAGGATGCCCTTGAGCGCGGTCTCCTCGGACTCGAACACGATGGCGCGGCCGGAGAACTGGAGGCCCTCCTTGCCGGAGATCTTCGCGACGGCGCCCTCGGGCGCGAGGTTGCCGTGGAGGATGCGCAGGTGGCTGTCCTTCTTGAGCGGATTCGCGAGCGGGCGGACGACATCCTGGTCGGCCGGGTAGGGCGCGACGTCCTTGAGGTTCTCCGCGACGGTGCGGCCGGTGACGGTGAGGCAGTCGCCGTGGAGCAGGCCGGCGTCGAGCAGCATCTTCATCAGAGGCTGAAGACCGCCGATACGGCCGAGGTGGGCCATGCTGTAGCGGCCGGAGGGCTTGAGGTCGCCGAGCACCGGCACGCGTTTGCCGATGCGGGTGAAGTCGTCGAGCGCGAGCTTCACGCCGGCGGTGTGGGCGATGGCGAGCAGATGGAGCACGGCGTTGGTCGAGCCGCCGAGGGCGATGGCGACGGTGATGGCGTTCTCGAAAGCCTTCCGCGTCAGGATGTCCCGGGGACGGAGACCGAGGCGGAGCAGGTTGAGCACGGCTTCGCCGGCGCGGCGGCAGTCGGCGCGTTTCTCCTCGGAGATGGCGATCTGGGAGGAGCTGCCGGGCAGGCTCAGGCCCAGGGCCTCGATGGCGGAGGCCATGGTGTTGGCGGTGTACATGCCGCCGCAGGAGCCCGGGCCGGGGATGGAGCATTTCTCGATCGCGGCGAGGCCGGCGGCGTCGAGCTTGCCGGCGGCGTGTTGGCCGACCGCCTCGAAGACGGAGACGATGTCGCACTCCTGCTGCGTGCCGGGATGGATGCCGGGCAGGATCGTGCCGCCGTAGACGAAGACGGCGGGGCGGTTGAGTCGCGCCATGGCCATGACGCAGCCGGGCATGTTCTTGTCGCAGCCGCCGATGGCCACGAGGCCGTCGAAGCCTTCGGCGCCGCAGACGGTCTCGATCGAGTCGGCGATGACCTCTCGGGAAACGAGCGAGTAGCGCATGCCACGTGTGCCCATGCTGATGCCGTCGGCCACGGTGATGGTGCCGAAGATGATCGACTTGCCGCCGGCGGCATCGGTGCCCGCGCCGGCGTGACGCGCGAGTTCGTCGATGTGCATGTTGCAGGGCGTGAGCATGCTCCAGGTGGAGGCGATGCCGACGACGGGTTTCTGGAAGTCGGTATCCTGGAAGCCGACTGCACGCAGCATGGAGCGGTTGGGGGCGCGGTCGGGGCCGTCGTGGACCTGGGCGGAGTGGGGGCGGAGGGAGGGGACGGCAGCGGTTTTCTTGGCCATGGGCAGGACGGTGGTGGCGGACGGTTCCGGAGCGGGGCAGGGGCCGGGAATCTCGAAAACAAATGCGTTGCCCGCAAGCCCGCCATGACCCAAACACCTGCGCTCGACCCATCGCCTCCGAACCGCATGGCATTCAACCTCCAGAAAGTCCTCCGCGCGCTGCTGTTTGCCTCGAGCGGTCCGCTCACGATCAAGGAAATCCAGGATACCCTCACGCGCTTCCACGCGCAGGAGGCCGATCTGCTGGCCAAGATGAAGCCGGAGGCGTCCGCCGGTGAGCCGGCGGCCGAGGTCCCGGGCGAAGCTCCGGTCGCCGAGGTGCCGGCCGAGCCGGTCGCGGTGGTCGAGGGTCTGCCGGTGGTCGAGCCGGTGCCGGGCGCCGAGTCCACCGCCCCCGCCGACCCGGCGGCCGAGGTCACGCTCGGGCTTTCGG
>DAOOFR010000147.1:0-3598 GCA_035415285.1 Opitutaceae bacterium
CCGGCGCCGTTGTCGCGGACAAAAAAGGCGATGAGTTCGGAATCGGCTCCGGCGGGTTCGGCGCCGATTTCGATGACGGCTTCGGGGCGTTTGCGGGTGAATTTGACGGCGTTGGAGAGGAGGTTGGCGACGACCTGGCGCAGGAGGGTGCGGTCGCCCAGGACCGGCGGCAGCGGCTGGAGCCGCCACTCGATGCCGCGGCCGGTGAGGTCGGACTGGAGCTCGGCCTGAACCTCGGCGACGAGCGCGGCGAGCTGGACGGGGGCGAAGTGGAGTTCGGCGCGGCCGATTCGGGAGAAGGTGAGAAGGTCGTCGATGAGGGCGGCCATGCGGACCGCCTCGGTGCCGACGATGCCGAAGTAGCGGTCGGCCTCGGCATCGAGCTGGCCGGTGGTGCGCTTGCGCAGCAGTTCGATGAAGCCGGCGATGTTGCGCAGGGGGGCGCGGAGGTCGTGGGAGACGGAGTAGGAGAAGGACTCGAGCTCCTGATTGGCGGCCAGCAGGTTCGAATTCGCCTCCTGGAGACGGGCGGCGGCGTGGGCGAGGTTGTCCTGGCTGGTGCGTAGATCGCTGTTGAGGTGTTCGACCTCGGCGATGCGACTGGCGAGCTCGGCGGTGCGGTCCTGCACACGCTGCTCGAGCTCGATGTTGAGGAGCCGAACGGCTTCGGTGGCTTCGGCCTCCGCGGTGATGTCGGCGATCGACCCGAATACCTGCCCCGGTCGGCCCGCGGCACCCGTCACGGCGGTGATATTGGCCAGCAGGTGGACCCACCGGCCGTCGCGGTGGTGGAACCGGTAGGACAGTCGGGCCCGGCCGCCTGCGCGGCCGAGGTGCAGGAACGTGGCCCGCGCGGCGTCCCGGTCGTCGGGATGGACCTGCCCGTCCCACCAGCCGAACCGGGTGCGGTTGAGGAAGTCGACGCTGTAGCCGGTGATCGCTTCGGCGGCGCCGGCCCAGTGGGCCAGCCGGGGCCCCAAGTCATGGGTGAAGAACAGCTGGCCGCTTTGCTCGATGGTGAGCCGGAGCTGTTCCGTGCCCGCCCGCACCGCCTCCTCCGCCGCACGACGGGCGGTTTCGTCGGCGATGGTGCCGAGCAGGCGGAGCGGTTGCCCGGAGTCGCCGGATACAGCGGTGACACTTTCCGCGAGGTAGATCCACTGCTCGTCGCGCCGGCGGAAATGGTAGCCGAACTGTCGCGTGCCGCCGTGGTGCCGGAGATGCTCGACCTGCGCGAGGAACCCCGCCTGGTCGTCGGCGTGCACACGGGCGGTCCACCAGCCCGGTGGCGCGCGATCGAGTTCCTCGCGGGTGAATCCGATGATGGTGCTCGTGGCGCCGGCCCAGATGCGTTTCCCGGTCAGGAGATCCTGGTCGAAGATCATCTGGCCGGTCTGCTCCGCCACGACGCGGAACCGCTCCTCGCTGGTGCGCACGGCCTGCTCGGCGGCCTTGCGCTCGGTGATGTCGGTGAAGGCGACGAGGAGCAGCCCGGAAAATTGTTGGCAGCGGAATTCGATGAGGCGGCGGCGGCCATCCCGGCAGGTGACCTCGGCTTCCATCGGTTGCATCTCGCCGCCGCGCGCGGCGGCCTCCGCGAGGCGTCGTTCCCAGCGTTGCCGGTGGCGTTCGCGGGCCTCGGTGTCGGGATAGGCGAGGGAGTACCAGGCCTCGACGGTGGGAACGTCGGCGGCGGTGTATCCGAACCATTCGATAAACTTGCGGTTGAGGTAGAGGAGCTCTCCGGCGGCGTTGTTGAGCGCGAGGGCGATGGGGGAGGCCTCGAAGGACTGGCGCATCCGCTCCTCGCTGGCGCGGACGGCGGCCTCGGCGGCCTTGCGCTCCGACAGGTCGGTGCCGATGGCACACAGCCCGAGGTGGCGGCCATCGGGGGCGAGCAGGGTCGACAGGACGATGGAGACGGGCAATCGCGTGCCGTCTTTCCGGATGTGGGTCCACTCCTGCGTGCAGGGGGCTTCGCGCACGAGCTCGGCGAAGAAACCGACGCCGGGCTGGATCGTGCGGCCGCAGCGGCGACCGAACTCGGCGGCGCGCTCGGCTACCTCGGCGGGGTCGAGGTAGCGCAGGGCGGTCTCCCGCCCGATGATCTCCTCGCGCCGGTAGCCGAGCATGCGTTCGGCGGCGGCGTTGAAGGAGCGGATGATGCCCGCGGTGTCGGTGTTGATGATGGACACTCCGGCGTTCTCGAGCACGGCCTGTTGGAAGGCGGTTTGTTCGGCGAGCTGGCGGTCGCGTTGCTCGATGCCGGCGAGCATGAGGTTGAAGCCCTCGGCCAGTCGCCCGACCTCGTCGCGGGTGGTGATCGTGGCGCGGGCGGAGTAGTCGCCGCGGGTGCGGACGTGGGCGACGGCGGCGGCAAGTTCCAGCAGGGGGCGGGTGAGGGCGCGGTGGAGCAGCCGGGTGAACCAGAGGCTGGCGGCGCCGACCAGCACGACCACGAGGCCGAGGATTCCGAGCGACTCGTGCAGACTGCGGCGAAACGGCCCCACATCGGCCTCGAGCTGGAGGAGGGCGACGGGGCGACCCTCGGCGCGGAGGCTGTGGTTGAGCAGGGCGCGGTCGGCGCGGCGGATGAATCCGGCGGCGCCGGGCTGCGGGGGAAACACCGGCTGCATTCCCGGCCGCTGGTAGGTGGCGAAGGATTGCGGGGCGGCGGCGCTGGCCGAGGTCCGGAATACGGTGGCGGCGATCACGATGCCGCCGGACTCGAGCCGCTGGAGGGTCTCGGTGGCGACGGCCGGGTTGTCGAAGTCGAGCGAGGCGAGCAGGCCGGGGGCCATCGTCTCGGCGAGCGACTCGAGGGTGGCGCGGGCGCGGAGGTCGGCGGCGCGATATTCGAAGATCCACAACGCCGCGGCGACGGCGGCCATGGCCAACCCGGTGACGCCGAACAGGGCGAGGGCTACCTTGCGGCGAATGGAAGTGGCGGGGTTCATGGCGTGGGCCCTCCGATGCGGCGCAGGGCGTTCTCGAGGATGCCCGGGGTGGGCTGCAGCCCCTGGGCCAGGAGGGCGGTGGAGTTGAGCAGGTAGCGGATGTTGCTGCGGACCCGTACCAGCTCGATCACGGCACCGGTGGCGGGCGCCTCCGCCCACTCGCCGCGATACAGGACGGTGAGCACGGGTTTGCCGTCGAGCGCGGCGAGGGCGGCGGCGATGCGGCCGGTGTCGGTGTACGTTATGAATACGACCTGGCAGGCGGCGAGCTGCGTGATGTCGGTGGCGTAGACGGCCGTGAACGGAAGCCCGCGCAGGGCCTTGCCGGCGAGGATCGTCTCGAGATCCTGCCCAAAGGGGTTGGGCCCGAGCACGCCGATGCGCAGGGCGGCTGTGGCCGGGGTGCCGGGGGCGGGCTCCGGCCAGGTGATGTAGCGGCAGAAGACGGCGAGGTAGTTCGCGACGACGGCGTAGTCCGTGGGGCGTTGCTGGCCCGCGGAGGGCTCCGGGGGGGCGCACACCGCCGGTGGGACGGCAAGGAGGACTGCGAGCGTGGCGCCGAGGAGGAAGGGGAGGCGGAGGCGCATCGTCGTCGGCATCAGTGGCTCCACGGCAGCTGCGCCGGGATGGTGCGGGCGGCG
>DAOOFR010000147.1:3698-8937 GCA_035415285.1 Opitutaceae bacterium
GCCGGCGGCTCCGGTTGGGAGCGAGACCGGCTCTGCCCCGTTGCGGTGTCTCTCCCGGCATTGGGGCGGGCGCGGCACCCCAGCCGCCCGGAGACAGTCGCGCTTGGCTGGCGCAACGGCATGGGGGACGGGTGCGGTTCGGGATTCGCCGCAGTGGTTGGCTTGGGCTCGCCATGGGGTGCCGCAGCGTAGTCAGGTGCAGGGAAAACTCCAGTTGCGGCGGTTATGGAGCGACTGGGACGGGTGGTCGAGCCGACACCTGTGGCTTCGTGCACTGGAGGGATGAGGCGAGGGGAGCGTCGCGGGGATTGTCAGGCCTGCGCGGTGCAGGCGCCGGTCTTTCGGCTCGCGTGGGGCGCGCGGCTCGTCTCTATGCTCCGCCCCGATGACCGCCGACCAAATCGCTTCCGCACTCCCGGCCCGCGCCGTCACCTCGATCGAGGGCCTGCCGTTTCCCAAAATCGCCTCGGGCAAAGTCCGCGAGCTCTTCGACTGCGGCGACGCCATCCTCATGGTGGCCACCGACCGGCTTTCGGCCTTCGACGTCGTCCTGCCCGACGGCATCCCGGGCAAGGGCATCCTGCTCACGCAGATCAGCAACCACTGGTTCAAGCTGACCGAGCAGATCCTCCCGAACCACCTTTTCCCCGACCAGATCGGCGAGATGACCCGCCGCGGCATCACCGACCGCGACCTGCAGCTGCGTTCGATGATCGTGCGCAAGCTCAAGCCGCTCACCATCGAGTGTGTCGTGCGCGGCTACCTCGTCGGCAGCGGCTGGTCCTCGTACCAGAAAACCGGTGAGATCTGCGGGATCAAGCTGCCCGCCGGTCTGCGCCAGGCGCAGCAGCTGCCCGAGCCGTTGTTCACGCCCACGACCAAGGCGCCGAAGGGCCAGCACGACGAGCCGATCAACGACGCCCAGGGCGAGGCGGCCATCGGCGCCGCTCTGTATCAGAAGGTCAAAGCCGCGAGCCTCGGGTTGTACAAGTTCGGCCGCGATCGCGCCGCGCAGGCCGGCATCGTGCTGGCGGATACCAAGTTCGAGTTCGGCACCGACGCGCAGGGCAACCTCTTCCTCATCGACGAGGTCCTCACGCCCGACTCCTCGCGCTACTGGCCGCAGGCCGAGTACCGGCTCGATTGCTCGCCGCCGAGCTACGACAAGCAGTTCGTGCGCGACCACTTGCTGGCCATCAATTGGAACCAGCAGCCGCCGGCGCCGCAGTTGCCCGCGGATGTGATCAAGGGCACGCAGGACAAGTACCTCGCCGCCTGCCGCGAGTTGCTCGCGCTCTGAGCGCAACCGTTCGGTCGCACGGCGAACGCACGCGCGCCGCGCGCCGGAAAACCGGGGAGCATCCGGAAGGGAGCACCGCCGCCGGACGGGCCGACGGCGGATGGTGCTCGTCCCTCGCCGCGCGGGTGCCGTGGCACGGCAGCGGTTCCACGCCCGGCGGTCGGGTTGGCCGGCTCGTCCGCGCGGTGTATTGATCGTCCCATGGCTGGGGGCAAGGCGCGTCAGGTGAGGTTCGCGTGCGGGTGGGGCGGGGCAGGGAAGCGCTGCTGCGTGTCGGCGGCGTTTGCCCGAAAGGCGGAGGGTTTGGGGCGGTGCCCAATGGCTTTACGCGGCAAGCGGCCCGTGGTGATCGCGGTCGGCGCCCCGGGGGCGCGATGTGGCCTTTTCGGGAGGGCAGTTACCGGAGAAATCTTTCCCAAAACCGGTGCGGCTCGGTGGGCCGCATCCGGCGTGCCTTCGGCGCGGGAATTTTCCACTTTCCTGACCAGAAACCGGTTGACGGGTTTTTCGACCAAACCCATATGTTGTGCCTTCGCTTTTGGCCACCCACAACCCGTAGTGGTGAGCAACCGGTAAATAACTCGAAACAACTTTGTGTGGCCAAACCTCCCGGATCGTCGTTTTTCGGCGTCTTTCGTCTCCTCTCCCCCGTCCAGCCTGCGTCGCCTCCCATGACTTGCCTCCCTGCCATCGCCCAACGCCCGAACCCCCGCGGTTCGGCCGCGGCTTTGGCCTGTGCGCAGGCTGGTGATGCTGTCTGGGCCGCTGCCGTTTTCCGCACCCCCGGCAGTGTCCGAACTTGATTTTTCTGCGTGAGCACCCGGCGCCACGCGGCGTCGGGTGGGTCCCGTTTTGCACCCCCTCAACCTGCCATCGATCGACTGCGTTTCCTTGGGATGACACCGCACTCCAGTCTCGAGCATGATCTCGCGCTCAAGCGTTTCGCCTCCGCCCCCAAGGACCGGAAGCCGAACTACCCGTGGCGCGATGCGGTGCGCGAGCAGTGCCCGACGTTGCCCGACGTGCAGGTGCTCTGTCCCCAGGGATTGGAGCCGTTCGACCTGGGCGAGATCGCCGACACCGTGGGCAAGTCGCTCACCACGCTGCTGCTCGCCCGCGGCGAGACGGCCATCTTCACCGAGGAGCACAAGCGCTTCGTCGCCCGCATCGCCGGCGAGGTCGCCGGCAACCTGACCGCGCTCGCGCTGCGCCAGCGCCCGCTGCGCCTCGACCTGCAGGAGTTGTACGTCCTGATCGAGCAGACGCTCGTCGACAACAACGCCTACGACGTCGCCCAGAGCCTGCTCTACAGCCGCGGCGCCAAGCTCGGCACCGACCGCGTCTCCTGCTCCACGCCCGTGCGCCTCATCCGGCGCAACGGCCATGTCGTCCCGTGGAACGAGGCCAAGATCGAGATCGCGATCCGCAAGGCCTTCCTCGCCCTCCGGCTCAGCCCCGCCCCTTCCGCCGAGATTGCGCGGGCGGTCACCGCCCGCGCCCTCGCCACCCACGAGACGTTCCTCCACATCGAGGAGGTCCAGGATGTTGTCCAGGAGGAGTTGATGCGCGCCGGCCACTTCAAGGTCGCCGAGGCGTTCATCATCTACCGTTCGATGCGCGCCGCCACCCGCGGCCACGAGGCCGCCCCGGCGCCCGCCGCGGCCCAGCCCTCGATGGTGGTGGTCGTGCGCGCCGCCGGCGACACCTACCTCTGGGATGGCCACGACCTGCGCCTGCGCATCGCCTTCGCCGCCGCCGGCCTCGCGCTGCCGCTGACGCCCGAGGAGCTCGAGCACGAGCTGCGCCGCTCGATCTACGACAACATCTCCGGGGCCGACCTCGCCGCCGCCGTCGCCCGCAACGCCCGCGCCCTCATCGAGCGCGACAGCGACTTCGCCCTGTTCGCCGGGCGCCTCCAGCTCACCTATCTCTACGAGGAGGCGCTCGGATGGGACATTGTCCGCGACGGCGTCGATCGCCTGCGCGATTTCCACCGGCGCGGTTTCGCCGAGTATCTTCTCGAGGCCGCCGGCCTCGGTCTGCTCCAGCCGCGCCTGCTCGAGTGCTTCGACCTCGAGAAACTCGCCGCCGCGCTCGATCCCGCGGCCGACCTTGCCCTCGACCTTCCGGCGGTGCAGGCGCTCGCCGAGCGTTTCCTCGTCACCGCCCGGAGCGATGGCGCCAAGGTCCGGCACCTTGAAGTGCCGCAGTTTCTCTGGATGCGCGTGGCGATGGGCTTGTGCGTCGAGGAGCGGCGCGGCCGCGACAATCGCTGTCTCGAGCTCCACGC
Source organism: Opitutaceae bacterium (assembly GCA_035415285.1). GTDB lineage: Bacteria > Verrucomicrobiota > Verrucomicrobiia > Opitutales > Opitutaceae > CAJCBL01. The sequence continues at coordinate 7,289 of DAOOFR010000147.1, forward strand.
CCTGCTTCAGTCCCGCCGGTTCCTGCCCGCCGCGCCCGTGCTCGCCCACGCCGGCACCCCCGGTGGCCAGCTCATCACGCAGTACACCTACCACGTCGCCGACAGCCTCAGAGGCGTGATGCAGCAGGGCATCGCCGACAACGCCTACCTCGCGGTGCGCGGCGGCACGCTCGCCGGATCCTGGACCGCCGTGGGTTCCGCCGAGCCGCCGGCCCACGAGCCCGCGGCCCGCGGCCTCGCCGCCTACCTCGATCTGCATCAGGCGATGCTCGCCGCCGTCGGCCCCGTCGACGGCGCCGCGTATCTTGAGACTTGGCACGCCGATCTGGCGGACCTGCTCGCCCGCCGCCCGGCCAAGCCCGGCGCGCTGATCCTGGCGCATTGGGTGCCCGATCTCTTCATGCAGCGGGTGGTCGCCGGCGGCGAGTGGACGCTCTTCCGCCCCGCCGATGTCGCCGATCTGGCCGACCTCGCCGGTACCGTCTTCGCCCGTCGCTACGCGGAGTACGAGGCGCAAGCCGCGGAGGGCCGGCTCTGGAGCCGGCGCCTGCCCGCGGCCGACCTCTGGCGGGGCCTCGTGCAGGCGATGCTCGAGGGCGCGGCCTCGATCGCCTTCAAGGACGCCTGCACCCTGCGCGCCGCGCAGGACCATGTCGGCCGGCTGCACTGCGCGAGTTATGCCACCGAGCTCATGCTCGGCGCGGACGACGGCGAAACCGCCGGCGCGGCGCTCGGCTCGGTCGCGCTCGACGCCCACCTCGACGACTCAGGCAACCTGGATTTCGACGCGCTGCGCGCCACCGTGCGCCTCGCGGTGCGGGCGCTCGACAACGTGCTCGACTGCCATCGGTTCCCGACCGAGTCCGCCCGCCGCGCCGCGCGGCGCCACCGCGCGCTCGGGCTGGGCGTCATGGGGTTGGCGCGCGCGCTGCACGCCAAGGGCCTGGCGTTCGGCTCGGCCGCGGCCGAGCAGTTCAGCGACGAGTGCCTCGAGGCGCTCGCGCATTGCGCCATCGCAGCCTCCGCCGAGCTTGCGGCCGAGCGCGGCTCGTATCCGACGTTCAAGGGATCGAAGTGGGACCGCGGCCTGTTCCCGGTCGACACCTTCACTCTGCTCGAGCAGGACCGCGGCCTCGCCTCCGAGGTGCCGCAGGGCGGACGCCTCGACTGGCAGCCGGTGCGCGCGCTCGTCGCCGCCCACGGTCTGCGCCATTCCGCGTTGCTGGCGCTCTCGCCCACGCCGGGCATCGACCAGGTCGCCGGCACCACGGCCTCCGTCGATCCCGCCGCGCGCAACCTCCAGGTGCGGTCCACGCTGTCGGGCGAGTTCCTCGTGTTCGCGCCGGCGCTGGTGCGCGACCTCAAGGCCCGCGGTCTGTGGACGTCCGAGATGGTCGAGCAGCTCAAGTACTTCGATGGCGAGGTGCAGGAGATCGCCACCATTCCCGCCGACGTGAAGGAGAAACACCGCACTGCCGGCGACATCGACCCGCTCAGTCTGCTGCGCGCCGCGGCGCGCCGGCAGAAGTGGCTCGATCAGTCGCAGGCGCTCCGGCTCGACCTGCCGCCGGCGCATGCCGACAACGCCGCTGTTGCCGCACTTCTGCTCACCGCGTGGCGGATGGGCCTGAAGTCGGTCTGGCGCCTTG
>DAOOFR010000148.1:0-8864 GCA_035415285.1 Opitutaceae bacterium
GGTGAAGGAGGCCTGGAGTGCCTCCATGAACGTCTGGCTGCGGATCTGCTCGAGGTGGACATTGAGTTCGACGTCCCGGGTGACGGTGGTGTCGACGACGGCCTGCACGGGCAGCACGCGGTTCTGCCGGGTCTCGAAGAGCAGCGAGGCCTCCGTCATGTACACGATCTCGGGCTTGGGCTGGAGGAGGATGAAGACGATGACGACGGGCAGGGCGACGACGGCGCCGAGCCACCAGCGCTCAAGAAACATCCGCCAGAGGTCCTTGGGGTGGACCGAGAGGGTGCCGCCCGGCAGGGCGGCGGCGGGGACGGTGCGGGCGCTGGGGGCGCCGGTGCGACGCGGGACTTGGTTGTTGGAGGTGGACACGGCGATGAAGTGGATTCCGGAGTTCGGGGGAGCGGGTGCGCTGATCGGGCTGCGCTCAGAAGAGGCGTTCGGGGACCCAGATGCGGTCGCCGGGGTAGATGAGGTAGGTCTTGGCCGTGCCGGTGCCGACCCCGCGGCGGGTGAGCATCGACTCGACATCGAGTTCGATGGTGGTCTCGCGCCCCTGGGCGTCGGTGCGCGTGATCTTCACGGAGTCGGATTTGGCGGTGGGCAGGAAGCCCCCGGCGCGGGTGACGACGTCGGTGATGTCGAGCGCGCTCTTCTCCGGCGGGAAGGCCATCTTGCCGGGGGCGCGCACCGCGCCGAGGATGGCGATGTCGCGGACCGCGTAGGCTTGGACGGAGATGTTGACCATCGGTTTGCGGAGGATGCGCTGCTCGACGTAGAGCTGCTCGATGAGGCGCTCGGCTTCGCGGACACTGCGGCCGGCCAGTTCGATGTCGCCGACGAGGGCGAGCCGGAGGCGGCCTTGGGTATCGATTTTCTGGGCGATGGAGAGCTCGCTCTCGCCGAAGACCGAGATGGCGACGAGATCGCCGACGATGAACTTGTACGCAGGGTCGGTCTTGGCGCCGGCGGGGTCGGCGGCAACGGGTTCGCCGGCCGACTGGGCGGCGACGCCGACGGCGAGGGTGCAGGAGAGCAGGGCGAGGAGGAGGCGGCGAAGGTTGGGCATGGGCGGGTGTGGCCAGTATCAGTTATCCAAGGGCAGGGCGCATTGCTCGAGGAGCCCGGCGGGAAGGCGGGCGAAGTTGGCGTCGCGGTGCACGAGGACGGCGCGCTCGCTCTGGGCGGTGGCGGCGGCGATGGCCTCGAGCAGGGTCAGGGTGTTGCCGGCCTGCTGGATGATCTCCTCGGCGCGGCCGACGATCTCGCGGGTGACCGGAATGGCGGAGATCAGCTCCTCGGCGTACAGATGGAACGCGCGGCTGGCCTCGGCGGGGTCGTGGACGGAGGAGGCGAGCCGGGTCTTCAGCTCGATGAGCGCGATGGCGGGTACGCCGACCTCGACGGCGTTGTCGGCCAGGAGGGCGTTGACCTGCTCGGCGCCGGGCTCGTGGAAATAGTGGGCAAGGATGGCCGAGGTGTCGAAAACGTGGGTGATCATCGGGTGGGCTTGGGGGAGTTCGTGGCGGTTGCGCCGCCCAGGTAGGGCCGGCCGGCCCCGAGCAGGCCGTTGGCGATGGCCTTGCGGTCGGGCAGGACGCGCACGCGGATGACCGCGGGTTGGTTGGTGGCTTGCCACTCGAGGCGGCTGCCGGGGACGATGCCCATCGCGGCGGCCAGCTTCGCGGGGATTGTGATCTGATGTTTTCCGGTGACCGTGGTGATCATGGGGTGGTGGGTCGGGCGGCGATCGGGTGGCGGAGTCGATGATCGCGGAAGGGCAAGCTACCGCCCTTGGCGGCAGGCCGGGAGATCGGCCTTGCTGCGTGCGAGCCCCGGGAGCGGATGGGGCGGATGGTGATCATGCGAGTCCGGGACTCGTGGCGGCGGGCTAACCGCAGGGCGCCAGAAGTTCCGGAGGAAAGTCGAGGGAGGCCGGCCCGGTGCGCCGCAGGGCATCGGTCGGCAGGCAGACGCGAAGATCTTGGCCGAGCAAGGCGAGGAGCACCCAGGCGCGGCTGCGGCCGGAGTCGAACGTGACGATGCGGCCCTGGCTTCCGGCGAGGCAGCCGGTGAGGACTTCGATCCAGTCGCCGGGAGCGAGCACCGGCACGCAAGGTTGCGTGCCCGTGGCGTGGGTGCGCAGGAGCTCGATCAACGGTTCCGGCACTGCGGGTGTGTGGTCCCCGAAGTGGACCAACCCGGTGACATCGGGCGTGCTGAGCACGAACCGCGAGTCGTTGGGCAGGCGGAAGCGAGCGAACAGGTAACCAGGAAAGAGCGCTTCGGTGGCGACCACGACTCCCCCTGTCACGCGGGGGCGGCGGATGGCCAACCGCGGGGCGAAGGTCTCGACGCCGGTGCGCTCGGCCAACTGGAGCGCGGCGAAGTGCTCACGCTTGAGGCGGGCACGCAGGCAATACCAGCGAAGCGGAGCTTCCGTGTTCATGTGGCTCGCCCGGCGCAGCGGAGCGCGCGGTTCGGGAGCGGAGGGCGCGCCGCAGCGAGTCCCGGCATGACCGGCGAAGGAAATCGCGACGTGGAAACGGTGCGCTTCATGGAGTCGAGCAAATCAAGGAAAACGGCGATCGGCACTTGGTAAGTATCAGCCCCGAAAATGGCGCAATCGATGAACCAGTTCCCAGTCGTATTTGACAAGGTTTTTACACCCCTATGCCCATAAACCCGATCCTTGAAATCGGGGAAACTCTTACGGTTGATCAGGGAAGTCTGTAGCCGTCCTGCCTCGGCGGGATTTCCGCGGTGTGCGCACGATCATGGAGTCGCGGCCAGCTTGTGTGGCTGCGACTCGGCAGGGGGGGGCGGGGCTCGTGGCAGTTTCTCGGCACTCCCCTGGCGTGGCGAGGCCGCCGGTTTCGGGAGCAGCGTGCAACGCGTTTGGCCGAGGATGCGCGCAGGCGCCCGAACGCTGGCGGTGGCGCGCGGCCCAAGGCTCCGGGCTACGCGCCGGGGCGCGTGCGCTCAATGCGGGGAGCGGCGTGCCCTCCCGCGTCCCCGCGCTCGGCTCGGCGGGAGTGACGGTCCAGCGCGGACGGTGCCCGGCGGCTCCTCAACTCGACGAGGCGAGTTTGCGGGCGAGCGTGTCGGCAAGAAGCTTTTCCTCCGGGAGAGCGTCGCCGGCGGAGAAGCCGGCGAGGTACTTGCGGGCATCGTCGATCTCGCCGGCCGCATCGTGCAGCAGTGCGAGGACCAGCGAGAGGTCGATCTCGGGGGACATCCGGACCGTGGGGTTGCCGAGGATTTGGAGGCTGGCGCGGGCCTGGCCCTGCCGCCAGAGGGAGAGGGCCAAGGCGCGCGCGGCGAAAAGGTCGGAGGGGTTCTGGTCGAAGGCTGCCTTGGCCGCGACGTGCGCCTCGGTGGTGTTGATGCCGGCGAGGAGGCTGTAGTAGGCGAACCGGGCGCGGTTGCCCGTCGTGGCGTTGGTGGCGCGGTTGGCCGCTTCGTAGACGCGGGCCAGATCGGTGGTGCGGTGGAGGCGGGCGTAGTAGCCGGCGACTTCGTCCAGTGCGGCTTGGTCGGCGGAGTCGCGTTGGAGGATGCGGGCGAGCAGGTCCATCCGCTCTTCCTCCCAGTTCCATGTGCCGGCGAGCGTGGCGAGCACGCGTTGCAGGTCCGGGCGGGTGCCGACGGAGTTGATGGCCATGCGCCAGGTGTTGCGGGAGTCGCCGAGGCGGTCGAGGCGTCGCTGGGCGTAGGCGAGAAGGGCGAGGCGAACGAAGTCGCGATTCTCCCAGGGCGCGGAGCCGAGCTCCTTCGCCAGTGCCTGATAGTCGTCGCTGGCATAGAGGGAGTCGGCGAGCTCCATCGGGAGCGAGGGTGTGGCGCGCAGGGATTCAGGGAGCAGGGCCAGCAGGCTCTTGGCGGCGGTGGCCTGGCGGCGGGAGGCGACCGTCTCGGTGATGGCGGAGGTCCGGGCGGTGCTGGCCCGGTGGCGGTCGATTGCCGTGCGGGTGTCGGCGGCGATGCGCTTCTCCTCGGGGAGCAGCCGGCGGTCGTCGACTGTGGCGAGGAGGACGTCGGCCTCCTCGTGGCTGCCGTTGGCGGCGAGCACGGCGGCCTGGATGACGAGGCGTTCGGGCTGCCAGAACTGGAGGGAGTCGAACGCGGCGAGCAGGGTGCGGGCCTGGTCGGGATGGCCGGAGCGGAGCAACGCGAGGGCGTGGGTGGTGGCGTAGTAGGGGTTCTTGGGATCGGCGGTGTAGATCTCGCGGGCGAGCGTCGCGGCCCGGGCGGTGTTGGCGCCGAGGAGCAGGGCGGTGTAGGCGTAGTTGTTCTTGGCCACCGCGTCGCCCGGGCCGGCCTCGAGCAGGCGGGCGAAGAGGCGGTTGAGGTTGGCGGTGTTGCCCTGGGCGCGCTCGTAGGCGAAGAGCTGGCGCTGCACCTTGGGGTCGGAGGGGGTCTGCTGGAAGAGGCGCCAGAGCACCTCGATGCGCTGCTCGACCCAGCCCCAGCGGGTGGTGTGGGCGAGGAGGCGCTCGAGGCGGGCGGGGCTGGTGCCGGCCTGGGTGAGGGAGAGCCGCCAGGTCTCGCCGAAGGCGGCGAGGTTGCCGCGCTCGCGTTGGGCGATCGCGATCATCACGAGGCGCTCGAAATCGAAGTCCTTCCATTGGCGGTCCTTGAGGGAGGCCTCGACCTCGGCCCACTCGCGCAGGGTGATCCGCGCCTCGGCCAGCGCGAACTGGACGAGCACCGCCTCCGACGTCGGTGCCGGGAAGGCGGACAGCCACGCCTTGGCCTGGGCCGCCTTGTCGATGGAAATCAGATACTGGGCGACGCGGGCGATGTCGGCCGGGGCGGTGCCGGCGAGCGTCTGGAGCTGCTCGACGGCGGCGGGGAAGTTGTCGGGCTCGTAGCGGCGCATCGCCTCGGCCAGGACGACAACCTGGGCGACGGTGAGGGTCGGTTCCCGCCGGAGCAGGGCGAGCAGCTCCCCGACCTCGCCCTCCTGCTTGTGTTGCATCGTGTCGGTGAGGAGCAGGGTGAGGGCGCGGGCGCGCAGCGCCGGATCCCCGGCGAGGGTGCGGATCTCGGCGCGCACCTCGGAACGGCGGTCGGCGGCGGCCTCGGCGAGGCGGATCTGCGCCAGCTCGAGGCGGGCGGCGCGGTTGTCGGGCCGCAGCTCGCAGAGGGTGATGAGGTGGAACTTGGCCTGGATGAAGTCGCCATTGCGCAGGCACACCTGGGCGGCGAGCTCGTGGAACTCGGCGGAGTCGCGGGCCTCGGCCCCGGCCTGGTCGACGGTGCGGGTGGCGACGGCGTCGGCGCGCAGGACGAGCGCCCGGCGCAGCAGCCGCATCCGGTTCTCGAGGGTCGGGTCGAGGGCGAGCAGGCGCTGGAGATAGAAGAGCGCGTTGGGGTCGTCGCGTTTCTCGGCGATCTCGGCGGCGAGCCGCCAGCTGGAGACGTTCTGCTGGTTGGCGGCGAGGTTCTTGCGGACGAAGAGCAGCGCGTTCTCGAAGTCGCCCTGGTCGAGGAGGGTGCGGGCGCTGCGCTCGAAACTGGCGGCCCGGTACTGCTTGTAGCGCGGCCAGGCGACCTTCTTGGCGAACAGGTATCCACCGCCCAAGACGATCGGGAGGGCGACCGCGAGGGAAACGAGGAGGGTTTTCTTCGTCAGTTTCATCGGAGGGAGGCGGCGACTGGAATGCCCCGGGCGGGGGAGGGACGGAGGCCAACGGGCTGCGCGCGGATGGGCGGGGCCCGGGCCGGCGCAGAATCAGGGAGAGCGTTGGCGGGAGCGGGGGGAAGTCAAGGGGCGGCGCCTAGGGGTTTCCCGGATACGAGGGGCGCGGCGGGCCGGCTCGTTGACGCCGGCGCGCGCGCCGCCAACATGGCGCGCACAACGATGCGCATCATCATCTGGGGAATCAATTATGCGCCGGAGCCGACGGGCATCGCGCCGTTCAACACCGGGCTGGCCGAGTGGCTGGCGGGGCGCGGCCACGAGGTCGAGATGGTGACGACGTTCCCGTACTACCCGGAATGGCGGAAACGCCGGGAGGATCGGTGGTGCGGGTACCGGACCGAGCGCACGACGCGGGTCGCGGTGCGGCGCTGTTGGCACTACGTGCCGCGGCGGGTGACGGCGGCACGGCGCATCGTGCACGAGGCGAGTTTCCTGGCGACGTCGCTGCTGCGGATGGTGCTGCTGCGCCGGCCGGATGTCCTGGTGGTGGTGTCGCCGCCGTTGGCGGCGGGCGTGCCGGCGTGGGTGGTGTCCCGGCTGTGGCGACGCCCGTATGTCTTCCATGTGCAGGATCTGCAGCCGGACGCCGCCGTGGGACTGGGGATGCTGCGGCCGGGCCGGTTCACGCGGCTGCTCTATGCGCTGGAGCGCCTCGCCTACCGCAAGGCGGCGGCGGTGTCGGGGATCTCGGACGGCATGTTGGCGGCGTTCCGCGCGAAGGGCGTGGAGGACGATCGGCGGGTTTTCTTCCCGAACTGGGTGGCGGATACGCTGCCTGGGGCGGCGACGGCGCCGGAGCGGGCGGCCGCCCGCCGGGCGTTTGCGGCGCGGCATGGCACGCCGGCAGAGGCGTTCCTGCTGGTGTACTCGGGCAACATCGGGATGAAGCAGGGGCTGGGTGTGTTGGTCGACGCGGCCGCAGCGAGGCCGGCGGACGGGGCCGCGCCGTGCTGGATCGTGGCGGGCGATGGCGCGGGCAAGGCGGCGCTGGTGGAGGCGGCGGCCCAGCAGGCGACCGGTGCGGTGCGGTTCCTGCCGCTCCAGCCCGAGGAGGCGTTCGCGGAGATGTTGATCGCCGCGGACGTCTGCGTGATCACCCAGCAGAAGGGCTCCGGGCAGTTCTTCTTCCCGAGCAAGCTGCTCACGGCGCTGGGGCGGGCGAAGCCGGTGCTGGCGGTGGCCGACCGCGGGAGCGAGCTGGCGCGGGCGGTGGAGGAGGGCGGATTTGGTCTGGTGGCGGAACCCGACGACCCGGCGGCGGTGGCGCGAGCTGCGGCGGCGATGGCGACCGCTGGCGAGGGCCAGCTCACGGAGTGGGGCCGCAACGGGCTGGCGTGGGTCGGCCGGTTCCGGCAGTCGACGGTGCTCGGGGCGTTCGAGGCCGGGCTGGAGCGGATCGCGCGTGCGGCCCGCCACTGAAATCCCGGACGCGGGGCCGGGTTGTCCGGCGTGTGCCGGCAGCTAGTCCTGTGGTGCGGCGGCGGAGACTGATGCCTCGGGCGCCGGCGGGGCGACCGGTGTTCTGCGCTCGGAGGCGACCGCGCCGGCGGTGAGGCGGAAGGGCTGGATGAACTTCGCCGGCGTGGGCATGCCGTAGCAGCGCGCGGGCGCGTACCGCCAATGGCGGACCGCCGCCAGGCAGGCTTCGCCGAAATCGGCCCGGGAGGCGGACTTCACCTCGACACGGGTCACGAACCCGTAGGCGTTGGTTTCGACCAACAGATCCGCGGAGGCGAAGGTGCCGAATTGCTCAACCGTGAACCGGGGCAGCTTGGCCCGGTAGGGCGCCGGTGGATCGACGGGCACGCCGGCCAGCGCGGTCGCGGTGCAGGCGAGGAACAGCAGGGCGGAGTGGAGGGCCGTGGACATGGCGGGCGTTGACGCTCTGCCTACAACGGCCCTCCGGGACCGTTACTTGAGCACGGATTGCGGGGCCGGCGCCCGTGCCCGGCTAGGAGGTCGGCCAGGGTTCGATGACGTGCTCGTAACGTTCGCCGACCTTGCGGACATGGCCGAGGGCCGGGAAGGGCATGTGCGCGCCGAACATGCGCGTGCGGTCGGCGGCGGCGCGGTCGAGCAGGCGCTTGCGCGTTGCACTGCCGAGGTCGGGCTGCACGTCGAACGCGATCGGTACCTCGGGATGGGCGAAGGAGATCGCGTGATGGTGCAGTGTGTCCACGAAGTGGAGCAACTGGGTGTTCCCCGAAGAGAACTGGAGCGCGATGTGGCCGGGGGTGTGGCCCGGGGGCGTCGATGATCTCGAGCCCGTCGATCAACCGGTCGCCGGGGGCGATGAACTGCCACCGGGACCGGAGCGCCCCGAGGTATTCCTGCGCGCGGGCGATGGCCCCGGCGCGGGCTTCCGCGGGGACGCCGGAGGCGGAGAGGTCGGGAGCGGAACCGGTCCAGAACTCGAATTCCCGTCGGTGGATGAAGTGCCGGGCGCGGCCGAAGACCGGGGCCTTCGTATCCGGGTCGAGGAGTCCACCGAAGTGGTCCCCGTGGGCGTGGGTGAGGATGACGGCGGTGATCTGCTCGGGTTGCACCCCGATGGCGGCGAGCCGTTGGCGGAGTTTGCCGTTGGTCGGGCCATAGAGCGGGCCGCAGCCGGTGTCGACGAGGACGAGTTCGGTGCCCATGCGTACGAGCAGGACGTTGAAGGGGATTGAGAACCGGTCGGCAGGCAGGAACGCGGCGGCGAGCGCGGCGGTGAGTTGCGCGCGGTCGGCCTTCGGCCACGGCGCCTGGTCGAGCGGTCCGCCGAAACCGCCGTCGGCGAGGGCGACGGCGTCGAAGTCGCCGATCTTGAAACGGCAGTAGCCGGGCTGTTCGCCGGCGAGATCGGGCAGTGTATCGGGGGCGGGGCCGGTTGCTGCGGGGCCCGCGGCGGCGGCGTGGGCGGCGAAGGAAGGCAGGAGGGCGGCGGCGCCGGCAAGCCCGAGGTAACGCAGGGCATCGCGTCGCGAGAGGGAGGAGGTGTTTGGGTGCATCGTCGAGGGAATGGGCGGAGATTTGGCGGAACGGATGGATTCGCAACCGCACCGGCTTCAACGGCACCTCCGGCGGGGCGGCAGCACTACGGCTGGCCCAGCTCGTCGTGCCATCTCCAGTGCCATGGCTCGTAGACGACGCCGTACGGGTTGCCGCGGGGATAGGAGAG
>DAOOFR010000149.1:0-8751 GCA_035415285.1 Opitutaceae bacterium
CCGAGCATCTCCACGTAGTGGTTGTTCACCTCGTAGCGAGCGCCACCGCCACCGCTACGAGGTGAACAACCACTACGTGGAGATGCTCGGCGACGCCGGCATGGTCTTCGCCGGTGTGAACCCGCAGCGGAACCTCGTCGAAATCATCGAGCTCAAGGACCATCCGTGGTTCGTCGGGGTTCAGTTCCACCCCGAGTTCAAATCGAAGCCCACTCAGGCCCAGCCGCTCTTCGCCGCCTTCGTGAAGGCCGCCATCAAGCGCCAGGCGAGCGTCGCCGGCGGGAAGACGGAGAAGCCCGCGAAGAAGCCCGGCAAGAAAGGGAAAAGGTAGGGCTTGCGGGCATTTGCGTGGCGGAGAAGTCTGGTGACGTGGATCGCACCGGATTTCTCAGCTGGTTGGGCAGGGCTGCATGCCTCTTCGTTGTGCTTGCGTCGACGGGATGTGCGACGACCGGTGGCTTTGTGCGGCTGAAGCCGGCCGAGCTGGTGGGCACCTATTCCGCACCTTTGATGGTCACATGGGCGCACGCGTTCGTTTTGGGCGAGAATGGTCATGCGGAATACGATGTGACCTATGACACATGGGCGGAGGGCGAGAATGGTGAACTGATATACGGCGAGTCGTCCGCATGATCTTGGGTGCTGACCGACGCGGGGTTGGTGGTTGTTACTCTCACCAGCGCCGACGGGCAGCCCGTCCGCATCGTGCTCCGCGCCGAGCGGTATGGGAAGCGCTTCGGCCTTCAGCAGATCGAACCCGATGTGGGAGGAGATTCGTTCACTTGGTTCTTCGTGCGGGAGGCCTCGGTGCCGGCGACTGATGCTCCTGCCATGTAGGGCCTCAGGTAACCGTGTTGGTGCCTGCCTAACGGTGTGGCGCGATATGCCACGAGGGTAGGGGGGGCTCCGAAACCTCCGCTTGTTCCGAGACGGAACCGCGGTCGCGCCGCCGCTCCGCCCTTGTCTTCATTCCGGCATCGGCATTCTGTCGTCCGTCTTCTGCCGTCTGTCCTCCGCTCCCTTCCTCCGATGCTCTTCGACCCCCAGCGCCTGCTCCTGATCGCCGGTCCGTGCTCGCTCGAAAACGAAACCGTCTGCCGCACGGTGGCGACCGAGTTGGCGGTGGTTCGCGGCGGTTGCGCTCTTGGCCGTGCGGAGCGGCTCACGCGCTTTTCAGCGCCATGACGGCGTCGGCGAGCGTGACGGCTTCCACGCCGTCGCCCAGGGTGAACGACTCGTCTCCGGTGTGGACGACCAGCCGGCGGGTCGCCTTCACGTCGTCGCAGCCGATATAGTACCCACGGGATAAGGAGGGGGCCGAGGATCTCTTGATCTCGATGGCCCAACGTTCCTTCGGCGGCAGTTCGAGCACGAGGTCGATCTCGGCACCGGCGTTGGTGCGGTAGAACCAGGGCCGGGCGCCGGCTGGCGCTGCCGCGAGCAGGTTCTCAAGCACGAAGCCTTCCCAGCTGCCGCCGGTCACGGGGTGCCCGAGCACGGCGTCGAGGTCGCGCAGGCCGAGGAGCGCGTGCACAAGGCCGCTGTCGCGCACGTAGATCTTGGGCGAGCGAATGAGCCGTTTGCCGACGTTGACCGCCCACGGTTGCAGGCGGCGCACCAGCAGCAGGTCGACCATGAGATCGAGATAACGGGCGACGGTTTGGCCGCTCACGCCGATCCCGCCGGCCACCACCGCGTGGTTCACGATCGTACCCTGCTCATGGGCCAGCATCGTCCAGAAGCGGCGCAGCGTCTCCGCGGGGATCCGCGGCCCGAGCGCAGGGATGTCGCGCTCCAGATAGGAGCCGATGAACTCCTCGCGCCACTCGAGGCTGGCGGCATCGTTAGCCGCGAGGAAGCTGTCGGGGAATCCGCCGCGCAACCACAGCCGGTCGCGCTGTGCCGAGGTCTTGGTGGCGGTTTCCGCGAGGAGGAGCGGCGTGAGTTCGAGATAGGCGATGCGTCCGGCCAGCGACTCCGAACTCTGCTTGAGTAGCTCGATCGAGGCCGAACCGAGGAGCAGAAACTGACCGGTGCGCAGTCCTTTCCTCCGGCGCTGGTCGATCAGTCCGCGCAGGACCGCGAACAGCCCGGGCAGGCGCTGGATCTCGTCGAGCACGACCAGGCGCCCTTCCTGTGCCGCAAGGTACTGCTCGGGGTCGCTGAGCTTCGCCCGGTCGGATGGCCGCTCCAGATCGAGATAGAGCGCCTGCGCGCCGACGGCCTCGGCGATCTCGAGCGCCAGCGTGGTCTTGCCGACCTGCCGTGGCCCAAGCAGCGCCACCGCCGGGAAACGAGTGAGCAACTCTCCGACTTGGTTCTGGGCATGGCGTACGATCACCTTGGTAATCTTCCATGGTGTGGAAGTTTGGCAAGGTTGCACTTCGTGGCTATCGCGTCCATCTCCCGGGCCGGTGTCGGCGCTTCGACGTATCGCACGGCCGCGGTCCGGAATGGAAGTCACTCGTTGTGCCGTGTCGCCGGTGGCTCCGCCCTTGTCTTCATTCCGGCATCGGCATTCTGTCGTCCGTCTTCTGTCGTCTGTCCTCCGCTCCCTTCCTCCGATGCTCTTCGATCCCCAGCGCCTGCTCCTAATCGCCGGTCCGTGCTCGCTCGAAAACGAAACCGTCTGCCGCACGGTGGCGACCGAGCTGGCGGACATCCGCGCGTGGAACCCCGAGCTGAACATCGTGTTCAAGGGCTCGTTCGACAAAGCCAACCGCACCTCGCTCGCCGGTGCGCGCGGGACCGGGCTCGAGGCCGGGCTCGCACTGCTCGCGATGGTGAAACGCGACTTCGGTTTCCCGGTGCTCACGGATGTGCACGAACGCGAGCAGGTGGCCGCCGTGGCCGCGGTGGTCGACGTGATCCAGATCCCCGCGTTCCTGTGCCGGCAGACCGATCTGCTCGTCGCGGCGGCGCAGACGGGCCGCGTGGTGAACGTGAAGAAGGGCCAGTTCCTCTCGCCGCAGGAGATGCCGTACACGCTCACCAAACTCGCCGGCGCCGCCGAGGTGTGGCAGACCGAGCGCGGTTCGACTTTCGGATACCAAAACCTCGTCGTCGACATGCGGAGCTTCCCGCTGATGAAGGCCAACGGCTTCCCGACGATCCTCGACGCCACGCACAGCGTGCAACTTCCCGGCGCGGGCGGCGGCAAGAGCAGCGGCCAGCGCGAGTTCGTCGAGCCGCTCGCCAAGGCGGCGCTCGCCGCGGGCGCCGACGGCCTCTTCTTCGAGACGCACCCGAATCCTGCCGAGGCGATCTCCGACGGCCCGAACATGGTGCCGCTCGCGGAGTTTTCCGCTCTGGTCGAGCGCTGTCTCGCCGTCTGGCGCGCGGTGCGCGCGTAACGCCGTGCGGCGCGGCTGAGCCGCGGCGCCGGTCGCGGCGAGTTCGCCGGAGCAGCTATCGCCGCGTGCTCATCGGCTGACCGAGGTGGAGCGCGTTGCCCCCAACGCGGTCGTGGGTTTGTGCAGCCGCGGACAGCATCGTTCCACGAACGATCACGATCCCGCCTTGGGCCGAGTCTTCGACCCGCTCGGGGGCAGCGGGTCCACCTGCAAACGGCTCTCGCGGGACGGTGTGATGGCATCGCCGCGCCTCCGGGTTTCACGAGGTCGATACGCTGGGCCGTTTGCCTTGCGGCGCCTCCCGCGCACGCTCCCGGCTGCCCCCCCGGCAACTCGGAAGGACGAACATGAATCCTGTTTCGGTGCGCGAAATCGACTTCGCGGCGCTCCGGGGGCAACTGCCCGATCGCGAGCACCGCATCACGACCAAATACCATCCGTCCCCGGCCGCGTGGGAGGATCAGGTGCTCTACTTCCTCATGCTCGACCGGTTCTCGGACGGGCGCGAGACCGGCTACCGCGACGGCAAGAGCCCCGGCAGCCCCGCCACGCCGCTGTTCAGGCCGGGCGATGCCGGCAACGCCGTCGGCGACGAGGCGGCGTCCGCGTGGCGCGAGGCCGGCGGCGGCTGGTGCGGCGGCACGCTCAGCGGCCTCACCGCCAAGATGGAGTACCTGCGCAAGCTCGGGGTGACGGCGCTGTGGGTGAGCCCGTTGTTCAAGCAGCTGAAGTCGGAAAACAGCTACCACGGCTACGGCATCCAGGACTTCCTCGGCGTCGATCCGCACTTCGGCACGGCGCAGGAACTGCGGGCGATGGTGCAGGCGGCGCACGAGAAGGGGATCTACGTGATCCTCGACATCATCCTCAACCACACCGGCAACGTCTTCGCGTACCGGCACGGCGAGCCGAAGTGGGATGGCAACGAGCACGAGGTGGCCGGCTACCGCAATGCCCGGGGCGAGCCCGTGCTGCCGTTCTACACCCCGCTGCCGGCGACGCTCTCGGCCGACGACGCCGTCTGGCCGCGCGAACTGCAGCCGCACACCACGTTCGCCAAGCGCGGCGCGATCAGCAACTGGGACTGGTACCCCGAGTACCTCGAGGGCGACTTCTGCTCGCTCAAGGAGGTCCGGCTCGGCGCGGGGGACACCGACCACTATGCGCCGGCGCCCGCCCTCGTGGCGCTGGCCGCTGTGTACAAATACTGGATCGCGTTCGCCGACATCGACGGCTACCGCATCGACACGGTGAAGCACATGGACGCCGGCGCGGTGCGCTACTTCGGCTCGGTGATCCACGAGTTCGCGCAGCGACTGGGGAAGGAGAACTTCTATCTCATCGGTGAGATCACCGGCGGCCGCGCGTTCGCGTTCGAGAAGCTCGAGGAGACCGGTCTCGATGCCGCGCTCGGCGTCGACGACATCCCGGACAAGCTCGAGTACCTCGTGAAGGGCTGGCGGAGCCCGAAGGAGTATTTCGATCTCTTCCGCAACTCGCTGCTGGTCGGCAAGGACTCGCACACGTGGTTCCGGAACAAGGTGGTCACGCTCTTCGACGATCACGACCAGGTGCGCAAGGGGCAGAGCAAGGCGCGCTTCTGCGCCGGCGATCCCGCCTACGCGAAGCAGGTGGTCGCCGCGGTCGGGCTCGAGGCCACCACCCTCGGCGTCCCGCTGATCTACTACGGCACCGAGCAGGCGTTCGATGGTGCCGGCGGCAGCGACCGCTACCTGCGCGAGTGCATGTTCGGCGGTGCGTTCGGCGCGTTCCGCTCGAAGGGTCGGCACCTTTTCGACGAAGGCGCCGAGGCCTACCGCCAGATCGCCGCAATCCTCGCGGTGCGTCGCCAGAAAGCTGCGCTGCGACGCGGGCGCCAGTATCTCCGCCAGATCTCCGGCGACGGGGTGAACTTCGGCTTCCCGACGCTCCTTGGCGGGCAGATGCTCTCCGTGGTTCCGTGGTCGCGGCTCTTCGACGGCGAGGAGGTGCTCTGTGCGCTCAACACCGACGCCCAGAAGGCGCGCGCGGCATGGGTCGTCGTCGACCACGAACTCAACGAGGTCGGCCGCCAGTACCGCTGCTTGTATTCGACCGATCCGGCGAAGACCGTGCGGACGCTGACAGTGGAGGAGCGCGGGGGTTGTCGCTGCGTCGAGCTCAGCGTGCCGGCGGGAGGTTTTGTGATCTTCGAGCAGGCTTGAGCGGCGCCGTCTACCGAATCGCCGTCCGCCACTTGCCGCTGCCGGTTGCCCGCCGCCGTTTGGTTGGCGGCGGGCGATGACCGCAATGCACCGGCCGAGCGTCTCGCGTTTTTGCCTCGGCGGGCTCGCCAGCCGGCCTGTGTTGCCCACACTTGGCGAACTCCATTCCGCATGAAAACGTTGATCGCGCTCGTGCTCATTGTCGCCGGTGTCTGGGTTTTCCATGACGGCTGGACGATGCGCGCCTCGCTCAAGGGGAAGACGCAGAGCGCGCTCGCCGGCCTCGCCCGGCGCGTCGACGGCGAGACCCGCGTGCCGGAGCATTCCTGGTACATGATTGCCGGCAGTGTGTGCGTGCTCGCCGGCGCCGGGGTGCTCTTCGCCGGGCGGAAAGGGTAGGGCGCGACCGCTGGGCGCGCCGAGTGCGGCAGTGGGCTCGGGCTGGCGGTGGAAACGAAAAGGCGAAGCCGTCGGGGCTTCGCCTTGCGGGTTGAGCGGCGTGTTCGGGGGCTCAGTGGAAGATCACATCGCCGTTGGCTGCGTTGGGTGTCCGGTTGATCAGGCCTGCTTGGGACAGACTGCGCCGGGAGATCGAGAGCGCGCCGCTCGCGGAGACCGAGACGCGCAGGGTCGCCGCCCTCCCGGCCGCCAGGCTGCTGGCGCGTCCGGCGTCCATGGTCTGGGTACGCGAGGCGTCGCGGGAGGTGCCGCGTCCCGCGATCCGGCCCGAATCATCGTCATCGGGTTCGCTTGGCGGCCCTTCTTCGCCGCCACCGCCGGAATCGCCGCCGTCGTCGGGACCGGTTCCGCCGTCGGGATCGCCGCCACCGCCGTCGTCACCGGGCGCGGGTGGGCCTTCTTCGCCCGGCCCGCCCGTGCCGCTGCCCGGTCCGCCTTCGTCACCACCGCCGTCTCCGCCACCGGGGCCGATATCACCGCCTCCGATGTCGGGGCCAGCCGTATCCGGTCCCTGCCCGCCACTGCCCGGACCCGTGTCGCCGCCGCCGGTGCCACCGTCGGGCCCGAGGCCTCCGCCATCAGGGCCCAGCCCGCCGCCATCGCCAAATCCGTCGTCCCCGAGACCGCCGCCGATGCCGTCGGTGCCGCGCCCGGGACCGGAGCCTCCGTCCATCCCACCGCCGGTGGGGCCACCGGCGGTGGCGCCGCCGCCCGGGGTACCGATGGAGTCGGTGTCGCCGCCGCCCGCGTTGCGGCCACCGGATGGGCCGCCGGCCCGGCCGCCGATTTCGTTGGAGCCGATCTGCTCAGGCATGTTGGCGATGCTGCCGCGCTGGCCGACCCGCGCCGCCCCCATGGTGCGGTTCACGTTTGGGGCCGAACGGTTGAAGGCCACGACGTTCCGGAACGCCCCGGTGGCCCGCTGGGGATCGAATCGGTCCACCCGCACGTTGTATTGGCCATTCGCGGTCCGGGTGATGCCGGTGACGTTGAATCCCATCTGGCGCAAGGTGCCGACGATCTTGCGCTCCTGCGCCTGCTGCGCGGGAGCTTTTTCGATGGATCTGGCGCCGGCCGATTGGCCCGCCTGGATCGGCGTCCGTTTGGTCGGAGTGGTGGGGTGCCCCGGCGTGGTGGACGTGGCCGCGAAGCTGGTGACGACGATGGCGCCGCCGAGGCTGGCGACCGTGAGAAGCATCGAGATCCGCTTTCCAGGTAGTTGATTCATGGTGTTGAGGATTGCTCGTGGGGACTGGCCGGCGGGGGCGAGTCGGAGGAAGCGCCGTGGAACGGGCCGCCGGTCGAGACTGGCAGGGGTTATGAAAGCGCGGGTACCGTAGCGGTGGAACTGTGGCGCCGCAAGGCCGTCGCAGCTCGCCTACGCGGACTTCACGGAAGGTTCGCAAGCTCGCCGCAGTCGCACGCGAGCCGGACCGCTGCGGGGGGCGGTGGGGTCGGGAGGGGTAGGGCGCGACCGGCGGGTGCGCCAGGCTCAGTCGCGGATTCGGCGTGGCGGCGGGCCCATTCTGCCGTACGGCAGAACGCCCTACCGCGCTCAGGCCAACGGCAGACTGCCCTGCGCGCCGGGGGCGGTGGCGATGGCCTGCAGGCCGATGGCGTCCCAGCCCTTCGAGGTGAGCACGCGGCCCTGGGCGGTGCGCTGGAGGTAGCCTTCCTGGATGAGGTAGGGCTCGTGAACCTCCTCGAGTGTCTCGGCCTCCTCGCCCACGGCGACGGCCACGGTGCCGAGGCCGACGGGCCCGCCGCGGTACGACTCCGCCATCAGACGCAGGATACGCTTGTCCATCTCGTCGAGCCCGCGCACGTCGATCTCCAGCAGCTCCAGCGCGGCGGCGGCGACGGGCTGGGTGATCTTTCCCTTCGCCTTTTCCTGCGCGTAGTCGCGCACGAAGTTGACGAGGTTGTTGACGATGCGCGGCGTGCCGCGGGAGCGCGCGGCGATCTCCTTCGCGCCACCGTCGTCGATGGGGACGTCGAGCAGCTTGCAGGTGCGGTTGACGATCGTGAGCAGGTCGTCGCGGCCGTAGAAATCGAGGCGCGTGTTGAGCGTGAAACGGCTGCGCAGTGGCGCGGTGAGCAGGCCGGAGCGGGTGGTGGCGCCGATGAGCGTGAAGCGCGGGAGGGTGAGGCGCACGCTGCGGGCGTTGGGCCCCTGGTCGATCATGATGTCGAGGCGGAAGTCCTCCATCGCGCTGTAGAGGTACTCCTCGACGGTCTTCGGGATGCGGTGGATCTCGTCGATGAAGAGCAGGTCGCCCTCCTCGAGGCTGGTGAGCAGGCCGGCGAGGTCGCCCGCCTTCTCGACGACGGGGCCGGAGGTGATGCGCACGGTCTTGCCCATCTCGGCTCCAAGGATCAACGACAGCGTGGTTTTGCCCAGTCCGGGTGGGCCGCTGAGCAGGATGTGGTTGAGCGGGTCGCCGCGGCGGCGCGCGGCGCCGACCATGACCTTGAGACGCTCGACGGTCTTCGCCTGGCCGACGAAGTCCGAGAAGGAAGCCGGCCGCAGCGCGGCCTCGGCCGCGGTGGCCGGCGCGGTGAGCGCGGAGTTGAGGAAGTTGACGCCTTTGTCGGGCATGGGGCTAGCCTGCATCGTTTACAGTCCGAGAGCGTGCAACAGTGGACGGTCGAAGCGAGGATTCTCTCGCGGGATGGAGTTATACCATCTTGCAAGCAAACGTATAATAACCCAACCTCCGGTGCCTTCGCCCGGA
>DAOOFR010000150.1:0-8722 GCA_035415285.1 Opitutaceae bacterium
GCGAGAACATCGGCGCCTACAGCGCCGCCTCGTCGACCTACTTCAACGGCATCCCGCCGGCCAAGATCGTGCACGTGAATCAGTGAGGGGGGCGGCGGTTTGCGATGAGTGCAGCTCCGGCAACACAGCCAACTGAGGGTAACCGAGGTGTGGCGGTCTATATCCTCACCAGCCTCGGGGCTTCTTTGCTGACTTTGTTGATTGTGCCAGCTGCGCAGACTGTTTCTGGGCGCCTCATGCCATGGGGCATTGCGCTGCTTCTTGCTGGGATGGCGAGCACGAGCGGATCGTTTCTGTTGTGTCCTCGTCGCCCGTGGTATGCGAAGGCGATCACTCTGCTGCTGATGCTGCCGGTCGCATACCTCGCGGTGTTCAGCGCAGTCGGCTTGTTCGTCTGAAATGCGTCTCCACCCTGTATCCGGCCGCCCTGAGGCCGGCTCTCCGTAGCGGAACGCGTGAGCGTTGCGCTACCCGATCTGCCGGGGGCACCGCCCCCCGGCTACAACTCGTCCACAGGCAGCGCGCCTTGAGCTTCCTCAACCCCTCGCCGTTTTCCTTGGTGGCCAAACCGCGCGCTGCCGCCTACGACTTGGCCTTTCGATTTCCTACGCCATCCCTCTTCACCATGCGCTCCGACACCATCAAGAAAGGCTTTGAACGCGCCCCGCACCGCAGCCTCCTCCGCGCCACCGGCGTGATCGAGTCCGAGGCCGATTTCGACAAGCCGTTCATCGCGATCTGCAACAGCTACATCGACTGCATCCCCGGCCACGCGCACCTCAACGAGATCGGCCAGCTGGTGAAGCGGCTCGTGCGCGAGGCGGGCGGCGTGCCCTTCATCTTCAACACCATTGGCGTCGACGACGGCATCGCCATGGGCCACTCCGGCATGAAGTACTCGCTGCCCTCGCGCGAGCTCATCGCCGACAGCGTCGAGACCATGCTCCGCGCCCACTGCTTCGACGGCATGGTCTGCATCCCGAACTGCGACAAGATCGTCCCGGGCATGATGATGGCCGCCCTGCGCGTGAACATCCCCACCGTCTTCGTCTCCGGCGGCCCGATGGCCGCCGGCATTGCGCACACGGATACCGCCAGCGAGCTCCCCGCGCACCTCCGCCCCGCCGACCAGAAGAGCGACCTCATCTCCGTCTTCAAGGGTGTGGGCGCGCTCCAGACCGGCAAGATCACCGCCGAGGAGCTGCTCAAGATGGAGCAGTCCGCCTGCCCGACCTGCGGTTCCTGCTCGGGCATGTTCACCGCCAACTCGATGAACTGCCTGTGCGAGGCGCTCGGCCTCGCGCTGCCCGGCAACGGCACCATCCTCGCCGTCTCCAAGGAGCGCGAACAGCTTTACCGCCGCGCCGCCGCCCAGATTATCGAGCTCGTCCAACGCGACCTCAAGCCGCGCGACATCGCCACCCTCGAGGCCTTCGACAACGCGCTCGCCCTCGACGTCGCCATGGGCGGCTCGACCAACACCGTGCTCCACACCCTCGCCATCGCGCGCGAGGCCGGCATCGAGTACGACATCGCCCGCATCGACGCCATCTCCCGCCGCGTGCCCTGCCTCTGCAAGGTGTCGCCGTCCTCCGATTACCACATCCAGGACATCCACCGCGCCGGCGGCATCCACACCATCCTCGGCGAGCTGAAACGCCTCGGCGCGCTCAAGACCGAGTGCCTCACCGTCACCGGCAAGACCCTCGGCGAGAACATCGACGCCTGGGACCTCCGCGCGCCCACCTGCACGCCCGAGGCGCGCATCGCCTACGTGTCCGGCGCCTCCGCGCTCGTGCTCGACCCGGCCGACAAGATGGGCCCCGCCGCCCGCACCGCGAACGGCAACCTCATCCCGAAGCCGATGCTCTTCCACCCGGCCGACGATCGCGCGATCGCGCTCTGGCGTTTTGCGGCCGCCTTCAACGCCGGCGACGCCGCGGCCTGCGGCCTCGTCTTCGGCGCGAAGGGTGAGCTCGAGGTCGACGCCGAGACCACCTGGCACGGTGCCGCCGAGATCGAGGCCGGCCTGAAGCCGAAGTTCGTCGAGTTCCGCGGTCTCGTCCGCGCCGAGCTGGGCGAAGTCCGCGGCACGCCGGTGCTCGTGATCTGGCAGTACGAGAAGACCGGCGCGAAGCAGATCGCCTGTCTTCTGCGCGCTCCGCGTCTCCACGCCGCGGGCACCATCGCCCGCGCCGCGCACGACTACGACACCAAGAACTTCGCGGTCGCCAAGCCCGCCGGGCTCATGCCGTACGACCCGGCGTTCCGCTTCGATCCGCTGCACTGCATCCGCTCCGCCGACCGCGCCTACACGGCCGACGGCGGCCTCTCCATCCTCTACGGCGACCTCGCGCCCGAGGGCTCGGTGGTGAAGACCGCCGGCATCTCGGATGCGTTCAAGGCCAACTGCGGCCCCGGCTTCGTCTTCGAGGGCCCGGTGGTGATCTTCGAGAGCCAGGACGACGCCTGCGCCGGCATTCTCGCCGGAAAGGTGAAGGCCGGCGACATCGTCATCATCCGCAACGAAGGCCCGCGCGGCGGCCCCGGCATGCAGGAGATGCTCTCGCCCACGAGCTACATCGTCGGCATGGGCCTGGGCGACAAGGTCGCGCTCATCACCGACGGCCGTTTCAGCGGCGGCACCGCCGGCGCGTGCATCGGCCACGTCTCGCCCGAGGCCGCCGAGGGCGGCCCGATCGGTCTGCTCCGCGATGGCGACCGCCTGCGCATCGACTTCCCCGGCCGGCGTATCGACATTCTGGTCGACCAGGCCGCGTTCGAGGCGCGCCGCGCCGGTTGGCAGCCCGTGGCGCGCGAGCTCAACGGCTGGCTCGCCCGTTACCGCAAGCTCGTGAACAACGCCAGCAAGGGCGGCGTGCTGAGCTGAGGCTTGGCTGAACGTGGGGTGCCCCTTCAGGGCGCCCCGGCCGGTATGGTTTTCGCACCGTTGTGAACACAATGCCGGCTGGGTCGTGTTGAAGCAGTGACCTACATGTCGCGCCTCTCCCCGCGCACCGCGGCCAACCGCGCGCACAGCTCGCGGTTCTCCGCACGGCCAAGCCAGGCGGCGAGTTCCGGCGCGGCCATCAATGGCCTGAGCCCGCCATACCGCGCCGCCAGCTCCTTCGCCGCCACCGGGCCCACGCGAGGAATCCCGAGCCCGGCGATCACGCGCCACCGTTCGGCGCGTTTGCTGCGCTCGATGGCCTTGAGCAGCGCGCCGGCCTTCTTGTCGCCGATCCCGGGCAACGCCACGAGCTGCTCGCGGCGCAGATGATAAAGATCGCCCGGGTCGCGCACGAGCCCGCGCGCGACGAGCGTGGAGACCGTCGCCGGGCCGAGGCCTTTGATCTCCACGCAGTCGGCGAAGTGCCCGAGCCGCGCGCGGACCTTCGCCGCGCAATACTCGTTCGGACAGCGCGCCTCGGTGCGCCCTGCGCTGAACACCGCCGGCGTGCCGCACTCCGGGCAGTTGGCGGGAAACACGTAGGCCGTGCTTCCCGCGGGGCGCTGCGGCGGGTCGACCGCGACGATCTGCGGGATGATCTCGCCGGACTTCTCCAGCACCACGCGGTCGCCGATCCGCGCATCGAGCCGCGCGAGCGCGGCCGGGTTGTGCAGCGACGCGCGGGCGACCGTGCTGCCGGCGAGCGCCACGGGCTCCAGCTCCGCCACCGGCGTGAGCCGGCCGGTGCGGCCGACCTGGATCGTGATCGCGCGCAACCGGGTCGCCGCACGCGCGGCGGCGAACTTGTACGCGACCGCCCAACGCGGCGCAGCATCGCTCTCGCCGAGCTGCCGGCGCAGCGCCACGGCATCGATCTTCGCCACGGCTCCATCGATCGGGTACGGCAGGGCTCGCCGTTCGGCGCCGAGCGCCTGCGCCGCCCGACAGAGCGCGCCGGCGTTGGTGGCGACACGCGGATGGTCGATCACCGGCAGGCCCCAGCGACGTGCCTGCTCGTGGAAACCGCGTTGCGACTCCGGCGCTGCGCTCACCGGTTCGCAGGCGCCCCAGCTGTAGAATACGACATCGAGCGCGAGGAGCTCCGTCGCTTCCGGTGCGAGCTGCTTGAGGATGCCGGCGGCGAGATTGCGCGGGTGGGCGGCCGGCTCCTCGCCCGCAGCCTCGCGCTCGCGGTTGAGCCGGGCGAACTGCGCCCGGCCCACGTACACCTCGCCGCGCAGCTCGATCAGCTCGGGGACGGGGTTGGCCGTGCCGTCCGCTGCGCGCGCCACGAGTTGTGCCGGCAGCGACCGGATGCGGCGCGCGACGGCGGTCACATCGTCGCCGCCGGCGCCGTCGCCCCGCGTGAGCACCCGGGCGAGTGTGCCGCGTTCGTAGGTGGCGCTGAAGGCGGCGCCGTCGATCTTCGGCTCGACGATGATGGCGAGGTCGCCGCGGCCGGTTCGCGCGGTCACGCCGGCATGCCACGCGCGCAGCTCCGCTTCGGTGTAGCTCTTGTCGAGCCCGCGCATCGGCGCGCGGTGCGGGACGCGGGTGAAACCGTCGGTGTGGTCGTCGCCGAGCGAGGGCAGGGCCGCGACCGTGGCGGCCGCTGCCGGGTGCTCGCGTTCGAGGGCGGCGAGCTCGCGCTTGAGCGCATCGTAGGCGGCGTCGGGGATTTCCGGTGTCGCGCGGCGAAAATAGAGTTCGTCGTGGTGGGCGATCTCGGCGCGCAGTGCGGCGATGCGGGCGCGGGCGGTTTCGTTTGGCAGCGTTTCCGCGCACAGCGCGGACGCGAACAGGAGCAGAAGGGCCAGCACGGCGGTGTGGGGCCACGCGGGCCGGCCGCCAGGGGTGTGGCAGCCGTTCATGCGCGATATGCTGGTCGCGATGAAGCGGCGACGCGAGTGCGGAAACGGACCGGACATCGGACCGACAAAAGAACACGAAGGAAACGAAGACCTGATGGTCGGGCCGTAACCGCGTGCGGGACGCAGTGGGATCCCCTGTCTGCTCCCGTCCGCAACTTCGTTCCCTTCGTTACCTTCGGTCGCTCCGATGTCTTGATCCCCGCGCTTGACCTGCCCGGCCCGGGCGCGGTTTGGTCTTCCGCCTGCCGCACGCAGCCACCACATGAGCCTCGAACAAAAACGCGCCGACCTGATCGAGACGATCGGACTCCTCCCCGACGGCGAGGAGCGCCTCGCCTACCTGCTCTCGCGGGGGCGCAAGTTCCCGGCGCTTGAGGCGAACCTCAAGACCGAGGACCGCCTGCTGCCCGGCTGCGTCTCCCAGCTTTGGCTCGTGCCCGAGTTTCGCGACGGGCTCTGCTACTTCCGCATGGATGCCGACGCGCTCATCACCAAGGGCATCGCGGCGGTGGTGTGCGACTTCTACACCGGCGAGACACCGGCGGACATCATAACGATGGAGACTGATTTTCTCGGCGAGGTCGGTATCACCCAGGCGCTATCGCCCAACCGTGCCAACGGGCTCGCCAGCCTGCGCCAGCGCATCAAGGCCTTCGCGCACCACTGCCTCGCGCAGGGTTGAACGGCGCAGCTCTTGAACTTGCTCGCAGGGTGCCGCTCCTCTGACCGCTGCTTATGGATCCGCGCCCCTCGCCAAAGCCCCAAGTCCGCGGTCTCGGCGCTCCCCCGAGCCGGCAGCCCTGCGACCGCGACTGCGTGCATTTCGAGGAGTTGCCGGCGTTGCACGACTGGGGCTGGTGCCGCGATCCCGGCTGTCCGTTCCGGCAGGGCTTGGTGCGGCCCGGCACCGAGTGCCCGCGCTTTTCCGTGCGCCCCTTCCACGTGGGACATTGACGCTCGCGGGGCGACCGCGCGGGCCCCGATCAGAGACTGTCCGGCGGGGTTTCGGTCCGGCGTTTTCGCAGCGGCAGATCCTTCCACGTGCCGTGGATCGCGAGGTAGCCGAGCGCTCCGCCGACCAGTCCGAGAATGACCGCACCGAGGTAGAGCGACGTCATCGCATCGCCGGTGAAGGCGTGGCGTGGCGCGTGCGTGATCTCGAACCACGTGTCGCCGATCGCACGACCGCGCACGACCTCCCCGACGAAGTAGCAGGCCGGCAGTTGGATCGGTGCAGTGAGCGGCGAAGAGAGGAACTGGAGCGCGATCGCCACCAGCAGGTTGGCGCGGAAGAAGAGCGCGATCGCGGCGGCGATGAGCGACTGGAAGGGGAGGAAGGGCACCATCGTGACCGGAAACCCGATCAACCACGCGCGGGCGATCGACTCGCGCGTGGGTTTCCAGAGCGCCTTGTCGAGGATCCGATCGCCGAGTCGCCGGTGCAGGAACCCTCCGTGCAGCCGCTTGCGGGTGAGCTGCCGGCGATGGAACCAGCGGAAGGCTTTGAGCGAAAGGCGCATCGATCAGGCCGGCGGCGGGGCGGCGGAGGCCGGTTGGCGGGTGAGGATCACCTTGTCCACGCGGTGGCGGTCCATGTCGGCGACCTCGAACTTCCATCCTTCGCACAGGAATGATTCGCCGGCCTTGGGGATGTGGGCGAGCCGGTCGGTCACGAAGCCGCCGAGCGTCTCGAAGTCCTCGTCCTCCTCGCCCGGCAGGGCGGCGATCCCGAAGCGCCGGTGCAGCTCCGGCAGCGGCATGAAGCCGTCGACCAGCCAGGAGCCGTCGTCGCGTTGCACGGCGTCGGGCGCGTGGCGGTCGCCCGGCTCGGGCAGGTCGCCGACGATCGCCTCCATCACGTCGATCAGAGTCACCAGGCCCTGGATGCTGCCGAACTCGTCGGTGACGAGCGCGAGGTGTTTCCCGGACTTCTTGAACGTCTCGAGCAGCTGCACGGCGGTGATCGTGGCGGGCACGAGCAGCGGGGCGGTGAGGTGGTGGCGGATGTTGTTGGGCAGGCCGATGGCGGAGTTGGCCCAGAGCGCCTTCACGGCGACCATGCCGATGACGTTGTCGCGCGTGCCCTCGTAGACGGGGAAGTGCGAGTGGCCGCTGGTGACGATCTTGCGCCAGTTGACCTCGTCGGCGTCGGCCACGTTGAGCCACACGATGCGGGTGCGGCGCGTCATGATCGTGGTGACGGGGCGTTCGTCGAGCCGGAGCACGCCCTCGACCATCGCGCGCTCGGCCTTGTGGAAGACGCCGGCGGTGGTGCCCTGCTCGATGAGGTGCGAGATCTCCTCCTCCGAGGGCGGCGCGTCGACCGGGCGGCCGAGCCCGAGGAGCTTCAGCACGACGTTGGAGGAGACGGTGAGCAGCCAGACGAAAGGCGCGGCCAGCCGGGTCAGTCCGGTCATCGGGAGCGCGATCGCCATCGCGCGTCCCTCGGGGTTGCCGAGTGCGATGCGTTTGGGGACGAGTTCGCCGATGATCAGCGAGAAATAGGTCAGCAGCGCCACCACCGCGAAGAAGGCGATCCGGTCGGCGTAGGGGGCGAGCGCCGGGACACCGGCGATGGCGCCGGCGAGTCTCGCGGTGAGGTTGGTGCCGGCGAAGGCGGCCGAAAGCACACCCACCAGCGTGATGCCGATCTGCACCGCGGAGAGGAACCGGTCGGGCTGCTCCGCCAGCGTCAGCGCGGCGCGGGCCTTCACCGAGCCCCGCTCCGCCTCGGCCTTCAGCCGCGCCTTGCGCGCGGAGACCACCGCGATCTCCGCCATGGCGAAGACGCCGTTGGCCAGCAGGAGCAGGAAGATGATGAGCAGCTCGACGAGGATCGGCATCGGTGGGCGCGGAGGAAAGAGGGTCCAGTAACGCAGGCGCGGAAAGGATGTCAAACGATGCAGCCCGCGCGGTCGACAGCGGGGCGGCGGGCAGCGACTGAGCGCTTGCTATTTCGCAGAATCGCGAAACAGTGGTCGGCCAACATGACCGCCGTCACCGCCAAGCAGCGCAAGGAGCGCGCCGCGATCTTCAAGGCCCTCGGCCACCCGGCCCGGCTGCGCATCGTCGAGGAGCTGCTCGGCGGCGAGCGTTGCGTCTGCGAGCTGGTCGACGTGTCCGCCGGCGGCTGGTCCACCGTCTCTCGCCACCTCTCCGTGCTGAAGGCGGCCGGGGTGGTGGAGGATGAGAAGCGCGGCCTGCAGGTCTACTACCGGCTGGCGCTGCCCTGCGTGGGCACGTTCCTCGACTGCCTGGGCAACGGCGTGGCGACGGCCAAGGCGGGCGCCGCCTCGTGCGCCTGCGGGCGGTGATCGGCTTACCCTATATTTCGCAAGAACGCCAAACAGCGGACCAATTCCCATGGATCAGAAGAAAGAATTCACCGTCCTGGCCTGGATGGCCGCGGTCTTCGCCGCCGTCTACTTCATGCCGCTGGGCACGCCGCGCTTCGACGGCGCCGTGGCCGAGGCGCTGGCGTTGACGAAATGGTACGCGCAGGAGCACGTGATCCTCTGCCTGCTCCCGGCGTTCTGGATCGCGGGGGCCATCGGCGCCTTCGTCTCACAGCAGTCGGTGATGAAATACTTCGGGCCGAACGCCCCGAAAGTCGCCAGCTACGGCGTGGCCTCGGTGTCGGGCACGATCCTGGCGGTGTGCTCGTGCACCGTGCTGCCGCTCTTCTCCGGCATCTATCGCATGGGCGCCGGGCTCGGGCCGGCGACGGCGTTCCTCTACTCCGGCCCGGCGATCAACGCGCTGGCGATCATCCTCACCGCGAAGATCCTCGGCATGCAGATCGGCATCGCCCGCGCCGCGGGCGCGGTCGTGTTCTCCATCGTCATTGGCGCGCTGATGCACTGGCTCTTCCGCCACGAGGAGAAGGCCAAGGCGATCAAGA
>DAOOFR010000151.1:0-8697 GCA_035415285.1 Opitutaceae bacterium
CCTGCATCTTCGTTCCCTTCGTCGCCGCTCAAGGAACTGGATTCATCGGAGGGGACCACGGATCTCGCAGATGGGGACGGATGACCGGAGCCAATCCGTGATGATCCGTGCAATCCGTGGTCTAGGCCCGCCGCGGAGGAGGCAGCTGCCGGGTCGTTTCGTCCCGCCATCCCCCGGCCCCGCCGGGTTCTTGCCTCCTGTCGGTCTCCGGCGGCGTATGCGGGATCATCGGTACAGATCGCTGCCCAGCGGTGGCCAAAACTTCCCGTCCGGGCGCGGCGCAGTGCCCCCCCGCTCAACACGTGCAGCCGCAACCGACCTTCGCGCCCGCGGCGACGTTCTTCTGCAGCACCTTCAGGTTGTCGCGCACCACCCAGCCCTCGCGCCGCCAGAAACGCTCCCCCTCGACGTTGCTCGCCAAGAGGAAGATGCTGCACTTCTCGATCTCGCGCGCGGCCAGGCCCGCGAAGCAGTGCGCCAGCAACGCCCGCGCCACGCCGAGCCGCCGGCGCTCGCGCGTCACCGCCAGATGGTGCAGGTAGCCGCGCCGGCCGTCGTCGCCGCAGAGCACGGCGCCGATCAGCGTGCCGTTGCCCTCTTCGGCGATCGCGCTCAGCCCCGGGTTGCGGTCGAGAAACGCCGCCAACCGCTCGGGCCGGTCCGAATCGCCCAGACCCATCCCCTCCGTCACCCGCCACAACGCCAGCGCCGCCGGGATATCGGCGACGGTCATCGGGCGAACTGTGTAGCATGCGCAGCTCATGCCCGCCACAACGGCGCAACCGCGTCCGGTTTTCAACCTCGCAGCGGCCCCCTGCCCCGCCGTGGGATAACGACGTCCGGCGGGATTACGCGCCCCTCAACCTCATGCACAAACTCATCGTCACATTCGTCTCCTTCGCCCTCCTCGCCTTCGCCACCACGCTGCAAGCCCAGGACCTGCGCAAGGAGAAGTTCAACCTCGGCCCGTGGGAGCACGAGATCGGCTACACGCAGGCCGTGCGCGTCGGCAACACGCTCTACCTCTCCGGCTCCGTCGGCGAGGGCGCGATGCCCCAGGCGGTCGACCAGGCCTTCGGCGCGATCCAGAAGACCCTTGCCCACTACGGCCTGGATTTCCGCCACGTCGTGAAGGAGAACGCCTTCACCACCGACATCGAGGCGCTGAAGGCGGCGAACGAAGTCCGGAAAAAGTACTACGGCGCCGATTTCCCCGCCGCCACCTGGGTGCAGATCGCCCGGCTCTTCAGCCCGCAGCATGTGCTCGAGGTCGAGGTGATCGCGGTCTTCCCGGAGACCCCGGCGCCGGAGACGAAGTGAGTGCGGGCCGGTCGTCGCGTGGCCCCGTAGGGCCAGTCTCCGACTGGACCCCGCCGACCCACGCCGGCTCCCAGGCCACGCCCCCCTCGCAGCGCCACCGCGGGCCGTAGTTCGCGCCGTTCCCCTGCGGCTCACGCCGGCCGAGGCCGGTCGCAGACCGGCCCTACTCGGTCAGGGAGCAATCACGCGCACGCGCAGGAACTGCCGCGGCTTCGCCGCGAGCGTTGCCGTGCTGCGGAAGGTCACCGTCTCGTACAGGCCCGAGGCATCCGGCACCGCGTCGCCCACCTGCACCAGCACGGCGGGCGCACTGCTCCAGGTGATGAGATCGTCCGAGATCTCGGCAACGACACTCACGCCCGTCGTGCGCTGGAACGTGAGCGTTGGATACAGGCTCCCGGAGACATTCACAAGCGTCGGCGCGGGCGCCGGCTCGCGCACGTTCGGAGCGCGGGCGAGCCCATACTCGAGAAGATTGTTCAGGCCGTCGCCGTCCGGATCGGCCGCCGGGCCCACGAGCGCCGGGTTGTCGCCGGCGTCCGGGAAGTGGTCGGCGATCCAGCTCGCAAACGACGCCGAAGCCGCCTGCACCTCCGCAGTGGAGCTGGTGACGCTGCCGACGATCGAAGCGGTGCGGCGGCTGTGGTTCCGCACCACGACGTGGTAGCTGCCGGCATCGGCTTCGGTCGCAGCCTCCACGGTGTAGGTGGAGGCGTTCGCGTTCGGGATGGCGGCATCGCCCTTGTACCACTGATACAGCAGAACGTCCTCGCCGGTGGCGCCGACCGAGAGAGTGAAGCTTGCGCCGTTGCGGAAGAAGGTCCGCGCCGCCGGCTGGGTCGTGATGACCGGCGGATAGACGAGCGAAACCGTCGACGCCGTGCTGTTAACCGAGCCGCTGTCGTTGAACACCCGCACGGTGTAGGCGCCCGCATCGGCCTCGGTGACGTTCTCCTTGTGGAACTCGGCGCCGGTCGCGCCCGGGATGGCCACTCCATCGTGGTACCACTGGTATTCGAGGTTCGTACCCACGGTGACCACGAACAGTTCGATGCTGCCGTGGTGGAGCGCGTGAAAGAGGCGCTGCGGCGGCGTCACGATGACGGGGCCGGTGGCGCCCGGTCCGGTGGTGCTGGGATAAGTACCCTGAGCAGGCGGCATCCAGCGATAGACCATCACCTTGCCGCTGCCATCGTCCTCGACGCAGATCACGCGGGTGCCGTCTTTTTGGACCGCGACCTGGACGCCGATCGTGAGATCGGAGCCGGCGCAGGCGAAGTTGGTGTCGGCGTTGGGGACGATCCAGCCGACCTTGTGGCCGTCCTGCAGGCTGTACACGGTGACCTCGCCGCGCACGCGCGCATCGGGCCCGATGTCGAGACAGACGACATAGAGGTAGTCCTTGTCGGCGGCGAAAGTCATGGGGAGCACCATCGACGCCGTCCCTTGGTCGAGATGCACCGCCCAAGCGCCCGCGGCATCGTAGCCGACATCGAAAACGCAGCGCCGTTTCGGCGGGGTCGAGTGCCGATAGCCGTCGATCACATAGATGCGCCGCGTGTGGTACGGGTCGAAGCCCACCCCGAGGATCAGCGTATCGGTCTCGGGCAGGTAGCGCAGGCGCGTGGCGCTCCGCGAGATCTCGAGGTCGGCCGGCAAGAACACTTCCGCACCGACACTCAGGTGCTTGATCGTGGAGCCGTCGTACTGCGGCACGCCGTTCGCATCGAGGCCGAGGCACGGCATCACCCATTGGCCGCCCGTCCCCGGGCCCCACTCCGTCGTGTACTTGTCCTGACCACCCGCCATCCAGATGTTGCCGTCGGCATCGAAGTCGTAGCCTTCCGAGAACTGGTTGGCCACCCGGAAGCCGGAGAACTCGCCGGCGTCGGGCGCACCGTTGCCGTTCTTGTCGAGCCACATGACGTTGCCTTCGATGTTGTCGGGACGAACGCTCCTGCCCCAGTCCGAGCCCTGGCCGCTGTCGTAGAGGAAGATGAGCCCCGCGGGGATCGCGATCTCCGAGCCATCCTCGAAACGGAAGATCCCGAGATAGCCGCTGTACATGCTGGTGCAGTACAGGAACTTCTTGCCGTTGATCCGCCGCACGAAGGCGGTCTCAAACGGCATCGACAAACGGGGGTCCTGGGAAAACCGGAACGGGTCCAGGCTGACGCCGGAGATCTTCCAGCCCTGATCCGTCGGCTTCGTGTAGTCCATCGTGTAGTGCAGCGCTGCGTGGTAGAGCTCGGTGCCGTTGCTGGCCGGATCGAAATCGGCCACATGGACGAAGGAGCCGATCGACTGCGCGGTCATCTCCGCAGTCGCGAGGCGCTTGGCCAAAGTGGAGCTGTCGGTGCTGTCGAACCAACGGATGTCGGTTCCGCCCTGGACCTGGCCGGGGATGCCGCTGCACCCGACGATGATCTGGCCGTTGTCGGGGAAGCAGACGCCGCGCAGACCCCAGAAACGCTTCGGTCCCCACGCGCCGGGCACCGGTCCGGCGAACACACCGCCCGTCTCGCCGAAAGTGGTCTTGAGCACCGGAGCGCCGCTGGCGGGCACCTCGAAGATCTTGAAGTTCTGGTCGGGGCCGTTGTCGGCCACCCAAAGGTTCCCGGCGGCGTCGAAGGCGACGTTGGTCGGGTACGCGACGGACGTGATTGTGCGCCCGTCGCTGAGCGCCACGAACGGCAGGTTGTCCTGGAAGTCGGTAAGCGGGCAGCCCTGGTCCTCGAGATTCTGCTGCACGATATCCCGCCGCTGCTGCGGCGTCGTGTTCGGGTCCCACTGGTTGTGGTTGGTATCGAGGACGTGCGGGCGGGCGATCGATGCCGTAAGCCCGTCGCTGCCGCGAGTCGTCGTATCGAAGGACATGTTCTTGTTGAAGAACTCGCCCTTGGCCACTCGCTGCCCTTGGAAGTACGCGCCATCGCCCCAGTTGGTCTCGTCCCAATAGCTCTTGGTGATCACCAGCGGCGCGTACTGCTCGAACTGCCAGTTTAGCTGCGAGGCGTTGAGCACCCCGAGGTCGATCACGAAATTGCTGATGGTGTTGTCGTTCTCGCCGTGCCCGCCCTTGCCGCCGGTGTTGCCGGCCCAGAAGTTGGCGTAGTCGAGCAGCGCCGGAGGCGGTGGCGTGTCGGCGAACGTCAGGCCCGTGGCCAGTCCGAGTACGAGGAGGCTGGAGCGGGCGAACGTACGCCGCGCCGCAGTTGCTGAGCTTTCGCTCACGGGCTTCCGGTGTTGCATAGCCGCGCATCCGATTCGCCAGCATCGCAACACTCAACGATACGAAAGTCGTAATCCCGATCTTTACCATTTTGAGAAACGATCGGAGCGGGCATCGCACCTCGGCCCGGGCGCAGTCCGATGAATCCCGCACATCTCCGCCAATACATCCGCACAATCTCTGCCGCGGACCGGAGCCCGCGCCCGCTCCTGCGGCTCCAACATCTCGCGACCGGTCGCAGACCGGTCCTACTTGCCCGTCGGTCCAGTCTTCGACTGGACCCCGCAGACTCACGCCAACTCCCAGGTCCGCGCCAAGCACAGAGGGCGAATCGCTCGCCGCCGGTGCGCACCGCAGCCGCTCGCCGCTATTTCGTGCCGGAGTTCGCGCCGGCCCCTGCGGCTCACGCCGGGCGGGGCCGGTAGGAGACCGCCCTGCTCGGTCAGGGGACAATCACGCGCACGCGCAGGAACTGCCGCGGCTTCGCCGCGAGCGTTGCCGTGCTGCGAAAGGTCACCGTCTCATAAAGACTGGAGGAGTCCGGCACCGCGTCGCCCACCTGCACCAGCACGGCGGGCGCATTGCTCCAGGTGATGAGATCCTCCGAGATCTCGGCGACGACACTCACGCCCGTCGTGCGCTGGAACGTGAGCGAGGGATACATGCTCCCGGAGACATTCACGAGCGTCGGCACAAGCGCCGGCTCGCGCGCGTTCGGGGCGCGGGCGAGCCCATACTCGAGAAGATTGTTCAAGCCGTCGCCGTCCGGATCGGCCGTCGCCCCGATGATCGCCGGGTTGCCGCCGGCGTCCGGGAAGTAACCGGCGATCCAGCTCGCAAACGACGGTCCCGCGGGCGCGGGTACGAACTCGATCCAGTTGCAGTCGAACCCGCCGGTGTTGCAGTCGAGCTGCAACAGGTCCGTGCCGGCGGAGAGCGCGATACCCGGCACGTCGAGATCAACGAAGGTGTCCCAGCTTCCGGTGTTTGGCACCGTCAGCGGACCGGCCACCACGGCGCCCTTCCACCGCAACGAGATCGCACCGGCCGAGGCGGAGCCGGAACCGTTGGCGACCCGCAGGCGCACGTTGTAGCTCCCGGTGAGCGGCACCGTCAGCGTATAGCGCAACCACTCACCCGCCTCGACGTAGCCAATCTTCAGCCCCGGAGCTTCCGCCCCCGGCTCGATCGCCACGATGTCGACATCGTGGTTGCTGCCATCGATTCGCACCCCGGAGATTCCCTGGCGAGCATCAACATCATGATACGCCACGCCCTCCCCGCCTTCGTCGTAATCCTCGGCTTCAAGCCGCACGCCGGCCGCGCCGACGACGGGCAGCGCCCGCACCGCCACCTCCAACCGCACCGTGGCGGTGCCGCCGCGACCATCGCTGAGCGAAACGTCGAACGAGTCGTCGCCGACAAAGCCCGCCGCCGGTCGGTACGCCACCACGCCATCGGGCCCGACGCTTGCCGCACCCTGCACCGCGGGTTGTCCGATGCTCCAGTCCAGAGGATCGCCATCGGGATCGGTGCCGAGCATGGCGACCGACAAATCGTGATCGGCGAAACAGCGCAACTGGCGCACCGCCGGCCCGGCGATAGCCGGCGCGTGGTTCGGACCGGTGCCGGCCGACTCGACCAAGACCGAAGTCTTCAAGATCTGCGGCACCGGCGAGTCGGCGCGCACTGTCACCGTGTAGAGTCCGGGGGCCGCATAGGTGTGGTTGATCGTCGGCTGCGCGCCGCCGACCGTCTGCACCGCGGAGCCGTCGCCGAAGTCGATCGTGCGTGTGTTGCACTCGCTGGCGAACGGGTGGTGGCGGATCGACACCTCGTCGCCCGGCCGAACTCCTCGGACCGGATACTGGTAAAGGAACCCGACGATGGGCAGCTGGCCGGTCTGGTTCGGCTTGAACACACGCACCTGCGTGAAGCCACGCTCCTCGCGACCGTCGTCGAAATACACCCTCAGCTCCTCCGCATAGGAGCCGGCGGTCGGCGCCGTGAGCTCCGCAGTGGGCGCATCGACCTCGGTGCCGTCGTGCAGGATCCAGCGGTAACCGGTGATCGTGCGCCCGGGGCGGGCGAGCGAACGCCCACCGTCGAGCGTGAGCGTTTCGCCCGCATACGTGAACTGGTAACCGCCGGCGACCGGAATGCCGGCGTCCGGGTAGTCCCGCAGGTAGGCGTCGGCCGCGAAGGGAAAACTGCCCGGCTCCTCCGCGCCCCAGCTGATATCGTAGTGGACGTGCGGGTCGGCGTTGCTGTTGCCGCGGTTGCCGGTGAGTCCGAGCACCTGGCCGGCCGCCACGGTCTGGCCCGCCGTCACCGCAATGTTGGCCGCATTCATGTGCGCCGCCCAGAAAAGCGTGCCGTCCGCACTCGTCGTCTGCACCCCGGTACCCTCCGTGGAAACCACTCCCGACTCCGGCGCGAGCACAGGCAGAAGATCCGGCACCGCGCCGAAGTCCTCGCCCTTGTGGTAGTAGGTCGTGCTCACGTCCTGCGGCACGATCCCCAACCAGGTGTTGTTGTAGGTGGTCGCGTGCCAGCGGTACTCGCCCACCGGGAAACGCAGCGCCGCCGGGCCCCAGGACTCACCCGCAGCGGTGAAACGCAGGCGGATCCGCTTGGGGATCCTCACCGGGTACACATCGTCGGTACCAATCCACTCCTTTGTGCCGTCGAGGTACAGCCGCAACCCGACCTCTATCACCGGATACTGGAACGGCCGCGCCACCAGCTCGACTTCCTGTTCGTCCACCGCCAGCCGCACCCGCACCGCGTAGTTCACCCGCTTGTCGACCGAGGTCGTCGGAAACGGCATCGTCTCGTAGGCGATCGCTGGTTGTCCGTTCCCATCGGACAGGATCCGGAACGTGTGCGACACCCCATCGCGCACCGCCGTGACGGTCTCGCCGGGATCGACATCGACTGTTGTGGGCCAGCGCGAGGGTGCCGCAGCTCGCAACCCGGCGCCCAGACAAAGCGCACAAGACAACGCCGCCGCGACCCGCACCGGGCGCAGCAGGACACGAAAAGCGGAGCGGAAGGAAAACAGGTTCACCGGCGGGAAGGAGTCGGGATCCGGCCCGCAACCTGCGGACGGACCCCAAACGCCGAGCGTGGAGCCGGGTCCGGGCGAGTCGAGTCGGCCGCGAGACTTGATCCAGTTTAACACTTCGCTCGCAGAGCTCCCCCAGCCCCTCCGGCCCCCTGCGGCTCACGCCGGGCGGGGCCGGCAGCTCGCCCCGTCGGTCCAGTCTTCGACTGGACCCCGCAGACTCACGCCAACTCCCAGGCCCGCGCCCCCTCGCAGCGCCACCGCGGGTCGGAGTTCGCGACGGCCCCTGCGGCTCACGCCGGGCGGGGCCGGTCGGAGACCGGCCCTACTCGGTCAGGGCGCCGGCGTGGCACGGATGCGGTAGAACCGCCGCGCGCCGGGGCCGGCGAGATCGGTGATGGTGCGCTGCGTGCCGGTCTCGGCCTCGGAATACGCCGAAAGTGCGAGCCACGGGCCGCCGGCGAGATCGGTGCAGTACTCCGGGGTGTACCTCCAGCCGGCCTGCACCGGGCCGAAGACGAGCTGCGGCGCCCCACCCGGCCCGGTCGGCTGGATCGTGAGCCTGAAGTCCGCCGGCAACGTCACCGGCGTCGCGCTGCCGCCGCCGGCCACGCGGTCGATCTGCACCCACAGCAGCGCCGCGTCCCAGTTCCGGGCCGCGCCGACCGCCCCGAGCTTGCACCGCACGAAGTTCGTCCCCGCGGGCAACGCCGTCGCCGCGCCGTCGTGGATGTCCCACTCGTCGGCCGAGCCGATGCGTTGCGAGAACGTGGACACGGGGGCGAACGCCAGGCCGTCGGGCGACGCCTCCACCGCGAGCGTGCACGGCTGGCCATCGGTGAACGCATAGCTGAACCAGACCGCGGTGGCATCCGGTACATGCCAGGTAACCGCGCCGGCCTGCGCCGTGCCCGTCGGCACGAGCTTCGTGCCGTCGCCGTACGGCTGGATCCCGCCCCAATCCTCCGCGGCGAGGCCGTCGACGCCCACGCGCGCCGCAGGCGCGGCGGTGCCGCATTCGTCGGTGGCGGCAAACACCGTCCCGCGCGCGACCACCGCGACGTTCGCCGCCGCCGAG
>DAOOFR010000152.1:0-8599 GCA_035415285.1 Opitutaceae bacterium
GCTCCTCGGGGAAGTGGGAGATGTACTTGGTGCTGTTGCACGGCCAGGCGACATCCTTCTCGCCGGCGGCGAGCGGCTTGCCGACGGAGTGCAGGCAGGGGACGAACTCCTTGTCGCCGAGGGCGGCCCACACGGCGGTGCCGATGCGGGTCATGATGCGCATGTTGGCGACGACGTACGGGGAGTCGGTGAGCTCGACGCCGATGTGGGCGAGCGGGGAGCCGACGGGGCCCATCGAGAACGGGATGACGTACATCGTGCGGCCGGCCATGGAGCCCTTGAAGAGGGGAAGGAGGGTCTCCTTCATCTGCTTCGGGGCCATCCAGTTGTTGGTCGGGCCGGCATCCTTCGGGTTGATCGAGCAGATGAAGGTGCGGTCCTCGACGCGGGCGACGTCGGTCGGGTCGGACCGGACGAGAATGGAGTTGGCGCGCTTGGCCGGGTTGAGGCGGATGGCGGTGCCACCCTTGACCATGAGGTCAATCATGCGGTCGTACTCGGCCTGGGAACCGTCCGCCCATTCGATGGCGGAGGGCTGGCAGAGTTCGGCGTTCTCGCGCACGAAGGCGAGAACCTTGGCGTTCTTGGTGGGAGCCTTGGACAGGGCCGCGGCGATCAGGTTTTCGAGGTCTTTGGAGGGAGCGGTCATGGATGTTATGTTTGAAATCAAACGGTCCATAGTAGCGATGGGGAGATTTCTGCACTGCGCAACCCTTGGTTTATCCTGCGCAAATTTTGGGATTTAAGTTTGCGCGGCGCCGCGGCCCCCACAACCTCGCCGCCCTGCGATTCAGCCCGCCGATGAAGGAGAAAGTAAGTCCGGCCAAGCGAAGCCAAGGTCTCGTGGAACTGCTCCGTCGATCGGACATCTTCCGCGACTACGCACGCGCCTTTCGCGACACGACGGGGCTGCCGCTCGGGTTGCGGGCGCTCGACTCGCTCCATCTGGCCATGGGGGACCGCAAGGACCAGAACCCGTTCTGCGTGCTGCTCGCGCAGTCCAATCAGTCCTGCGCGGCCTGCCTGAGCATGCGCAAGAAGGTCGAGGAGCAGGCGGGGGAGAAACCGAAGACCCTGAAGTGTTTCGCCGGCCTGTGCGAGACGGTGGTGCCGGTGCGGGTGGGGGAGAACACCATCGCGTTTCTGCAGACCGGGCAGGTGCTCCAACAACAGCCGCGGAGGGGGGATTTTTCGCGAACTGCGGAGACGTTGCTGAAGTGGGGGCTGGAGATCGATGTGAAGCGGCTCGAGGAGGCGTACTTCCAGACGCGGGTGCTCTCGCGCAAACAGTACGAGTCGATCGTGCGCCTGCTCGAGATCTTCGCCCAGCATCTGGCGACCCTCAGCAACCAGCTCATCGTGAAGGAGCAGCTCGGCGAGCCGCCGATGATCCAGCGTGCGAAGACGTTCATCGAGGAGCATCAGGCCGAGGACCTGCGGCTCAACCAGGTGGCGAAGGCGGTGAACACGAGCACCTACTATTTCTGCAAGATGTTCAAACAGGCGACCGGGCTGACGTTCACCAGTTTTCTGGCCCGGGTGCGCGTCGAGAAGGTGAAGAACCTCCTGCTCAACCCCCATGTGCGCGTGAGCGAGGCGGCGTTCCAGGTCGGGTTCCAGTCGCTGTCGCAGTTCAACCGGGTCTTCCGCGTGATCACCGGGGAGTCGCCCTCGGCCTACCGCGAACGGGTGCTGGCCGATTCCGTGGCGGGTTCGACCCGTTGAGGCCTGCAGAACGGGATACGGCGCGGCGGCCCCGGATCGCGGTGGGCTAGCGTGCGACCGCGATGGACGGCGCTTGCGCAGCGATGGCGGCGCGGCCACCACGGGCGATCCCGGTCTGGCAGGCCGCGCAGAAGGAGCGGATCTCGGCGGCGGCGAGGTTCTGCAACTCGACGAGCAACTCCTGCACACAGGCGGCGTAGCCGGGGCCATCCAGTTCGGGACAACGTTCCGCCCGGGGGGCCATGGCTCCGGGCAGGATGCTGGCGGCAACCCGGAAGTAGGCCAAAAGTGGATTGAGCCCGCACAGGCAGCCGGAACGGAGCGGGCGGGCGGGGGTGGGGTCGGAAGCACGACAACGCAGCGAGAGCGCAGCCGCCAGGTCCTCCAGCGTGCGGTCCATCAGCAGCACGAGGGTGTCGGGGTTGGCGAGGGGACTGGTGACGGGCTCGTGACGCAGTTGGCGCTCCCACGCCTGCTTGATGGCGGCGCGTCGAGCGGCGAGCTCGGCGACGAAGCTGCGGTGCATGCGGCGATTGTGGCACAGCGACCGGGGCGGGTCGCAGCGTTGTTTGGCCAACGCTCCGCATCTTTTGGGGCGCAGTTGGCGCTCCTGCGTGACGACACCCATCCGGGACTTGCGCCGGGCCCCGATTCCCGCACTACATTGCGGCGGATCCGTGGCCCGCCTCTGGCCTTTGGTCGGAGACGCGGCCCGGCCCGCCGGCTCACCCACGGCGTCGCTGCCCACCACCCCTCATCACTCACTCCATGCCGGTCCTCTGGATCACGGTCATCCTGAGCCTGTTGCTGGCGCTTGTCTTCCTCGTGCTCTTCGTGAAGGAACACCGGCGTTTTCACTTCGGTTCCCCCGAGCGTACGGCGTTGCTTCCTCTCGAGGACGACGCGCCGCCCGCGACGGGGAGTGCTTCACCACACGCCCAGCCGACTCCCTCCACCCCTCCGGCCAACCCGCAACCGCCTCCTCGTCGCCCATGAGCGTAGCTCCGTCCGCCTCCGCCCGCCCCGGCGCCAAGACCATCATCGTCTACGACGATCGCTCCGTCCGCTGGTTCATGATCGCCTCCATTTTCTGGGGCATCGTGGGCATGGCCGTGGGCGCTCTCGCCGCCTCGCAGCTGAACTTCTGGCAGATGAACGGGAAGTTCCTCGAGTGGATCACCTTCGGCGCGATCCAGAGCGAGGGCCTCCAGTACCTCAGCTTCGGCCGTCTCCGTCCGCTGCACACCAACGCCGTGATCTTCGCGTTCGTGGGCAACATGATGTTCGCCGGCATCTACCATTCCACGCAGCGCCTCTGCAAATGTCGCACGGCCTCCGACTTCCTCTCGAAGCTGCATTTCTGGGGCTGGAACCTGATCATCGTCGCCGCCGCGATCACGCTCCCGGCCGGCCTCACCCGCGGCAAGGAGTACGCCGAGCTCATCTGGCCCATCAACATCGCCGTCACCCTCATCTGGGTCGTCTTCGCGGCCAACTTCTTCTGGACGCTGGCCAAGCGCAACGAGCCCACGCTCTACGTCGCCCTCTGGTTCTACATCGCGACGATCCTCACCGTGGCGATGCTCTACATCGTCAACCACCTCTCGATCCCGACCTCGTTGCTGCACAGCTATCCGCTCTTCGGCGGCGTGCAGGATGCGCTGGTGCAATGGTGGTATGGGCACAACGCCGTGGCGTTCTTCCTCACCACGCCGATCCTCGGCATCATGTACTACTATATGCCGAAGGCCGCCGAGCGCCCGGTGTATTCGTACCGCCTTTCGGTCATCCACTTCTGGTCGCTGGTCTTCGTCTACATCTGGGCCGGCCCGCACCACCTGCTCAACACCGCGCTGCCCACCTGGCTGCAGCTGCTCGGTATGCTCTTCAGCCTGATGCTCTGGGCGCCGTCCTGGGGCGGCATGCTCAACGGCCTGCTCACCCTGCGCGGCGCATGGCACAAGCTCCGCACCGACCCGGTGCTCAAGTTCTTCGCCGCCGGCGTCACCTTCTACGGCATGTCGACCTTCGAGGGTCCGCTGCTCTCGATCCGCTCGGTCAACGCCATCGGGCACTACAGCGACTGGATCATCGGCCACGTGCACGGCGGCACCCTGGGCTGGAACGGCATGATGGCCGCCGGCATGTTCTACTGGCTCGCCCCGCGGCTCTGGAACACGCGGTTGCATTCCATCAAGCTCGCGGACCTCCACTTCTGGAGCGCGATGATCGGCATCCTGCTCTACGTCGGCGCGATGTGGGTCTCGGGTATCTCCCAGGGCCTCAACCTCCTCGCCACGACCGATGGCGGCACCACGCTGGCCTATCCCATCTTCACGGAGACGTTGAAGGCGATCCGCCCGCTGATGCTCGCCCGCCTGGTCGGCGGCACGCTCTACCTCGCGGGCTTCTTCCTGCTCGCCTACAACATCTACCGGACCGCCCGCAGCGGCCAGGCCGTCGACGGCACCGTCGAGGTCGCGGTCGAGGAGCACGGGCCGGCCTCGGCGATGGGGCCGATCCGCTCCTTCCTCAACCCGCCGATCCTGACCTGCGGTTTCGCGCTGCTCTTCGGCTGCCTCTGGCTTTTCGGCGGCGACTACCTGCGGCTGTTCGCGATCTTCGGCCTGATCCTCACGATCCTCATCGCCTACGCGCACTTCACCGCCCGGGGCCTGACGTGGGGCCGCTGGTACGACCAGTTGCTCGCCAACGCGCTGCCTTTCTCGGTCTTCACCTTCGCCGCCGCCGCGATCGGCGGCGTGGTCCAGATCCTGCCCACCGTGCTGGCCTACCGGCCGGAGAACGTCGAGGATCGCATCCAGGTCCTTTACACGCCGCTCGAGCTCGCCGGCCGCGACATCTACATCCGGGAAGGTTGCTACAACTGCCACTCGCAGATGATCCGCACCCTCGTGCCCGACGTGATGCGCTACGGCGAATATTCCCGCCTCGGCGAGTCGGTTTACGACCATCCCTTCCAGTGGGGCTCGCGCCGCACCGGGCCGGATATCGCCCGCGTCGGCGGCAAGTACAGCAACGCCTGGCACTACGACCACACGATCGACCCGCGCAGCGTGAACGTGGATTCCAATATGCCCTCGTTCCCGTGGCTGGCGGAGCAGGAGACCGACATCGCCTCGCTTCCTGCGAAGCTGCGTGTGCAGCGGCTCGTCGGCGTGCCGTATCCGGAGATGACCGAATCCGAGATCGCCGCCTCCACCGAGCAGCAGGCCCGCGCCATCGCCCTCGATCTGCGCAACGCCGGCAAGCTCATCGCTCCAGAGAAGGAGCTCGTCGCCCTCATCGCCTACCTCCAGA
This sequence comes from Opitutaceae bacterium, assembly GCA_035415285.1. Classification (GTDB taxonomy): domain Bacteria; phylum Verrucomicrobiota; class Verrucomicrobiia; order Opitutales; family Opitutaceae; genus CAJCBL01. The sequence goes on from DAOOFR010000152.1 coordinate 5,047, forward strand.
AGCTCGGCCAATCCCAGACGGTGGGCGAGGGTGCCGCGGCCCGGTGAACGGTTGATGGTCCACTGCTCGTCTCCGGTATTCCGCAATCCGAAATCCGCACTCCGCAATCGTATGTTCCGCCGTCTCGTCACCGAAAACTGGCAGGCCTCGCTGGCTCTCGTGCTCTTCCTCCTCGCGGCGCTCGGCTGCCTGCTGCAATGGCTGTGGGCGCTCCACCTGCCGCGTGACCAGGCCGACCGCCGGGCCGCCATGGCGCTCGATGACGACCGTCCCGCCGACGCTTCCCCGGTCCCGCCTGCGCGCGAGGGCTGAGCGTTCCCCTTTCTCCGCCACTCCGCATTTCCCTCGCCCATGAGCCCAGAGCCCTCCGGTCAGCCGCCCCACGAAGACAACCTCCGTCCGCACACCTACGACGGCATCCAGGAATACGATAAGCGCCTGCCCAACTGGTGGCTGCTGACCCTCTACGGCGCGATCGCCTTCGCCGTCGCCTTTTGGTTCGTCCACTACGAGGCCAGCGTGGTGCTGCCCGACGGCGAACGCGTGACGCAGGAGCTGAACCGTGTCGAGGCGGTGAAGCTGGCGGCGATGGTCGACAAGCTCAACGACCCCTACCTCTGGCAGGCCTCGCGCAACTCCGCGATCGTTGCCAACGGCGCCGCCACCTACAAGAGCGTCTGCCAGGCCTGCCACGCCCCGAGCCTGCGCGGCAAGGCCGAGGACCCGAAATACATCGGCGCGAATCTCGCCGACAACGCCTGGCTCCACGGCGGCCAGCCCACCGAGATCTTCAAACTCGTGCGCGAAGGTTACCTGCCCCGCGGCATGCCCCCGCGCGGCGGCCAACCGCTCAGCGACACGGCCGTGCTCGAGGCCGTCGCCTTCGTGCTCAGCCACCACCGGGAGGGCGAGCCGATCGTTGTCGAGCCCCCGCCGGCCCAGTAGGAGCCGACCCCACGGCCCGCCGTCACCGCGGCGCCGCTCGCCCGATCGATAACGTTCTCCCATGTCCGCTGCCCGCCCCAGTCTCGACTCCGTCACGACGATCAACGCCGACGGTTCGCGCAACTTCCTCCACCCGGCCGACACGCGGGGGCGCTGGACGCTCGCCCGGCGCGTCGTCGCCTGGTTTCTGATCGCCGTCTACGTGCTCCTGCCGTGGATCCCGGTGGGGGCCCACCCGGCGGTCTTCCTCGATGTCGCCGGTCGGCGATTCCACCTGCTCGGCTGGACGCTCTCGCTGCAGGAGACGTGGCTGCTGTTCTTCGCGCTCACCGGCGCGGGCTTCGCCCTGTTCTTCATCACCGCGCTGCTGGGGCGGGTTTGGTGCGGCTGGGCCTGCCCGCAGACGGTGTTTCTCGAACACGTCTACCGGCGGATCGAGGTGCTGCTCGAGGGCGACGCCCCCGCGCGCCGGCGCCTCGACGCCGCGCCCTGGGATGCCGCCAAGACGGCCAGACGAGTGGCGAAGCACGCGCTCTATTTTCTCGTCTCGGCCCTCGTCGCCCATGTGCTGCTGGCCTACTTCGTGTCGTTACCACGTCTCTACGCGATGATCACGACCGCGCCCACCGCGCACTGGGGGACGTTCCTCTTCGTGTTCGTGACCAGCGGCCTGCTGTACTTCAACTTCGCGTGGTTCCGCGAGCAGCTCTGCATCGTCGTTTGTCCGTACGGGCGGCTGCAGTCCGCGCTCATCGACGATCATTCGCTGGTCGTCGGGTACGATGCGAAACGCGGCGAACCTCGGCGGCAGGGTAGGGCCGGCGCTCCGCCGCCGTCCGCGATCGGAAGTGGGAGGGCTGTGCCCTCCGAAGCGACCGCCGCGGTCGCGAAGGAGGGGGATTGTGTCGATTGCCTGCGGTGCGTCCACGTGTGCCCAACCGGCATCGACATCCGTCAGGGGCTCCAGATGGAGTGCCTGGCCTGCACCGCCTGCATCGACGCCTGCGACGATGTGATGACGCGTCTCAGGAGACCCACCGGGCTGATCCGCTACGACTCGTTGGCGGGGTTCGCCGGCGGGCGGACGAAGTGGGTGCGGCCGCGCACCATGCTCTACGCCGCGCTGCTGGTGGTGGGCGCGGCGGTGGCGCTCCTGGCCTTCGCGAGCGTGAAACCCACCGCCTTCGATGCGATGCGCATGCCCGGCGGGGCGTACTTCCTCGACACCGACGCGGTGCGCAACCAGATGCTCGTGCGCCTCACCAACAAGACCGACGCCGTTCGGCGGGTCGCGCTTTCGGTCGAGGGGGCGCCGGCGGGCCTGCTGCTCTCCGGAACCGACGACACGATCGAGTTGGCCCCCCTTGCGGAGTCGCTGCACACGGTGGTCCTGCGCATGCCCAAGCCGCGGTTCGCCGGCAAGTTCCGCTACCGCATCGTGGCGCGGGATCTGGACGGCGGCTACGAGCTCGTGAAACCGGCCGAGTTCATCGGCCCCGACCCCAAGCTGCTGCAGGAGGACTATTGGCGTGAAAAATCCCCTCGTTGAACGCCCCTGGCTGCTGATCGTCGCCGCCCTTGCCGTATTCGTGGTGGCCTGGGTGGTCTTTCTCGTCGTTGCCGAGCTCCACAAGCCCGCCGAGGTACCGCGGCCAGTCTCGACCTCGGTTCGCCATTGACGGCTCTGCGGGCGTGGCAATCCGGTCCTTTGGTCTATTCGTCCGCTTCGTCGAACTCGGATGGGTCCTCCGCGCCGTCGCCGCCGCCGGAACTCGCAAAGAATCCCTCACGCTCCAGCAGTGCCAGAACCCCGGAGACGATCTGCAGGTGCTCGGCTTTGCGCAGGCTTGGATGATTGTCGGCCAGCCAATCCATGAGCACGGGTCTGGCCTCGGCAGGGGTGACTACTCCGTCCAGGAGGCTGTCGGCCTCGTCGGCCGCGAAGTTGATGACGGCTTGGAGGTTGGTGTTCATGGCCCGAGTTTAGCGCGAGACCAGCCGTGTGCAAAACCGGGAGGCCCGATCTGGGGAGATCCGACCGGCGGCCATGGTGGCACGCCCTCACCCGCGAAGTGCGAGCACGTGCGGACCGAAGACGACGATTCCGATCACCGCTGCGCCGAGGGCGGACATGACGGCCTATTGGCGCCGCTTCGTGAGCAGCCGGCGGATGGCACTGGGCCGCTGCCGGAGGTCGAGGACGGCGACGATGGTCGTCACGTCTGGCTCGATGACGAAGAAGACGCCGAAGTAAGTGTTGCGGATGATGACTCGCCTGAAGAGACGATGCTTACGGGTGAACAGCTCTGGATTCTATCCGATCCACCTGACGGTCTCGTGAAACCGCGCCTGCAGGTAGCCGCTACCGTCGGTCCGCCAAGATTCGTAGAAGGACCGTGCGGCCCGCAGATCCGCCTCTACGATCTCGAGGGCCTCGACGGGTTGGCTTCTCACGGTTTCGCGAGGCGCTGTTCCAGCTCCGCTATGCTGATGCGCTTGGATCTCCCGGCTCGGTAGTCGGCCCATCGCGCGTCGAGCAGCTTCTTCTGCTTGTCGTTGACCGGAGTCGCATCGCTGATCCCGGCCTGCCAGAGCGCGTCGGCCAGTT
>DAOOFR010000153.1:0-8532 GCA_035415285.1 Opitutaceae bacterium
CCGACGCCCGCGACGGCCTCAAGCCCGTGCAGCGCCGCATCCTCTACGCGATGCTCCGCGAAGGCCTCCTCCACAACCGCCCCTACGACAAGTGCGCCGGCGTCGTCGGCGAGGTCCTCAAGAACTACCACCCGCACGGCGACTCCTCCGTCTACGACACCCTCGTGCGCCTCGCGCAGACCTGGGTCATGCGCTACCCGCTCATCGATCCGCAGGGCAACTTCGGCTCCGTCGAAGGCGACCCCGCCGCCGCGTATCGCTACACCGAGTGCCGTCTCAACGAGATCGCCGAGGACCTACTCAAGGACATCGACGAGGAGACCGTCGACTTCGTCCCCAACTACAAGGAGTCGACCACCGAGCCCTCCGTCCTCCCCGCCGCCCTGCCGAACCTGCTGATGAACGGCTCGACCGGCATCGCCGTCGGCATGGCGACCAACATCCCGCCGCACAACCTCGACGAGATCATCACCGCCGCCTGCGCGTTGATCGACCGGCCCCACATCACCGTCGAGGAGCTCATCGAGCACATCCCCGGGCCCGACTTCCCCACCGGCGGCCTCATCGTCGGCCGCGAGGGCATCCGCAATTACATGACGACCGGCCGCGGCCTCGTCCGCGTGCGCGGCCGCGCCCACACCGAGGAGCTCAAGAACGGCAAGGAGCAGATCGTCGTCACCGAGATCCCGTACAACGTCAACCGCGAGACCCTCGTGAAGCACATCGCCGAGCTCGTCGGCGAGAAGAAGCTCCCCGAGATCTCCGACCTGCGCAACGAGTCGGACAAGAACACCCGCATCGTCATCGAGCTCAAGCGCGGCGAAGAGGCCCAGGTGGTCATCAACAAGCTCTTCCAGCTCACCCAACTCGAGACCACCTTCGGCGTCACCCTGCTCGCCCTCGACCACCGCCGGCCGAAGCAGATGAACATCAAGGAACTGCTCGAGTGCTACGTCGCGCACCGTCGCGAGGTCATCACCCGCCGCACCCAGTTCCGCCTGCGCAAGGCCAAGGACCGCGCCGAGATCCTCGAAGGCTACAAGATCGCGCTCGATAACCTCGACGACTTCGTCCGCATCATCCGCTCCTCGTCCAACAAGGAGGAGGCCAAGCACCGGTTGATGGAGAAGTATCCGATCAACGAACGCCAGACCGACGCCATCCTCGAGCTCCGCCTCTACCAGCTCACCGGCCTGGAGCGCGGCAAGATCGAGGCCGAGTACCTCGAGCTCCTCAAGGCCATCGAGTACTACGAGTCCATCCTCGCCTCCGAACACCTCCTGCTCGAGCTCATCAAGAGCGAGCTGCTCGAGATGAAGGCCAAGTACACCCAGCCCCGCCGCAGCGAGATCATCGCCGCCGAGGGCGAGTTCCGCATGGAGGACGTCATCGTCAACGAGGGCTGCGTCATCACCGTCTCCCACCTCGGCTTCATCAAGCGCACCCGCGTCGCCGACTACCGCGTCCAGAAGCGCGGCGGCAAGGGCGTCATCGGCACCGAGACCTACGACACCGATTTCGTCCAGGACCTCTTCACCGCCTCGACGCACGACTACATCCTCTTTGTCACCTCCGCCGGCCAGGCCTACGCGAAGAAGGTCTACGACATCCCCGAGGGCGCCCGCACCGCCAAGGGCAAGTCCGTCACCAGCTTCCTCAAGCTCAGCGAGGGCGAGAAGATCGCCGCCATGGTCTGCTTCAGCGCCTTCACCGAGGACCGCTTCCTCGTCCTCGCCACCCGCAAGGGCGTCGTGAAGAAGACGATGCTCTCCGAGTACGAGGGCGCCACCCGCGAGCGCGAGGGCGGCCTCGCCGCCATCAACCTGCGCGAGGGCGACCAGATCGTCGGCGGTGTCCTCACCACGGGTACAAACGAGCTCGTCCTCGTCTCCCACCAGGGCCTCGCCGTCCGCTTCCAGGAAGGCCCGCTCGGGACCGCCGCCGACACCGAGGAGAGCGACGAGTCCTCCGAAGCGCCGGCGGCCGCCGGCGCGAAGGAGGAGGGCGACGCCGAGGCCGGCGACGTCAAGGTCGGCCTGCGCGCCACCGGCCGCGCCACCGGCGGCGTCACCGGCATGCGTTTCAAGAAGAAGGGCGACTACCTCGAGGCCATCGAGGTCTGCGATTCCGCCGCCCGCCTGCTCGTCGCCCGCGAGGACGGCATCGGCAAGCGCACCCCGTTCGAGGACTACCGTCTCACCCGCCGCGGCGGTTCGGGCGTCATCGCCATCGACCTGCCCGACGACGGCTCCATCGCCGTCGCCGGCGCGCTCCGCGTGCACGATACGGACGAGATCATGCTCCTCACCGCCAAGAACCAGAGCGTGCGTTGCCCCGTCAACGGCATCCGCGAGACCGGTCGCGGCGCCAAGGGCGTGAAGCTCATCGACCTCGCCGAGGGCGACAAACTCCTCTCCATCGCCCGCATCGTCGACAAGGGCGACGACGACGAAGCCCCCGAGAGCGAGACGCCTGCCGCCCAATCGCCCGAATGAGCCCCGACCCGGACAACCGGCCGGTCGGTTGGTGGACGCCCGCACGCTTTCGCCTGATCGTCCACCTGCTGCTGGCCGGCGCGCTCGGGGCCAACCTGCTGCTCTTCGTCCTGCGCAACGCCGTCGCGTTGCCCTGCTCCGACCAGTGGGAGCTGCATCGGCCCGTCTGGGCCGGCGCCTCCGCGTGGCAACTCGTCACGCACCAGCATGGGCCACCCCGGCAAGGGGTCTTCTTCCCGCCCACCGCCGCGATTCTCCGCGCCACCGACGGCGACATCCGGATCGAGAGTCTCTGGATCGCCGCTTGGCTGCTCGTCGCCGCCGGTCTGGCCTGGACGCTCCCCCGCCGGCTCACGGGCCGTTGGTCCTGGGCCGATGCCCTGCCCCTATGCTGGTGCCTGTCGTTGCTCCAGTACGAGACCATCATCCTCACACCGAACCTCTCGCACAGCATCGGCCCGCTGGCCCTCGTGCTGGGCGCCGCCCATGCCCTGCTCTGCCGCCGCCCGTGGCTGCGCTGGACTCTCGTCGGCCTGCTCGGCGGCGCCGCCGTGTTCACCGGCTTTGGCCTGTTCGCCTCGGCCGTCCTCACCGCCCTCGCGCTGGGGGTCATCCTGCGCTGCCCGGGGGAGAGGCGGCCCGCGGCGCTGGCCCTCTTCCTTCTCGCCGTCGCGTGGGTTCAGTTCTTCACCGGTTATGTATTCGCGCCCGCGGCACCCGGCTTCGCCTTCCCCCACCATCCCCTTTCCGACTATGTCCCCTTCCTCACCGGCATGGCCGGAGCCCCGCACGGGTTCGCGGGTCCCGCCCTCCCCGGACAGTTGCTCGGAGCCGGGTTGCTCTGTGCGGGGGCGGGGATCCTGCTGAAAGCCGCGTGGCAACTGGTGCGCGACCCGCACAACCGCCCCGCCGACCGCCTGGCGCTCCTCTTGGCCGGTGGCGCCCTGCTGTTCATGGCCAACACCGCGGTCGGCCGCGTCCAACTCGGCACCGACGCCGGCATGGCATCCCGCTACCTCTCGCTCATGATTCCGCTCAGCCTGGCCCTCCACCTCGCCGTGCGCGACCACCCCGGTCGCGCCCTGCGCTGGGCCGGCACCGGTGCCCTGGCCGCGCTCACCGCGTGGCCGTTCCGCGACCTCGCCGCCAGCCCGGCCTGCGGCACCTGGGGGATGCCCCTCGCAGCCCAGGCCAACTCCCTCCAGCAACGCGACGGCAAGCAGGCCTGGACCTGGTTGTACTCTAGGACTGGCGACGCCGCGCAGGCCACCGCCCGCAGCCGCTACCAGCCTTTGCCCCACGGGGCGGAGAACCTGCCCGACCGGCTGGCGCGCCTCCGCCAGCTCGGTTGGTTCCCCTTCGCCGCCGACGGTTCGCTCCGCCCTGTCGGCCCGTTCCTGCCCGCGAGCCCTGTCGTGCCGGTGGGCTTCCACGGTCCCGAACGCGCGGGCCGCTGGATGGGCGAAGAGGCCTTCCTCCTCGTCGCCCCCGGACAGACCGGCTGGATCGACCTCGAACTGCGCAGCCGCGCCGGGGGGCTCCCCCCCGAAGCGCCGCTCGTCGTCGAACTCCGGGGTCGCCAGTTCCAGTTGCACCTCGGGCAGGGCCCGGCGGCGATCTCGCTGCCCCTCGCTGGCGGGCCCGCGCAGGTCGTCCGCCTGCACAGCCCCGCCGGCACCGCCCGGCCTTCCGACGCCGGCGCCTCCGACGACGCCCGCGATCTGTCCTTTTTCCTCGCGGACGCTTCGGTCGGCCCCGCCCCGCGTTTTCTCTCCCTCGGCCCCGCGGGCGAGGCCGCCTGGGCGCCCCGGGCCGCGATCGTCGCGTTGGAGGGTTTCCATGGCTGGGAAACCGGGTTCGGCTGGATGGCCGAAACCCTCACGATCACGACCACCGGCACCGAGGCCGCCACGCTGGAGATCGTGGTCGGCAACCGTTTCGCCCCCCTGCCCGGCGGCGGCGGGCTCACCCTGCGCGTCGACGACGCCCCCGCCCGTCCCCTGGTCGTGCCCCCCAAGGGACGCACGACTTTCTCGGTACCGCTCGGACCCGGTGCCCACTCCGTCAGCCTGCACAGTGTCGACGGCGCCCTCAGCCCCCGCCAGGCGGGTCACTCCACCGACGAGCGCCCCCTGTCGTACACGCTCCACTCCATCACCTGCACCCCCGCGCCCTAGGCCAACAACCCGGGCTTGCCTGCCCGTCGCCCCCACGGCATTCCCTGCACCGGTTATGGATGGGACTTCTACCCCGGTGCTCACACATCCCCAACGCCAGATCCACCCGGCGCGCGAGGGCGTCCTCGTGGCCACCGTCGTGCTTCTGGTCGCCTGCGGGGTCCTCGCCTACACCTACTCCTACGCGCGCCGGGCCCAGATCGAGTCGGTCCGTACCGAGTTGCTACAACTCGCCAAGGCCGCCGCCATCCAGATCGATGGCGACCTCCACGAGACCCTGGTCGCGCCCGAGCAGAGCGGGTCCCCCCAGCACCTGCGCGCGCTCGAGCCGCTGCTGAAGATGCAGCGCGCCACCCAGGATCTCATCTACGTCTACACGGCCACCCTGCACGACGGCCAGATCGCCTTCATCCTCGACACCGCCTACTTCGTGCGGCCCCCCGACGACACCGATCCTCCGCCCCTGATCGGCGTACTCTACGACGGCCAGGACACCGCCCTCCGCTTGGCGCTATTGGAACAACGGGCCCGCGCCGACAGCCGGCCGGTGCCCGAACGCGTGCGCACCTACATGAGCGCCTTCGCCCCCTTCTACAATTCCCGCGGCGAGTTCGTGGGCGTGGTCGGCGTCGACATGTGGGCCCACGACCTCACCCAGCGCCTGGCCACCTTCCGCCAGGTCGCCCTCGCCGCGATCTCCGGCATCCTCGGGCTCTCGCTGCTCATCGGCTGGCTCACCTACCGCCTGCGCCGCTCGGCCGCCCTCGCGGAAGGCCGCGCCCTCGAGGCTTCCGACCGCCTGCGCGCCGAGAAGGCCAAGGCCGACGAGCTCAACCACCGCCTGCAGCGCGCCATCCGCACCGCCGAGGAGGAGACCCGCGCCGCCGAGGCCGCCGCCCACGCCAAGAGCGCCTTCCTCGCCGTCATGAGCCATGAGATCCGCACCCCGATGAACGGCGTGCTCGGCATGGCCCAGCTGCTCGCCGCCACCGACCTCACCGCCGAACAACGTGAATACATCCGCACGATCGGCAGCTGCGGCGAGACCCTCCTGGCCGTGATCAACGACGTGCTCGACTACTCCAAGATCGAGGCCGGCCGCGTCGAACTCGAGCACGCCCCGGTCGACCTGCGCTCCGTGGTCGAGGTCGTGCTCGATCTCTGCGCCCCCCAGGCCGTCGAGAAACACCTCGAACTCGGCTTCCTCATCGATCCCGACGTCCCCAGCCTCTTCCTCGGCGACGCCGTCCGCCTGCAGCAGATCCTCTTCAACCTCGTGGGCAACGCGCTCAAGTTCACCAGCGCCGGCGAGGTCTTCGTCGGTGTCCAACGCGCCACCACGCAGCCGCCCCACCTCCATTTCGTCGTCCGCGACACCGGCATCGGCATCCCCGCCGACCGGATGGACCGCCTCTTCAAGCCGTTCTCGCAGGTCGACTCCGCCACGACCACCCGCCGCTTCGGCGGCACCGGCCTGGGCCTGGCCATCGCCCACCGGCTCACCGAGCTGATGCGCGGCCGCATGTGGGTCGAGAGCGAGGTCGCCCGCGGTTCCACCTTCCATTTCACCATCCCGGTGGAGGTGCCCACCGATGCCCCGCCGCCGCCGCACGCCTCCCCCGAGGCCGCGCTCGCCGGCCGCCGCGCCATCGTCCTGAGCGAGAACGCCACCCTGCGGCACATCCTCTCCGCCATGTGCCGCTGGTGGGGCCTGACCCTCTGCGAGGTCGAGCGCCCGGCCGCCGCCCTCGCCCTCCTGCGCAGCCCCACCGGGTGCGACGTCGTCGTGATCGACCGCCAGCTGGGCGCGCGCGACGGTCTCGAAGTCGCGGAGACGATCCACTCCATCCCCGGTCGCGAGACCCTGCCCCTGTTCCTGCTCGACTCCAACGGCAGCCGTTCGCCCACCGGGCACACCACCTTCCTCGCCAAACCGGTCAAGCCGAGCCACCTCAAGATCATGCTCCTGCAGGTCTTCGGCTCCGCCCCGGCGGACCAGCCGCCCTGCCCCGTCGCCGGCGCGGAGTTCGACGGCACCCTCGGCCGGCGCATGCCCCTGCGCATCCTCGTCGTCGACGACGACGCCGTGAACCAGCGCGGCCTCTGCCTCATGCTCGATCGCCTCGGCTACGCCACCGCCGTGGCCACCGACGGGCGCAACGCCTTCGATCGGGCCCGGCGCGAGGAGTTCGATCTCGTTTTCATGGACATCGGCATGCCCGGCCTCGACGGCCGCGAGGCCACCCGCCACATCCGCCGCAACTCCGAGCACCCGGCCGTTCCCTGGATCGTCGCCTTCACGGCCATGAGCGGTCCCAACACCCGCAGCACACTGCTCGCCTCCGGCATGAACGACTGCCTCTTCAAGCCGTTCCGGGCGAGCGAGCTCGTCGAGGTGCTCACCCGCGGCTACCGCGCCCTGCAGCAGGTCCGCGGCCCCGCTCTCTGAACCGCGGTCGAGCACCGCGCCGCGCCCCGCCCGCGGAATTCTCGCCGCGGCCGCATCTCCGGCCTTGCTTCGCCTCCCGGAGCGCGAAGATTTCGTGGGCGTCCCTTCAGATCAATTCCCGCCGAGCCGAAATACGCGTATGCCCGTCCGCCTCGCCCAACTGCTGCATCCCTCCCGCATCCTCCTCACTGTGCAGCAGACCAAACGCACCGCTGCGATCAACGAGGTCGCACGCCTGCTCGAGGGGCATCCGGACATCACCAACTACCCGCATTTCTACAACGAGCTGCTCGCCCGCGAACGCCTCGACCCCACCTGCATCGGCAACGAGATCGCCCTGCCCCACGCCCGCACCGACCACGCCCAGGCCATCGTGCTGGCCATCGGCCGCAGCCCCGCCGGCGTCTATTTCGAGAACTGCCAGCAGACCGTGCGCCTCATCTTCGTCGTCGCCACCCCGAAGTCGCAACCCGGCGAATACCTTGCCCTCGTCGGTGCCCTCTGCCGCGTCCTGAAGGACCCCGCGGTGCGCGACGCCCTCATGGCCGCGCAGACCCCCGAGGACTTCATCCGCCCGCTGGTCGAGGCCGAGGCCCGCCTCCTCGGCGCCGCCTGAGCACCGCCCCCCTGCGGCACGGGCCCTCCGGCCCGCGTTCTCGCGTGTTTCCGCGCCCCGGCACGCGCCCTGCGAGGGGCCGCCGGCCTTGGCGCCGGCCGACGCGCGTTCCCGGAAAGTGGATCCGCGGCCTTGCCAAGCGGACGCCCCTGCGGATGGTGCGGCGTCAAGGCACCGGGAAGTCCCCTGCTCCGCCCCGCAAGTCCCGTTGCGACGATCCCCCACACATGCGCGCCACGCCCTTCCCCCTCGGTGCACACCTGATCCGCTGGCGCCACGCCAACGGCCTCACCCAAGAGTGCGCGGCGCGCATGCTCGGCGTCGGTCCCACGACATGGAGCCATTGGGAGACCGGGCGACGACTTCCCTCGCTCCATCTTCTTCAACTCGTCAGCGAACTCACCGGCATGCCCACCGGATTCCTGTTGTGCGAACACTCCACCGCCTGCCCCTTCTCCCCGTCGACCTCTACCCAGGGTAGAGGTCAAGTCTTTGACCGGAGCACCGGCCGCGGCCATGGATAGGGGCATTCACCCATCCACCCCATGAGGACAATCACCCCGCTGCTCGTCGCCCTTCTCTGCGCCTCCGCCTCCAGCCTTCAGGCCGCCATCATCACACTTGGGACGGAGAATTCCGGATACTACTGGTACGAACGCCAATCCTGGATGGGCGGCAGCAACACCGCCTCCGGATTCGCCTACGGCGACGCCACCGGTTTGCTGCACGTACAACGCAACTACCAGTACTACGGCGGGGCCGACCGGTACTGGGAGACGAAAGATGCCTTCTTCC
>DAOOFR010000154.1:0-7282 GCA_035415285.1 Opitutaceae bacterium
CCGGAGGGGGATCGCCCGGCGCCCGCCCCGGTATTCAGTGCGGCGCGGCGGACCTGGCGGGGGTTGCGCTGATCGGTGCTGACTGCGGGTCGTTCCCGCGGTGCTGGGCGCACGGACTTCTGGCCGGGAGGGACCGCAGGTTGACGAACGTCGCGCAAACGATTGATCGAGGAAGAAGCAGGCCGTCCGTCCGTCCACTCAGCAGGCCAATTCTGCGGGGCGGCAGAAGGCTCTACCAAAAACCACCAGTGCAAGACGTGAGCCGCGGATTAGCCGCGGGGCGGAGATCCGTGGTTTTGTTTCGCGGCCGGCGGCGAGGCTCGTCGGCCGTGCGAGACCGGTGGTGGGCGGAACTCAGCCCCGCGGGTGAGAGAGATCTCGCCAGCAGAGCAGGCCGAGCAGCGCAAGCACCCCGAGCACACCGTAGGTCGCCGGCTCAGGTACTGCGGTGGGCGCGGCGAGGAGGGTGGGAATGTAGTGATCGCGATCCTCGGTCATGCCGAATGCCGAGTAGGCCCAGCTGTCGAGATTGAGCACGAAATCGAAGGTGTAGTAGCCCGCGCCTCCAACCGTGGTATTGTGGAACAGACCGGCGAAGTGCCCTTCGACCGCGCTCGGCTCGCTCTGTGACCAATAGGTGCCGTACGCCGAGTCCCAGAGCGCCGGCGTGAGTCCGGAAGCGATGAGGGACAGCTGGTAATCGATGAAGGCACCGCCCTGATTGGCGGCGGTAGTGGTGCCATCCCAGAGGCGGGAATGGGTGGCCGGACCACCATCTTGCGCGGAGAAGGTGAAGCGGGTGAGCGACTGGTCCCAGAAGGCGCGGATATTCGGTGCTCCGAACTGGAGCGGAACTTGGATGAACCCGGAGGCGGTGTTGCTCGGGCTTCCGGGCGGAGTCCAGTTGGTCCCGAAATAGTACTGGTCGGCGAGCGCGGGGGCGAAGCCGTGGTAAAGCTGGAGCCGCAGGTCGCGGTTCTCGGTTCCGAGGGAGAAGGTGGCCACGGCATTGACGCCGGACTGGGCATCGGCCTGCGAGTCGTAGCGGGTGACCGTGCCGGTGTAGGCAAGACGGTCGGTGTTCACGAGCACCTGGGCGCGGAGGGCTCCGAGGAGGGTGGTGGCCGCGAGGAAGACGAGCAGATGGCGCATGATGGAGGTGGGTTGTGGATGGCACTTGAGCGGCTCGTTGTGCCGAGTGCGGCCAAGCTACCACAGCTGCGCCCCCGCCTGTATCGGGGCTTCCCTGAAAAGAGGGTCGGACCGGAGCGCAGCGGACGCGGTTCTTGCCAAAGCCCCCGGGCGTTATAATCTGCGGGCCGATGCACTCGCACGAAGTCTTCAAGCAGCTGCTCAAGCGCGTGAGCGCCAAGCAGGTCGCCGGGGAACTGGGGTTGTCGCTTTCGCTCGTGTACAAGTGGGCCGAACCCCCGGCCGAGGGCAGCGGCGCGGCGAACCCGTTGGATCGCATCGACGCGATCATCAAGCTTACCGGCGATGCGTCCTTGGCCCAGTGGGTGTGCGAGCGCTCCGGTGGTTTCTTCATCAAGAACCCGGAGCCCAAGGCTCATCCCTACGAGCTGATCCCGGCCACCAACAACATCGTGCAGGAGTTCGCGGATCTGCTGGGCGTGATCTCGACGGCGGTGTCCGACGGCAAAGTCACCGAAGAGGAGACCGAGCGCATCCGCAACCGCTGGGAGCAGCTCAAGTCGGTCACCGAGGGTTTCGTACGGGCGGCCGAAGAGGGCAAACTGCCGCCGGTGGCGCTGGCTTCGGTGCTCGGCAAGCCGGCGGCCGGCACCGTGGCAAAGAGCTGAGCGGCGTTCCGGTCGAGGGCCGAGGCAGTGGACGGAAGGCGGTGATCAGTGGTCGGTGGCGAGGCACCGCTCCGCTCGACGCGCTCACGCGCGTCGCTACCTCCCGACCCCTCGCGCTTGCGCATCGGTGTTCTCTGCCGTACGGCAGAGCGGTCACCTCCCTCTCCGTGCGTCACGCCGTCGCGCGAGAATCTTCCGCCGGTTTGTTCCCTCGTCTCCAGAGTCGGGATTCAGTGTGCCGCCCACTGGCAACTGGCAACCGGCCACCGGCCACCGTTTACCGGCAACCGGCCACCGGGCGGACCGGCTCAGTCGGCCGGGGCGGCCTGTGCGCGGCGCAGGGTGTCCCGCACGGCGTCGAGCGCCGGTTTCGGTGCCCCGGCGCGATCGAAGAGGACGGGATAGTCGGTGCGGCCGCGGATCGGCCAGCCGTTGAGCCAGGAGGTGCGGTCGGTCACGCCCCACACGGTCACCCGGGTGATCGAGCGATGGTGTTTGGCGAAGACCGCGAAGATCTCGGCGTAGCGGCGGGCGAGCTCGGCCTGCCGGTCCGCGGGCAGCCCGTCCCGATAGGGATCGAGCTCCGGCGCCTGCGCGAAGACCTTCCCGATCTCGGCCCCGAGGTAGTGGTCGGGTCGTGGAAGAACGGTGACGTCGAGCTCGGTGAACATCACCTTGAGCCCGGTGGACGCGAGGTCGGTGATCGAGGTGTCGATCTCGGCCGCGGTCGGAGACTTCAGCAGGTAGTGGCCCTGCGAACCGATGCCGTCGATGCGCAGGCCGCGGGCGCGGATCGCCTGCACGAGCTTGAGCACGCCGGCGCGCTTCGCGGGGTTCTCGAGGGAGTAGTCGTTGTAGTACAGTTCGGCCTCGGGGTCGGCCTCGTGGGCGGCCGCGAAGGCGGCGAAGATGCCCTCCTCGCCGAGGATCCGGTACCAGGGCTTGTCGGTGCGCAGCGTGCCGTCCTCGTCGCGGATGGCCTCGTTGACGACATCCCACCCGGCGACCTGGCCGCGGTAGCGGCCCACGACGGTGCGGATGTGCTCGCGCAGGCGGCGGAGCAGTTCCTCGCGGGAGACTTCGCTGCCGTCGGTGTCCTGGAAGACCCAGTCGGGAGTCTGGGAATGCCACATCAGCGTGTGGCCGATCACTTGTTTGCCTTCGCGTCGGCCGAGGGCGACGAAGCGGTCGGCGAGGGCGAACTCGAAACGGCCCGGCGCGGGCTGGAGATGCTGCCACTTCATGGCGTTCTCGGCCGTGATCGAGTCGAAGTGGGTGGCGACGATGTCCGCGCCGACCCGGTCGTCACCGGTGATTTGCTCGGCGTTGATGGCGACGCCGAGGTGGAACAGGTTGCGCGTGAGGTCGCGGAGTGCGACCGGCGCCGCCGGATCGGTCTTGGGGCTTTGGCAACCGAGCAGTGCGAGGAAGGCGAGGGGGAGGAGTCGGTGGGGGAGAGACATGGGGCGAGAGCGAAGCGGGAAGCGTCTGCCGCGCCAACCGGACTGCGTGCGAACTATCGGACGGCGGCGCGCCGCACCCGCTGCACCCTTGTCAGAGGCGGATGCGGCGCCCACGCTCGTTGCGCATGGCCACTTTGAAACACTCCTGGCGCGTCGGCGCCGCGCAGCAGGGCATCCGCCTCGACCATTTCCTCTTCGAGGCGTTGCCGAAGGCGCTCGGCCGGGAGGTGTCGCGCGCGCAGGTGCGGCGGCTGGTCCTCTCGGGGCTGGTGGCCCGCAACGGGCGGCGGGAGCAGATCGCCACCTACGAGCTGCGCGAAGGCACGCGCATCGAGGTGTTCCTCGATCCGGCCAAGTTCGACGTCGGCGGCGCCTCCGGGATGCGGCAGGCGATCCTGCGCGACTTCACCTGGACCCCCGAGCGTATCCTGTTTGAGGACGAGTGGCTCATCGTGGTCGACAAGCCCGCCGGCCTGCCCACGCAGCCGACGGTGGATGAGGCGCGGGCGAGCGTGTTCGCGACATTGCAGACCTTTCTCGACCGGCGAGCCGGCGCGAAGACCTACCTGGGGCTCCACCACCGACTCGACCGCGACACCTCGGGCGTGCTGCTCTTCACCAAGGACCAGAAGGCCAACGCCGGGGTGACGGCGCTCTTCGCCGGCAAGACTGCGCAGAAAACCTACCGGGCCCTGGCGGTGACCGGACCGACGTGCCCGGCGACTTGGGCGGTCGAGAACCATCTCGGCGTGGTCGGTCGGGTCGGCAAGGCCAGCAAGTTCGGCGCGGTGCGCAGCGGCGGCGATGCGGCGCAGACGTCGTTCCGCCTGCTGGAACGGCTGCCCGGGGCCTTGCTGCTCGAGGCGCAGCCGCACACCGGCCGCACGCACCAGATCCGCGTGCACCTGGCCGAGGGCGGGCATCCGATCTTCGGCGACGGCTTGTACGGCGGCCCGGCGCAGCTCAAGGCGGCCGGCGGGGTGTTCGTGCCGGTGCCGCGGGTGCTGCTGCATGCGGCGCGGCTGGAGTTCCCGCATCCCCTCACCGGGCACGCGGTCGCGGTCGAGAGCCCGCTGCCGGAGGACTTCGCGGAGTGCCTGCGGCTGGCGCGGGGTGTTGCGCGGTGAGGCGATGTGCCGTTGATGGTGGGCATGAACGCCGATCCCGAGGGACTGTTGCTGACCTGCGGCGCGGTCCGCGACCTGACCGATCTGCAGTTGCGCACGCTGTGCGCGCTGTACGACCGCGTGTGGCCTCCGTCGGGCGAGACGCTGGTCGAGCGGCGTGAGGCGGCGCGTGCCGACTGGGGGGGCGAGGCGCGGCAGTTCGCTGCGCTCT
Organism: Opitutaceae bacterium; assembly: GCA_035415285.1. Lineage (GTDB taxonomy): Bacteria > Verrucomicrobiota > Verrucomicrobiia > Opitutales > Opitutaceae > CAJCBL01. The sequence goes on from DAOOFR010000154.1 coordinate 4,622, forward strand.
GGAGCGGAGACGCGCTGCGAGCCGTGGCCATGTGGTTTCCGCGGATCGTGCGGACGGCGAACGGCCCGCTGCGGGTGCAGGCGCTCGCTGGCGTGTGCAGTGACCCCGAAGTTCGGGGACGCGGCTTGGGGCGGCGGGTGGTCCGAGCGGCGTTTGGAGCCGTCGACCGTGGCGAGTACGCGGTGGCATTGTTCCAGACGCCGGTCCCGGAGTTCTACGCGAAGCTCGGCGCGCGCCCGGTGGTGAACGGGTTCCGCAACTCGCGGTTCAAGGCGGGGGATCGAGGCACGGCGGAGCGGCCGTGGTGGGATCCTCATGTGATGATCTACCCGGCGGGTTTCCCGTGGCCGGAAGGGCCGATCGATCTGCTGGGTCCGGGTTACTGAGTCAGGCGGCACGGGGCGGATTGGCCCATTCCACGAGCAGGCGATCGGTTCGCTGGTGTGCGCTGATGGACGCTGATGCAGAGGCGAGGGCGCCGGTTGCCAGTAGCCAGTGGACGGTTGCCGGTGGCCGGTTGCCGGGGTGGCGAAACGCGTGAGCGCGTCGATGGGGGACGGAGAGCGGTCGCCAGTGGCCGGTAGCCGGTGGCCCCAATCAGGAACCCACGACCATACCCACCGCGCGATCGCGGTAGACCTCGACCAACGCCGATTCGGTCAGCAAGCGCTCGATCTCCGGCCTGGCAGCGACCAGACAATCCTCGAGTTCGCGGCGGCGCATGTTGCCCGTCCGAACCCAGACCACCTGCGGTGGCGGCCCGTGGACAACAATCCGGTCGAAGAAATCGGCATCTTGGGTGAGCACCACTCCGTCGTCGCTCCGGCCCTTTTCCCAGATCTCCTGATCGGTCAGCCGCACGCCCCTGTCGGTCGCATGGACCGCTGGTCGGCCGAGGCGGCCACCCAACGTCCGCGGCAGGTTCTCGTCGATGAACAACGGCTTCACGACGCCAGTGCAGTCACCGAGCGGCTCTCGCTCAAACGCCGGGCGTACGCCAAACAGGCGAGCACATCTTCGCGAGTGAGCTGCGGGTATCCTGCGAGGACGTCGTCGATGGAGTCTCCGGCACTGAGGAACCCGAGCACGGTTTGCACCGAGATCCGGGTGCCGCGAATCACGGGGCGCCCGTTGCAGATGGCCGGGTTGATTTCGATCCGTTCCATGGCAGGGGCGCACTAGCTCGTTCACCCGTCCGGGTCAAACCGGCGGAGAATCTCGCGCGACGGCGCAACGGCGCGACGGGCGGAACGGAAGTGGAACCGGTGGCCGGTAGCGACGCGCGTGAGCGCGTCGAGGGCGGGCAGGAGGAGAGAGGAACCACTGATTCACACTGATGCGCTGGCTTCCCGGATCGAACCGTGGCGAGCGTGGCGCCGTGAGCGGCCTGCCGCGTGGGTGGCGACCTTTACGCGGAAGCGGGCGGGGGCGCCAGTGGACGGTTGTCGGTGGTCGGTGAACGGTGGCCGGAACCAGATTGCGAAGACGACAGGAGGACACGAACCGCCGGAATTTCTCGCGCAACGGCGCAGCGGCGCGACGTACGGAACGGAAGTGGAACTGCTGATAGACGCTGATAAACGCTGATGCGGAGGCGTGGGAGATTGGGACGTAGCGACGCGCGTGAGCGCGTCGAGCGCATCGCTGCCATGCCACCTGCAACCGGCCACGTCCTCCGTCCACCGGTAACTGGCAACTGACCACCGTCCACTGCCAACCGGCCACCGGCCATCGCCCACCGGCAACTGGCAACTGGTAACCGGCAGAACGCCCGCCGCGCGAAGGAGGGCCCCGGGTTGTTGCCCCATTGTTACGAGTCGGAGTTCAAATTGCCTTGAACACGGGCCAGCGCACCGGAAGCTCCCGGGCAGTGCCCTCCACGTGCAAACCCGCCGGTCCCGAGCCGGCCGAAGCTGATTCTGCAGCCCTGAACAGGGCTGGGGGCGCGCTCACACCTGTCCGGCAGGAGATCATCGGGCTCTGCGCGGATATGCTCCAGCAGCTCGGGCTCCCGCGCTCGGTCGGGCAGATCTACGGGGCAATCTATGGTTCGGAGCGCCCCATGGCCTTTGCGGACGTGGTGGCGGCGCTGGGCATCAGCAACGGCTCGGCCAGCCAGGGGCTGCGCTTCCTGCGTGAGCTCGGCGCGATCCGTCCGGTCGAGGACCCGGAGGGGCGGCGCGAGGTGTTCGTGGCCGAGACGGAGCTGCGCAAGCTGCTCGGTGGCGTGCTCGAGCACCGCTTCCGCGCCCCGCTCGAGGCCAGCGCGGAGCGCTTGAAGACCATGGAGACGCGCCTGGTCGCCGCGGACGAGCCGCAGCGCGAGTTCCTCGAACAGCGCATCGACAGTCTGCGCATCTGGCACCGCAAGGCGCTGCACGCCCTGCCGCTGCTGCAGCTGTTCCTCGGGCGAAAATCATAATGTGGAAATCAGGAAAGCTGGAACGGACCGGAAACCGGACGGCAGACGACGGACAACGGAAGACAGACGACGGAAGACAGCATATTTGGCCACAGATAGCACAGATGAAGCAGTTGACGGACGACAGACGACAGATGTCAGACGACGGAAGTTATAGCCACAGATAGCACAGATAAAGCAGACGACAGAAGGTAACGAAGAGAACGAAGACGGAAGACGGACGACGGAAGACGGACGAC